>JBCDEK010000001.1:0-125268 GCA_039179785.1 Pseudomonadota bacterium | reverse complement strand
GCCGCAATGCGGTTCGGTCAGGTTCATGGTGCCGGTCCATTCGCAGGACACCATCTTGGGCAGATACGTCTCTTTTTGCTGTTGCGAGCCGTGGGCCAGGATAGCCGAGGCCGCGCCGTGGGTCAGGCCCTGATACATGGTAAAGGCCATATTGGCGGACGAGAACATCTCGCCCACGGCGGTGCCCATCACGTAAGGCATGTTCTGGCCGCCAAATTCCTCGGGCATGTCGAGGCCGGGCCAGCCGCCTTCTTTGACCTGCTCGAACGCGTCCTTGAACCCGGTAGGCGTGTAGACGACGCCGTTTTCCAACCGGCAACCTTCCTTGTCGCCCACGACGTTCAGGGGCGCCAACACTTCTGAGGTCAGCTTGCCTGCTTCTTCAAGGATGGCAGAGGTGAAATCGGCCTCAAGCTCGTCATAGCCGGGGATGTCGGCGCCGGTCACGTTCAGCACATCGTGCAGGATGAATTGCATGTCTTTGGTGGGGGGCGTGTAGCTTGGCATAAGTCTCTCCCTATAGTTCCGTGCCGCTTACTCAGCGGCTTTTTTCGTCACGTTCATCGAGGCGAGCATTTTCTCGCCCCATTTCAACTGGTCCTTGAGGTCGTCGATCGCCTCGGTCAGCTCGTCGCGTTGCTGTTCCATGTCGGCCAGACGGTCGCGGGCAATGTCATAGGTGCGCGCCAGCTGGGTCTGCTGCTGGTCGCCCATGTCATAAAGATCGAGCAGTTGGCGGATTTCTTCGAGGCTGAAGCCAAAGCGCTTGCCGCGCAGGATCAGCTTGAGCCGCGCCCGGTCACGTTTGGTGAACAGGCGCTTTTGGCCCTCCCGGATCGGGAACAGCAATTCCTTGGCTTCGTAAAAGCGCAATGTCCGCGGCGTCACCTCGAAGGCGTCGCACATTTCGCGGATAGTCATCGTTTTCTCGGTCATCGGATCACTCGCATATCCTGTTGCGGCCACGACATGGGGGAGAGACGGATTCGATGCAACGGCTAGGTGACCTTTACGTAAGTTCTACGTTGCGTCACGACCAAGGTTGACGTGATTGTGAGGTGCGTCAAGCGCCAAGTGACCGGCGACAGGGTATGGGCGGCTCTTGGGGGCGGTCTTTCAATTCTGTGCGTTTCGGGGCCGGGTCCCGGGCCTGTTGATGCAGGTCAATGCGCCCCACCGGGCGTTTGCATAGCGTGATCCTCAGCAAAAAAGGAGGGTTTGCGATGTTCAGCAAGATCGTTGTGGGGGTGGATGGATCACAGACGTCGGACAATGCGGTGCGCATTGCCTGCGATCTGGCGGGGAAATATGACAGCGCGCTGTATCTGGTGCATACGCCGCAGCCCCAGACTGTGGCCTTCGCGATGGGGGCGGTTGCGGGTTATCATGCGGTGACCACCATGCCGGACCAGGCTGAAGTGCTGCTGGCGGCGGACAAGATCGTGGCCGATGCCACCGCTGTGGCGTCGGACTGCGGTCGCAATATCGCGGGTGTGCAGGCCGAACAGGGCGATCCCGCGGATCACATCGTCGGCTATGCCAAGGAGGTGGGTGCGGACCTGATCGTGATGGGGCGTCGAGGCTTGGGCAGCATCGGGTCGCTGGTGCAGGGGTCGACCAGCCTGCGGGTGAACCACCTGGCGAAGTGTGCGACGCTGTCGGTCATCTGAACCGTTCGGCGCGGGCGGCGCGGATGTCCTGTTTGACGGCCACAAGATGGTCGGCCAGATGCTGGCAATCCGTGTCCAGCGGTGAGCCTCGCCGCCAGAGCAGCGCGATGTCGTGGACGGCCTCGGCGTCGTCGATGCGGCGCACGATGAAGTCGGGATCGCGCACCGCTTCGGCGAGGGCATAGAGCGACGGCAGCACCGCCACGCCCGCCCCCATCACAGCCATCTGGCGTACGGCGTCCAGGCTGCTGCCCTGATAGTCGCGGCTGACAAAGGTGCCCGCACGTTCGGCCAACCGGTCCACGATGCGGGCGAGGCGGAATTCGGAACTGAGCGACAGCAGGGGTTTGTCGGCGAGGTCCGTCAGGGTGATTGGCGCGGTGTCAGACGACAGCGGATCGTCTGCCGCGGCGCAGGCCCAGAGCGTTTCGGTAAAAAGCGGCTGGCTGGCCACGTCGGGTTCGTTGGTCGGGGTGCCGATCACCGCATCAAGGTGCCCGTCCTTGAGCAGGGTCAGCAATTGCTGCGTCGGCCCCTCACGCACCGCGAGGCGCAGGTTGGGGTACATGCGGTGCAGCTGTCGGCTTGCGTGGGGCATGAAATAGGCGCCGATGGACGGCAGCACGCCGAGCGCCAGCTTGTCGCCGAAAGGACCGATGGCACCGCGCGCGACGGCGCGAAACTCGCGGACTTCCTGCAGGATCACACGGGCCCGTGGCAGAAGCCGATCCCCCAGCGATGTCAGCCGGACCTTGCGCGAGGTGCGTTCGAACAGGGGCGCGCCCAGCTCATCCTCCATCGTGGAGAGCTGTTTCGACAGGCTGGGCTGGCTGACGGCAAGCGCCTGCGCGGCCTTGCCGAAGGCGCGGTGGTCGGCGACGGCGACGAAATACTGCAACTGGCGCAGGGAGGGGCGGGCAGGGGTATTTTGATCCATGCCCTTTAGCTATCGTTCGGCGCGCTTCTTTCAATTGGTAGTATTGATGGCGGGGTCCCATCTGTTCCTCAGAGCAGCGCGCGCGCTGCACCAACCCCGAGAGGAGACCACTCATGTTCAAGACGACCCTGATCACCACCGCCGCCACCCTTGCCCTGACCGCTGGCATCGCGTCCGCCTATGACAAATCCGAACTGACGCCCGAGCGGGTGACCGAGTTCAAGACGGCCTGGGGCGAGGGCATTGTGAACATCGGAGAGGTGCACACGGCAGGCGGCGACTATGAGGCCGCAGCGCGGGAGCATATCGAGACATTCTATGCCTATGGCGGTGACGCGCCTGTGCTGTTCAAGCCGACGCTGGCAAGTGATGACCAGTTCCGCGGGAGCTTTGATGAGGCGCTGTCTTACTTTGTCGGGGGCAGCATTGAAGAGGACGGTGGTTTTGCCATTGCACCCTACACCAACGTCCGGTGGGAGAATGAGGGCACCAGCATCAGTGGCGACACCGCACTTGCCATGGGCAATTACTTCTTCACCACGACGGATGGGTCAGAGGTGAAGGTGGAATACACGTTTGGTATTCAGGAGATGGAGGATGGCGAACTGAAGATCGTGCTGCACCATTCGTCCTTGCCGTTCACACCAAGCTGATACACAGCCTGTGTGACATGAAGCGTCTCGATCCTCCCCCGGGTCGGGGCGTTTCTTGTTTGCGGGTCAGCCGGCGAGCCCGTTGGCCACGCTGTCGCGCAGATCCTGCAATTCCTGGCGCGCCTCGTCGAGTTGCTTACGCTGTTCGTCCAACTCCTTGAGCTGGCCATCTGCCAAGACCACCCAGGCCCGCATTTGCGCTTCGGTGCCCTCGTTTTCGTAGATCATCAGCCACTGGCGGATGTCTTCGAGTTGGAAGCCGAACTTGCGACCGCGCAGGATGAGTTTCATGCGCGCGCGTTCGCGTGCGCCGTAAAAGCGTGAGCGCCCTTCGCGGTCGGGCTGGAGGAGTTCGATATATTCGTAATATCGCAGGGTGCGCGGGGTGACGTCGAACTCCGCGCACATCTCCTTAAAGCTCAAGCGGTCGTCTGCCATGATTTTCGTGATCTCCATCCCTGGCCTCCAAGCCTACGGCGCTGGGCTACGCCGTGCAACAGGTGCCTTGCCCAAGCGCGGCACGATGCCCATAACGAGGGCAAGACCACGCAACGAGGCCCCATGTCAGACCCCGACAAACTGAAGCTTGCCAGACAATTCATCGAAGCTATTCCACATTCCCGCGACCTTGGGATGGTGCTGACCGAGATGGGGGACGGGGTGGCCGAGATCACGATGCCCTATGATGAGCGGCTGATTGGTGACCCGGAAACGGGTGTGATCAGCGGTGGGGCAGTGTCGGCGCTGATGGACACGTGTTGTGGGGCGGCGGTGATGAGCCACCCGAAGAACCTGGCGGGCACGGCCACGCTGGATTTGCGCATCGACTATATGCGCGCCGCGACGCCCGGCCAGCCGATCACGACGCGCGCCACTTGTTATCACGTGACCCGTTCGGTGGCGTTTGTGCGGGCCACGGCCTGTGACGACGATGGGGACAACCCGGTGGCGACGGCAACGGGCGCCTTTACCGTGGAGGGCGGCAAATGAAGAAGCCGGAACCGGTTCAGGTGGTCAAACAGCGGCGCGATGCGGCGCTGCGGGCGCTGGTCGATGGGATTCCGTACATCCAGTATCTAGGTGTGACCTTTGATCGGCGGGGCGACGAGTTGACCGGCGTGCTGCCTTTCGATGAAAAGCTGATTGGCAACCCGCTCTTGCCGGCGCTGCATGGGGGTGTCACGGCGGCCTTTCTTGAGGTGACCGCGGTCATGACGTTGTCATGGGCGTATCTGTGGGAAGATATCGAGAAAGGCAGTCTTGATTTCGATCCGGGGGGCGAGACGCGGATGCCCCGGTTGCCGAAAACAGTAGATTTTTCAGTGGATTATCTGCGGTCGGGCCTGCCGCGTGATGCCTATGCCCGCGCGCGGATCAACCGGTCGGGGCGACGCTATGCGAGCGTACATGTCGAGGGATGGCAGGACAATCGCGACCGCTTGTTTGCGCAGGCCACGGGGCATTTCGTGATGCCGCAGCGGCGGTAGTTTGGAGGCCGTAGACCCCAAGGCGCCACCCGCGCCGCTGACGCACAAGCGGGTGCTCAAGATCGCGTTGCCGATCGTTTTGTCCAACGCAACGGTGCCCATATTGGGGGCTGTGGACGTGGGTGTCGTCGGCCAGATGGGGGAGGCCGCGCCCATCGGGGCGGTCGCGATGGGCGCGATCATCCTGACGACGATGTACTGGATTTTCGGCTTTCTGCGCATGGGCACGGTGAGCCTGGTGGGCCAGGCCGCGGGCGCGGGGGATGAGGGCGAGGTGTCGGCGTGGTTGACCCGTGCGCTGCTTGTGGCGGGTATGGGCGGCGTGGGTCTGTTCCTGTTGCAGATCCCGATCTTTTGGCTGGCATTCCAACTCTCCCCGGCCAGCGCCGAGGTTGAAAGCCTGACCCGGGATTATCTGTTCATCCGTATCTGGGCGGCCCCGGCGGCCATCGCGGTCTATGCGCTCACCGGTTGGCTGGTGGCGATGGAGCGGACAGGGGGCGTGTTCTGGGTTCAGCTGGTGATGAACGGGGTGAACATCATCCTGAATTTCGTATTCGTGCTGGGATTTGGCTGGGGTGTGACCGGGGTGGCCATTGCCACGGTGATTGCCGAACTGATTGGGGCTGGGTTGGGTTTCTGGTTCTGCCGCGCGGCGTTCGACCACCCTGCCTGGCGCGACTGGCCCCGCGTTCTGCGGCGGGCGCAATTGATCAAGATGGCGCTGTTGAACACCGATATCCTGTTGCGGTCGCTGATGCTGATGATCATCTTTTCCAGCTTTGTCTTTCTGGGGGCACGTTTTGGCGACGTGACACTTGCGGCGAACGAGGTGCTGATCCAGTTCATGTATATCACCGCGCACGCCATGGACGGCTTTGCCTTTGCTGCCGAGACGTTGATTGCCCGCGCCTATGGCCGCCGTGACCCGGCCCGCGTGCGCCGGTCGGCCATCATGACGTCCACCTGGGGCATGGTGGTCTGTTGCGTGACCGCGTTCGGGTTCCTGCTGGCCGGACCTTGGCTGATCGACGTCATGGCCAAGGATGTCGACGTGCAGGCGACGGCGCGCGCGTATCTTTGGTGGATGGTGGCCGCGCCGCTTGTGGGCTGTGCGGCGTGGATGTTTGATGGGATTTTCATTGGTGCCGGTCGCGGGAGGGACATGCGCAACATGATGGCGATATCCTTTGTGATCTACTGGCTGGCCGTGTTTGCGCTGTTGCCGCTGATGGGCAATCACGGGCTGTGGGCCGCGATCCTGATTTCGTTCATTGCGCGTGGGGTGACGTTGGGGGTGCGTTATCCGGCGTTGGAGCGGGCAGCGGGGTGAGGGACTGGGGCGCTGCCCCAGACCCCGCGGTTTATTTGGCGAAATGAAGAAGGATTAGAGCCAGCGCTCTGTCTCTGTCCCGATGGCGTCTTTGACCGACGGGTGGTCGTCCTTTTTTAGATGGGCGTCCAGGCCTTCGGCGATGCGCGCGACGAGTGTGAGGCCGCCGTAGACGAGGCCGGTGTAGAGTTGCACAGCTGAGGCGCCGGCCTTGATCTTGGTGTAGGCGTCTTCAGCGGTTGAGATGCCGCCGACGCCGATCAGCGGGACCTTGGTGAGGCGGTGGAGCTTTGCCAGGACGCGCGTGGATTTTTCGAAAAGCGGTGCGCCGGACAGGCCGCCTTTTTCACCTGCGTGCGGGCTGCGGAGGTTGTCGCGGTCGAGCGTTGTGTTGGTGGCGATGATCGCGGCGACGCGCGCGTCCTCGGCCACTTTTGCGATGTCGGCGAGGTCCTGATCGGTCAGGTCGGGGGCGATTTTCAGGAAGACCGGTATGTTGCCGCGCACCTGCATCACACCGTCAAGCAGGGCGGCGAGGGCCATGGGCCCCTGCAGGTCGCGCAGTTTTTCGGTGTTCGGGCTGGAGACGTTGACCGTGGCAAAGTCGATATGCGGCGCGCAGTGTTGCAGAACGCGTGCAAAGTCCTCGGCCCGGTTGGCGCTGTCCTTGTTGGCACCGAGGTTTAGGCCCACCGGCACGCCTTTGGGCCGTTTGGCGAGGCGGGCCGCGATCGCCTCCATCCCGTCGTTGTTGAAGCCGAAGCGGTTGATGGCGGCGGCGTCTTCGGTCAGCCGGAAGAGGCGCGGCTTGGGGTTGCCGGGCTGGGGCAGGGGCGTGGCGGCACCCACTTCGATCCAGCCGAAGCCCGCCCGGCCAAGGGGCGCAATGGCGGTGGCGTTCTTGTCGAAGCCTGCGGCAAGGCCCACGGGGTTGGGCAGGTTTAGCCCCGCGAGTGTCGTGTGCAGGCGGGGGCTGGTTACCGGGCCGGGTAGGGGAGCAAGGGGCGTGTGCAAAGCCTTGAGCGCCAGCCCGTGCGCCGTTTCCGGATCCAGCGTGCGCAGCGCCCGCGTGCCGATCCGTTCGAGCGTTTGCTTCATCCGAAAGACGCGCCCTGATCTGCGGGTTTGCAGCGGATCAGGCGTGAGGTTTTGACGCCCGCCTGCCGATGTACAACGGCCTTTTGGTAGTCGGGGTCGGTGACCATGGCGAGGAAGGCCCCGGCATTCGGGTAGCGCGCGATGAAGACGGCGTCCCACGCTTCGTCCGCGGGGCCGATAAGGACCGTTTCGAAACCGCCGCGCCAGACGATGCTGCCACCGACCTTTTGTAATATGGTGCCGGTTTCCTTGCCGTAGAGCCCGTAGGCTTGCGCGCCGGTCAGGCCGTCGCGGGCAAGATCGTGATCGCCCGGGTAGTTGGCGAGGTCATTGAAGCGCACAAGGTTGAGCATCTCGATTGGGACATCGCGGGGCAGGTCCTTGAATGCGGCGAATTGGTCGGGGGTTGGGTCAATATGTGTCATGTGTCAAACCCTGCGCCTGCCGGGAACTGGTGTATTCCGTTTTCCAGCGGCAGGGGCTGGGCCCAGTGTACATCGGCCAGCCGCATGTCGCGATAGAGATGGGGGAACTCGGCCCCGCCTCGGGACACTTCCCATTTCAAGTCATCGCCCAGGTGGTCTGTCCCGACCGCGATCAGGAACAGATCGTCTTGATCCGCGAAATGCTTGGCCGCCGTTTCTGCGGCCTGCTCGGCGGTCGAGAAATGGACATAGCCGTCAGCCACGTCAATGGGCGCGCCCGGCGTGGTGCCGTTTTCCCGCAAAGCGGCCCATTCGGGACCGCGAAAAATCTTGTAGATCAGCATGGGTGCGTGATGCCGGTTGCCCAAGCGCTGGTCAAGTGGGCGCTGTCATGGATTTGTTGCGCGGTTTCCCTAAGGAACCGCTTTGACTCGGACCACGGATTGTTGTCACGATATGGTCATAACCAATAAGGGAGACACCAAAATGACCCGATTTTTGATGGGCACCGCTGCACTGGCGCTGAGCGCTGGGATGGCATCCGCCGAATACACGCTGCACATCCTGCACACCAACGACATGCACAGCCGCATTGAATCGATCAATCGCTTCGATTCGACCTGCAATGCCGAGGGTGAGGCCGAGGGCGAGTGCTTTGGCGGTGTGGCGCGGGTCAAGTCCGCCATCGATGCTAAAAAAGCCAGCTTGGACAACCAGAATGTCGTTGTGCTGGATGCGGGTGACCCGTTCCAGGGCTCGCTGTTCTATACCACTTACAAGGGTGCGGCCGAGGCCGAGTTCATGGAGCAGATGGGCTATCACGCCATGGCCGTGGGCAACCATGAATTTGACGATGGGCCGCAGGGGTTGGCGGACTTCATCGAGAAGGTGAGCTTTCCTGTGATTTCGGGGAACCTTGATCTGTCGTCCTCGGAAGAGCTGAACGGCAAGGTCGACAACCATGTTGTGCTTGAGGTGGGTGGCAAGAAGATCGGTGTGATTTCGGCCCTCGCGACGGACACGGTCGAGACTTCGTCGCCCGGTCCGAATGTTGTGTTCCAGGATGAGATTGAGGCGCTGCAGGCGGATGTCGCGACGCTGGAAGGCGAAGGTGTCGACATCATCATCGCGCTGAACCACGTTGGCTTGAACATGGACCTTGCCATTGCCGAAGCAGTGCCGGGCATCGATGTGGTGATCGGCGGGCACAGCCATACGCTGATGACCAATGGCGACGACGAAACACCGGCCTATCCCGAGATGGTGGGCGATACGCCTGTGGCGCAGGCCTATGCCTATACCAAGTATCTGGGGCACCTGACCGTGACCTTCGACGACGACGGCAATGTGACCGCGGCCTCGGGTGACCCCATGTTGCTTGATGCATCGGTCGAGCCGAACGCGGCCTTCATCGAACGGATCGCCGAAATGGGTGCGCCGATCGAAGAGATGAAGACGCGTGTGGTGGCTGAAGCCGCCGAGGCCATCGAAGGGGGGCGCGACACCTGCCGGGCGCAGGAATGCCCCATGGGGTCACTGATTGCCGATGCGATGCTGGACCGGGTCAAGGATCAGGGCATTGAGATCGCGATCCAGAACGGCGGTGGCATTCGTGCGTCCATCGACGCGGGCGAGATCACCATGGGCGAAGTGCTGACGGTGCTGCCGTTCCAGAACACGCTATCGACCTTCCAGGTGCCGGGTGTAGCGATTGTCGCAGCGCTGGAAAACGGCGTGGGCCAGATCGAAGATGGCGCAGGCCGTTTCCCGCAAGTGGCGGGCATGAGCTATGCCTTTGACGTGTCGAAACCTGCGGGCGAACGCGTGAGCGATGTCATGGTGGGCGGTGCGCCGATCGAGATGGACAAGGTCTATGGCGTGGTCAGCAACAACTACGTGCGCAATGGCGGTGACGGCTATGCGATGTTTGTCGATGCCGCGAACGCCTATGACTTTGGGCCCGACCTTGCGGATGTGACCGCCGAGTATCTTGCCGCGCAGGGGCCGTTCACGCCCTATACCGACGGTCGTATCACGGCAAAGTAAACGGACGGGCGTGGCGCGTGCGCGCCTGATCTGGATCTTGCCGGGGCGGGGCGTGTGCCTCGCCCCTTTTGCGTGGGGCAGATCATGCCCTGCGCCCCTTGCACCTAACCGTCGCCCACCGCATCGCGCCAGTGGCGCCGGCAGAGCGACACGTAGGTCTCGTTCCCTCCGATCTGCACCTGGGCGCCATCGGTGATCGTGTTGCCGTCTGCGTCCTGGCGGATCACCATGGTCGCCTTTTTCCCGCAATGGCAGATCGTGCGCACCTCGCGCATTTCGTCTGCCAGGGCGAGCAGGGTGGCCGACCCGGGAAACAGTTTGCCCCGAAAATCGACGCGCAAGCCGTAGCACATCACGGGCAGCGTCAGGTCGTCGACAGCGCGGGCCAGTTGCCAGACCTGATCTTCGGTGAGGAATTGCGCCTCGTCCACGAACACGCACGCGACGCGCCCCGCGGCCTGGCGGGTGGCGAGTTTGGCAAAGAGGTCATCGGTGCGGGTAAAGGTGTCGGCCTCGGCCCCGATCCCGATGCGTGAGGCGATCCTGCCCGCGCCCGCGCGGTCATCGAACGAGGCGGTCAACAGATAAGGCTCCATCCCGCGTTCACGGTAGTTGTGCGCGGCCTGCAACAGGACGGTCGATTTGCCCGCATTCATGGTGGAGTAGTGAAAATAGAGCTTGGCCATGGCGGGTGATTAATTGGGCGCGCGTCCGGCGGCAAGGGGAACGCAGGTGGGTGCCGGGGCTGCGCGCGTGGTCTTGTCGCCTGCGTCGCGTGCCCCTGCACCGCTTCGGCACTGGGTGAACTGGGGACAGGCCAGGGCGCGTGCGCCCCTTTTGGGGATGATGCCTGTCCCGATACTCAAAACCTCCGACGGACCCGCCATCCCTGCTGCCGGTCACCCGGCCTGCCGCCCCCACGGGACAGAGGATATGACGGATCCCACCCGGACCGGCGGTTGGGGCCACCGGGCACTTGTTACGTCCCGAAAACCGTTGGGACGCATTTACAAATGACATTTGCGGATGAGCAGATTAATGGGAAAAGACCGTCCATGTTCCCCGGCACCCGGGGTTGAATTGGGCCGCAGTCAGACGGGGCGAGTTGTATGAGCGTTGGCAGTTATCTGAAGAAGCACACCGAATCTCTGGTCAAGGATGTGGGGATCGAACCGGCGTGTGAATTGACGGGCAAGTCCAAGGCGACGCTGGGACGGTATTATTCCGACAACCTCGAACATGAGGATCGGTTCATGCCCATCGACGCGGTGATCGCGCTGGAAGAGGCGGCAAGCTATCCGCATGTGACCAGTGCCCTTGCCGAGTTGCAGGGCATTTCGCTGAGCCATGATGACCGCCGCCCGAACGAGGAACGCTCGGGCGGGGTGAATTCGGATGTGATCGCGCTGAGCCAGCGCTTTGCCATGCTGATGACCGAATACCAGCAATCCATCGAGGACGGGATCATCACGGTCAACGAAGCCAAGCGCCTGCTGAAAGAAACGACGCTGCTGCAACAGGTGTTGATCGACATGAAGTTGCATCTGGAGGAAGAAAGTGGCTGAGGATCTGCCCGCGCTTGTTGTCGAAGCGCTGCCATCCATCAATGTCGATGCGCTCAGGGGCCCTGATGATCCGGGCCACCCGCCGCGCATACTCCTCCTCTATGGCTCCTTGCGCGATGTGAGCTATTCCCGACGCGCCGCCGAAGAGGCCGCGCGTATTCTGCGTTATCTGGGCTGCGAGACGCGGATGTTTGACCCATCTGGCCTGCCTCTTGTCGGCGATGCAGAGGCGGACCATCCGAAGGTGGTTGAGTTGCGCGAACTGGCCACCTGGTCCGAGGGTATGGTGTGGTCCAGTCCCGAACGCCACGGTGCCATGACCGGGCTGATGAAGACCCAGATCGATTGGCTGCCGCTGTCGCTGAAGGGCGGCATACGACCCACCCAAGGCAAGACGCTGGCGGTGATGCAGGTGTCGGGCGGGTCGCAAAGTTTCAACGCCGTCAATCAGATGCGCATTCTGGGCCGTTGGATGCGGATGGTTACGATCCCCAACCAATCCAGCATCGCCAAGGCGTGGTTGGAGTTTGAAGACGGGCGTCTGCCCGAAGGGCCGTTTTACCGCCGGGTCGTCGATGTGATGGAAGAGCTGGTCAAGTTCACCTGGATGGTGCGCGGGCGCAAAGGCTATATGGTCGACCGCTATTCAGAACGGATCGAGAGCGTCGAGGACGTGCACAGCCGGGTGTCCTTGAAGAAGGTCTGAGACCGGAACTTTCTGTGGATGCGTCGCGTTGCCCCGTTCGTATTCGCAGGATTCAATGACATGGCAGACCAAGCAGACAAGGACAGCGCCCAAGACGACGCGCTGAAGCCCGAGGCATCGTCTGTCAGGGATCCGGTGGTGCGCAGCAAGGCGCGCGCACGCTTTGCAGTACTTCAAATGAGACCGGCAAAGCTTTTGCTGATGGGATATCTCAGCTATATCGCGCTTGGCTGGGTGCTGCTGAGCCTGCCTTTTGCACAAGCGCAGGTGATCGGAAGCCTCGACAATCTGTTCATCGCAACCTCGGCAGTGTCGACCACCGGTTTGGTGACCGTGGACCCTGGCAGCAGCTACACCTTCTTTGGCGAGCTTGTGATCATCCTTCTGATTCAGATCGGAGGACTGGGCTACATGACTCTGGGGTCGTTTATCGTCCTGTCGGTGACGTCGGATATGGGCCGTCTGCGCGAACACGCAACGCAAAAGGTGTTCAACCTGCCGGACGAAATTTCGCCCCGCGCCTTTGTGGTGTCGGTGGTCATCTTCACGGCGGCGGTGCAGGCCGTTGGGGCGCTGGCACTGTGGGCGATGTTTCGGGCCGAAGGTGTCGATAATCCCCTGTGGAGCGCAATTTTTCATGCAGTTTCAGCGTTTTGCACGGCGGGTTTCAGCTTGAACTCCAACTCGTTCGAGGGGTTCAGGGATCATGTCGGTATCAATGTTGTGATCAGTGCCCTGAGCATTCTAGGGGCCATGGGGTTCCTGATCGTGCTCGATATGGCGCGCACCTTGACGGGCAAGGCGCGGCATCTGGGCTTCACCTCAAAGGTGATCGTGCGCATCACCTTGAGCTTTCTGGTGGTCGGCACGGTCCTTCTGTTTGTCACTGAGCCAAGCTTGCAGGCCCTGCCGCCGTCCGAGCGGTTGATGGCCGCCTTTTTCCAGGTGATGACCGCGTCGACAACCGTGGGGTTCAACACCCATCCCATCAGCGCGCTGTCATCGGCGGTGTTGATCGTGATGTTCTTTCTAATGGTGATCGGTGCGTCACCTGCGGGCACTGGCGGGGGCCTAAAGACCACGTCCTTTGCCGCCTTGGTCGGGCTGGTGCGGTCCACGCTCAAGGGCCGCGGTCGCATCCGCTTTTTCAAGCGCGAGATCCCGCTGGCGCGGCTTCAGGATGCGGCGGCGGGTTTTTCCTATTATATGGTTCTGGCCAGCGTGGCCGCCTTCTTGCTGTTTTTGACCGAAGCGGGTGCCGCGTTCGAAGTTGTCCTGTTCGAAGTGTTGTCGGCCATGGGCACCGTGGGGCTGAGCATGGGTTTGACCGGCGACCTCAGCGACTTAGGCAAGCTGATCGTGATTGTGCTGATGACGGCGGGTCGGATTGGCATTCTGACATTCGGTATCGCGCTCGCCTCGCATGACGAAAGCCGAGACGAGGAACAGGACAATGAACTGGTGACCTGACCCGGCACGATGATCGTAACAAAGCCGCGCTGATACGTGTATCATGTTACAGCTTTTGAGGGTTGTGAACTGATTGGTTCCCATTAAATGTGGATGCATCAAACGAGCAGGCCCACCGGGCCATCCATCAAAGGAACCGAACCCATGACGTCCAAACTGAAACTGATCGCCCTTGCCGCCGCCTCAACGACAGCCCCGATGCTGGCCGCTGCTGATGGTGTCGCCACCGGTGTGCTGACCTGCCATCAGGCCAAAGAATCGAACTTCGTTCTTTATTCCAGCGCCAAATATGACTGCGATTACACCTCGGCCAGCGGGCGCACCGACCAATTCACCGGCACCATCCGCAAAGTGGGTGTCGACTTGTCCACCAGCAACGAACAGACCCTGGTTTGGTACGTGTTCGCGCCGCAAAGCGGTGTGAAGGATGGCGCGCTGGAAGGCGGTTATGTCGGTGCGTCGGCTGACGCTTCGGTCGGTGCCGGTGCCGGTGTGCACGCCCTGATCGGCGGCGGCGACCGCTCGTTTACCCTGCAGCCCGTGTCCGTGTCTGGGGAGATCGGCGTGGGCGCAGCGGTCGGGGTCGAAACCTTGCGCCTCAAGCACAAGGGCTGACCCCGGAGGCCGCCACCTTGCGGGACGGGTGGCGGCCTTACCCGTGGCGTTCAACCAGAACCGAACCCACGGAATAGCCAGCGCCGAAAGAGCAGATGATCCCCTTGTCCCCATCTGCCAGATCATCGGAGTATTTTGAAAATGCGATGATCGACCCTGCCGACGAGGTGTTGGCATAGTCCTGCAGAATATTGGGCTGTTCTCCGGGTTCCGGCGTGCGGCCCAGCACTTTTTTGCCGATAAAGTCGTTCATGGTCTTGTTGGCCTGATGCAGCCAGAGCCGTTTGAGGTCTGCCGCCGTGACCCCTTCGTCGCCCATGTGATCGGCAATGTGCTGGCTGACCATGGGCAGCACTTCCTTGAACACCTTGCGCCCGTTCTGCATGAACTGCATATCGCGGCGGTCTTTCATCCCGTCAGGACGCGAGCGGCGCAGATAGCCGTTGTTGTTGCGGATGTTGTTGGAAAAGGCAGTGCCGCAGCGGGTCGACTTGATCTCGAAATAGGCACCTTTGGCATCCTCCACCCGTTCGATCAGGGTGGCGGTGGCCACGTCGCCGAAGATGAAATGGCAATCGCGGTCGCGCCATTCGAGGTGGGCGGAGCAAATCTCGGGATTCACCACGAGGGCCGAGCGGATGGAGCCGGAGCGCACCATGTCTGCTGCGGCCTGAATGCCAAACGTGGCCGAGGAACAGGCGACATTCATGTCAAACGCAAAGCCCTGAATGCCCAAGAGTTCCTGAATTTCGATGGCCACGGCGGGGTAGGCGCGTTCGAGGTTTGAGGCCGCACAGATCACCGCATCGACGTCTTCAGCCGTCTTGCCCGCCCGGGCCAGCGCCTTGTTCGCAGCGTCAAGTGCCATTTCTGCCATGATCGACGGCTCGTCATCGCCGCGTTGGCGCAAAAGCGGGTGCATCACCTTGGGGTCCAGCACGCCCGATTTGTCCATGACAAAGCGGCTTTCGATGCCGGAGGCTTTGACGATGAACTCTTCGGAAGAATGTTCCTTGGCCGCAACCTCGCCCGCCGCAATCGCGTCGGCATGTTCGGCGTTATACAGGTCGGCATAGGCGTTGAACGCCTCGACCAGTTCGGCGTTGGAAATGGACTGCTCTGGCGTGAACACGCCCGTGCCTGTGATCGCTGGAGTGGAAGCCAAGGTGCGCCCCTTTCAGGGTTGTCGATGTTTGCGCAAACCTACAGGGGCGGTAGCCGGGTCCGCAAGTGGTGCGCCGTGGGAGAATTTTCGAAATTTTTCCTGCGGCTTGTCAATGCGGGCGCGGCGGTGGTTTGGTGCACTGCAACAAGGGGAGGCGGGCCATTGAAACTGGGATGTATCGGGGATGATTTCACCGGATCGAGCGATCTGGCCAACACGCTCGCCAAGGAAGGGATGCGGGTGACGCAGTACACCGGCGTGCCCAGCGGCCCGGCCGATCCATCGGTGGAGGCGGGGGTGGTTGCGCTGAAATCCCGGTCAATTGACCCCTCTGAGGCTGTGACGAAATCGCTTAAGGCGCTGGAGTGGTTGCGGGCGCAGGGGTGCACGCAGTTTTTCTTCAAGTATTGTTCGACCTTTGACTCGACGCCCGAAGGGAATATCGGCCCCGTCGCAGATGCGCTGGCCGAGGCATTGGCGGCCCATCAGGTGATTGTCTGCCCGGCCTTTCCCGGCACGGGGCGGTCGGTGTACCAGGGGCACTTGTTCGTGAACGACGTGCTGCTGAGCGAGAGCGGAATGCAAAACCACCCGCTGACGCCGATGACGGACCCCGACTTGCGCCGCTGGCTGCGCCTGCAATCGCGGTATGATGTGGGGCATGTTGGCAGTTCCGCAGTGTTTGCGGGCGCAGATGCGATCCGGTCGGCGCTGGCATCCGAGCACGCGGCGGGCAAGCGGCATATCGTTGTTGACGCCATCCGGGATGAGGATCTGCGCGCCATTGGAGCTGCTGCTGCGGACTTGCCGCTGGTCACCGGCGGGTCGGGCGTGGCGCTGGGCCTGCCTGCAAACTTTGGCTGCGTCGCGGGCGATGTACCGTGGTCCGGGCAGGGTGGTCGGGCCGTGGCGCTTTCGGGCTCCTGCTCCATCGCGACACGGGCGCAGGTGGCGCACCACGCCGCGCAACACCCGGCGCGCGAGGTTGTGGCTGCGGATGTGATCGAGGGGC
The DNA here is from genome assembly GCA_039179785.1 of Pseudomonadota bacterium. Classification (GTDB taxonomy): domain Bacteria; phylum Pseudomonadota; class Alphaproteobacteria; order Rhodobacterales; family Rhodobacteraceae; genus Tateyamaria. Next base: position 109,086 of record JBCDEK010000001.1, on the reverse strand, counting down.
ATTTAACCGCTGGTGAGGCTGCCGACTGGGCCCTGGCGCAGGCGGGCGTGCCGCTGCTCTATTCTTCGGCGGACCCGGAGGTCGTGCGTGACGTGCAGGCGCAATTCGGGCGTGAGGCATCTGCTGCTGCGCTAGAGGCGTTCTTTGCCGACGTGGCGCGCGCTGTGCGTGCTGGAGGTGCCATGCGGATCATCACCGCAGGGGGTGAGACCTCTGGCGCGGTGGTGGAGGGGCTGGGTCTGGATACGCTTGAGATCGGGCCAGAAATTGACCCCGGGGTCCCCGCCTTGCGCGCAGGGGCCGATCTGGTTGTTGCCCTGAAATCGGGGAACTTCGGGGCGGAGGACTTCTTTGAAAAGGCAGATAGGGTGCTGGCGGGATGAGTGCGGAAAGCGCCTTGCGCGAACAGATTTGCCTGCTGGCGAAGTCGCTTTTTGACCGGGGGCTGACCCATGGCAGCACCGGCAACATCTCGGCCCAGACCGAGGATGGCGGGCTGCTGGTTTCACCCACGGGCACGAGCTTCGGACGGCTCGATCCAGGGCGATTGAGCCGGTTTGATCCGTCGGGCGTGCATGTGGCGGGGGACAAGCCAACCAAGGAGATGCCGCTGCACACCGCCTTTTACGACACGCGTAGTACGGCTGGCGCGGTCGTGCATCTACATTCTTGTCACTCGGTCGCGCTGTCGATGCTGCCGGCGGCGGATGCCGACAACTTCCTGCCGCCGCTGACCCCCTACGGGATCATGAAGCTGGGCAAGGTGAAGCTGCTACCGTTCTTCCTGCCGGGTGATCCGGCGATGGGGGACGCGGTGCGCGGTTTGGCGGGCAAGCGGTCAGCGGTGATGCTGGCGAACCACGGGCCTGTTATTGCAGGTAAGGACGTGGAGGCGGCGTGCAACGCCATCGAAGAGTTGGAAGACACTGCACGCCTGACCCTGATGACGCGCGGTATGGGCGCTCAGGGGTTGACGGAGGGTCAGGTGCGGGCGGTTGTGACGACGTTCGACGTGGAATGGGACGATTGAAGACCGTGGCTCAAACCCTCTCCGCCGGGTCATGCATATTTTTGGAACAATGAAGCATGAGGCCGTCCCCTGACTTCATTGTTCTATAAATATGCAATCGCCGGGTGGCCAAGAGCGGTCACGTGGTGATCGTATTCCCGTCTGCATCAAAGAAATGCGTGAGCGAGGCATCGAAATTGAGGCCCGCTGTCTCACCCACCTTCAAATCCGCGTCGCCGGAAATCCGAACGTTGAGCTGCCCCGCATCGCCGCAATCCAGCAGCACAAATGTGTCGGCACCCAGATACTCGATCACATCCACGGTTCCGTCACATTGCCCAGTGCCAGCAGAGCCAACCGTGATGTGTTCGGGCCGGATGCCCATCTGCGTGGCAGCGCCGCCAAGAGCGTAAAATCCGCCGCGCCCGCCCGGCACAGTGTAGGCGTCGCCCGAGGTCGAACAGGCAAAGACATTCATCTTCGGACTGCCGATGAACTGCGCCACGAAGACATTACCGGGGTGGTTATAAAGCTCGCGCGGGGTGCCCACCTGGATAATCCGGCCAGCATCCAGCACCACGATGCGGTCGGCCAAGGTCATCGCCTCGACCTGGTCGTGTGTCACGTAAATCATGGTGGCCGACAGCGCCTGGTGCAGTTTTGAGATTTCGTAGCGCATCTCGACCCGCAGGGCGGCGTCGAGGTTCGAAAGCGGCTCGTCAAACAGAAACGCCGTCGGCTCGCGGACAATGGACCGACCAATCGCAACGCGCTGGCGCTGCCCGCCCGACAGGTCCTTAGGTCGACGGTCGAGGTATTGATCCAGCTTCAGTGTCTCTGCGGCGGCGTCCACCTTTTCGGCAATCTCGGCCTTGGGCGCGCCCGCTGTTTTCAGCGAGAACCCCATGTTGTCGCGCACCGACATGTGAGGATAGAGGGCGTAGGACTGAAACACCATCGACAGCCCGCGTTTGCTGGGCGGTTGATCCGTCACATCGGTCCCGTCGATGTCGAGCGACCCGCGGCTGATATCCTCAAGCCCTCCGATCATGCGCAACAGCGTGGACTTGCCACAGCCCGAGGGGCCGACGAACACGACGAATTCCCCATCGTTGATCTCAAGGTCCACCCCCTTGATGACCTGTACCTCGCCATACCATTTCTCGACGGCATTCAGAGTGATCGCGCCCATCACCACGCTCCTTGATTTGTGGGAGAGGCCCAAGCGAGCCATACGGCGGCGGTCCACGTGAAGGTGCTGCCGCCCGCAGGGGCGCCGTCACGCGGATCGAAATATTCGGCAAAGCCGTGCTCCGCGATCAGGTCCGCCGTATTGTCGCGCAAGGCTATGCCCTGAACCGGGTCAAAGTCCATCAGGCCCGTGCCGATCATCATGTTCATGATGGCCCAGACCGGCCCGCGCCAATACCGCTTGCCGTCAAAGCGATCATCGTCGGGCGTCAAAGACGGTACGCCGTACTTCGACAGCGCTTGAACCTCCGCCAGACGGGTCCGCATGTCGGGGTAGTCGATGCCAGCGTACCAGCACAGGAACGACGCGTTGGAGATCGACCCGGCCCAACTGCCACCCACAACGTCGCGCCCGTCAAAACAGGCAAGTGTCGGGTTCCACAGGGTCTGCGCGCCTGCTTCAAGCGTCTCCACCCAGCCCTGTAATTCAGCCACATCTTCGCCCAGCGGCTCGCCCATCGCGATCAGGTCGCGCGTGGCCCGCAACAGGATGAAGGTCATGGTTGGATCGGCGACGCGGAAGGGGGTGCCGTCCAGCATCGCCGCCTCGTCCCAGCCCAACCGCGCGCCCCGCTGCACCAGCCAGATATACCGGTCATAATCGTATTTTGTGGGCCGCATGGAACTGTCCACATGGGTCGTATCACGGCGCGTATACTCTCCAACGCCTTCTGGCGTGATGGCGGCCATGGCCGCGTCCCAATCGGGGGCATTGTCGCGGCCTGCCTCCCACGGATGGGTGATGCAGACGGCCCCCTGATCCAGCCGCCAGTCCATGAACCAGCGGTGCCAGGCCACCATCTTGGGATATAGCACCTCCATACGTGCGCGTCCGGCCTGCCCATCCTTATCCCACACCATCCGCGCCATGGTTGCGGCGACGGGCGGTTGGCTTATGCCCGACGACGGGATCGGCCCCGTGCCCTGCCACACATCATGGTTCGGAAAGTACCCGTCATCGGGCACATGAAACAGGATGTGCGGCACCATCCCGTTGTCCCACTGACCGGAAAACAGCGTCTCTATCTCGGCCCAGGCCCGGTCCACGTCAAACTCGGCAAAGCCCACGGCAGCAAAGGCGCTGTCCCAATTCCACTGGTAAGGATACAGGCCAGAGGTCGGGATCGTGTACCCGCCTTTGTCATTGCGTTTCAGGATCGCGCGCGCCTCTTCATCGCGCATGTCTGTGGATGTCATGTCTCGCATCATCCTTTTACCGACCCGGCGGTCAGCCCTTTTGTCATGAACCGTTCCAGTCCCAAAAACAGGGCCATGATCGGAATCGTCGCGATCACGGCACCGGCCATCAGGTGCTGGCGTGGAATTTCAGAAGAGTTCAGCATCGCCACCCCGCGCGTGAGCGTGAATTTCGACGGGTCGTCCAACAACATGAAAGCCAACAGAAACTCGTTCCAAGCGATCATGAAGACATATAGTGACACCGACACCATGGCGGGCAGAGACAGGGGCAGGGTGATCTTCCAGATCACCTGCAGGCGGCTCAAGCCATCCATCAGCCCTGCTTCCTCAACCTCACCCGGCAGGCCGCGGAAATAGCCCTGCAGCATGTAAAGCGCCACGGGGATCGTCGTGACCGGGTAGATCATCAACAGGCCTGGAATGGTGTTGCGCAAACCCGTCATAGAAAAGACGATGTAGATGGGCAGCGCCAGAACGATCATCGGCACCATGTAGATCAGCAGGATCGACCGCGAAAACGCCGCCCGCCCCTGAAAGCGCAAGCGCGCCACGGCATAGGCGCCGGGTACCGAAAACAGCAGCGTGATCAGCACGGTCAGCACCGACACATAGAAGCTGGTCCACAGATAGCTGCCAAAGTTGAATTGCCCGAAAAGCTCGGCATAGCTGCGAAACAGGTCCCAACCGCGGCTCAACTCGATGGAAAAATCCAGCGGATTGCGCAGCAATGCCTGTTGCGATTTCAGGCTGGTCATCACCATGACATAGAAAGGGATCAGCACCACAGCGGTAAACACGATGTAGCCGAACCCGGTCAAAAACCGGATCACCGCATCTTCAAACGCATGGCGCGTGAGCGCCCCGGGATGCGCCTCGACCAGCATGACGTTCAGCGGCCAGATGGTGAACACCCCGAACGACACCGCGGCAATCACCTGCCACAGGACAGGCACAGTCTCTCCAAACAGGATGGGCGACAGCGGTGTGAACATCAGCACCACGCACAGCAGCACAAACCCACCCATCACCAACCGCGCATCCCGCAGATAAATCAGCGCCAAGCCGCCCGCGATCCCAAGGATCAAACACCCCAGACTGCCGGGCCGAAACCCAAGGCCAGAGGCAAAGGACAGCGTAACAGACACGGTGATCGCAATGACAAAGGCCCAAAAGAGCCCAATCACCGCCCCTGTCACAGCCCCTTGACGCAACATGCTCATGGTCCCGCCCCTTCATTGTTCGCCAAATATGCCGGGGTGAATTGGCCGTCAGGCCAAGAGGGGCAGCGCCCCTGTCCCCCGCCCGCCGCAGGCACACGATCCATGCGCGCCTCTGGCGCGACGCAAAACTGTTTTGTGGCACCGAACCTCACAGCCCTTCCTCCTGGCTGATGTATTTGAAGAAGAAAAAGCTAAAGAGCAGGAGCGTGGCAAAGATCACCACAGCCACCGCCGCGCCCGCCCCGATGTTCGAGATCGCAAAGGCCTGCTCGTACACATTTACCGTCAGGGTCCGTGTGCCCGCATTGCCCCCGGTCAGCAGGAAAATGTCGTCGAACTTGTTGAACGTCCAGATAAAGCGCAGCAGGAACAGGACCGATAGGATGCCAAGCAACATGGGCAGCGACAGGTACCAGAACTTCTGGAAAGGCGACGCGCCGTCCATGTCCGCGGCCTCGTACATATCGGTGTCGATAGACTGCATCCGCGCCAGAATGAACAGGAAGGACAGCGGGAAATAGCGCCAGATTTCAAACACCGTGACCATGACTAGGGCCAGGGGGCGCTGCCCAAAGAAATTGATGGGGCTGTCGACCACACCCATCTGGATCAAGAGCGCATTCAAAGACCCCGAAAACGGGTCAAGCAAAGTCACCCATGTAAACGCCACCGCGATGATGGGCGACACGTAAGGAAACAGGTAGAGGCCGCGCAGCACACCTTTGCCACGGAACGACTTGTTCAACAGAAGTGCTGCAAACAACCCCACAACCAGCGCGCCGATGGTGCCAAAGACCGTGTAGAAGGTCGTGGCCCACAGCACCGACCAGAACTCGTCGCCGTCAAAGATGCGCGCGAAATTGTCGAACGTGAACTCGGAGTTCGTGAGAATGTTGTCGCCGGAGCCGTAGCCCGTGGGCTCGGTTCCCTCCACGATCTCTTCCAGCGCCTCCGGGTCGCCGTCCAGCGTCACCGGAATGCGGATGCGTTCATTGAACCCACCCTCGACATCGCCGAACTCGCAACGCAGCAAGCTATCGTCGACCAAACACTGCTCGGGCAGGGTGCCCAGCGTCACGCCCTCATGCAACGTGTCGGTAAACCCCAGGCCCACAATCTCCTTCTGTTGGGACGAGTTGCGCACGCGGTATTCGATCACCATCTCGCCCGACCGTTCGCGCAGGCTTTCGCGGATCACCGGCGCCACGGGGCGCAGGTCCGCCAAGCCCACAGGCTTGAAGCTTATCCAGAAGATCGCCAGCAGCGGCAGGATGATCACAAGGCTCACGATGGTGATCGTGGGCAACAAAAGCGACCAGGCCAGCCGCGCCTCGCGGCGCTCTAGCGCACCACGGGTGGTCGGTGGGGTGGGGGCCGTCATGGGATGCCTCAAAGCAAGAGGGAAGAGAGAGGGCAGGCAAGGCTGCCCTCTCGATGACCGCGCGCGGTCAGTTGATCGCAGCCAATTCGCTGTTCATCGCCGCGATGGCGCCCGCCGCATCGACCTCACCGTCAATGTACTGACGCACGATGCGGTTGATGGCCTGGCTGTTGATCATCTTCGAGGCCAGCGCCAACTGGTTCTCTTCTACGCCCCAGCGCTGGGCCACTTTCAGACCGCCCACGATCTCGTCCAGCATCTCTGCGGAATAGAGGTCCTTCATCGGTGCTTTGCGGTCCACGCCGACGGGAATTTCCGACCATGCGGCCGAGAACTTGCCAGGCTCATCCGCCGTACCCGTGCGCACAGGGAACTTGCCCTCGGCGGCGATGGACAGCGTCTGCATGTAGCCGTCGTTCATCGAGAACTCGACAAAGGCCTGGGCCACCTCGGTATCCGCATCGTTGGTAATCCCGAAGTACCGCACGTCGCCCCAGGCCGCCCCATCGGGGTTCGACGGACCAGCAAAGTTGGTCACGATGCCCGTGGCCGCGGCCAGTTCGCGTGTGGTCGGGTCGTCGTTAATGGTGGGTGCCGCACTGTCGCGCAAGCCCGCCAGCTCGTCCAGAATGAAAGGCGACCAGATGATCATCGCCGCATCACCCGCGAAATAGATCTCGCGCGATTGCTTCCAGAACAGCTCTCCGGGCGGGGAGGCTTCGGCGATGGCCTTGTAAAAGTCCAGCACCTCGGTCGTGGCCTGCACATCCAGTTCCTGGAACCCGCCATCACCGACAGGGCTGACGCCATTGGCCAGGAACACATGCTCCAACACCTGAGACATGAAGTTCTCATCAACCTTCGTGGCCGCTACGAAACCATACATCTCCGGGGGGCTGTGCAGCGCATCAAGGGCCGCTTGCACATTCGCGAATGTGTTCGGGGGCGCCAGCCCCTTCTCCGCAAACAGGTCGGCACGATACACGATCATCTGCGTCCAGCCGTCCACGGGCACCGATGCGATATCACCGTCATAGGCGGCCATCGACAGCGGACCGGAGGCGAATGTGTCGCGGCCCAAACCGTCAACCACTTCGGTTGCGGCTTCGGTGTCCAGAATGCCCGCTTCGGCCCAAGGCAGGGCGTATTGCAGCGGGTGGTAAATCACATCGGGTAGGTCTCCGGCAGCAAAAGCGGCGGTGGTGCGCGTGCCCAGCTCGGTCTCGCTCACCGGGATCACTTCGACCGAATTGCCCGTCGCTTTTTCAAACTCTTCGGCCATCGCCTGTTGCTTGGCCAGCCGCTCCGGCTGCTCTTCGGTGGTCCAGAAGCGGATGTCTTGTGCCATCGCCGCAGTGGCGCTCAGAACAAGCACCAGCGCGGTGCCGGTCATCAGACCTTTGGTTGCGTACATTCAGGTGTCCTCCCATGGAAACGTCTTTTTGGTCCGGTCGCCTGCACAGCAATCCGAACGGAACCTGCCATAAATGGTCGCAGATAATTGCAACGATGCAACAAATATTTTTCCTGAGAGGTGAGCTGAAAAACTCAAATAATTTCAGTATATTTCTGCGATGCAGCGGGCGGGCGATTGAAAAATTGCAACGATGCACTCCGATTCGCGGTTGATCCACGTCGCCCGTCCTGCTCAGATATTTTGACAAACCCACGCACCTTACCCAAAGCAGGCCATGGCCGACCCGACCCGCAAACCACCGACGCTCAAGACAATTGCCGAGATCACAGGTCTCAGCCTGTCGACCGTGTCATTGTCCTTGCGCGACGGCTCACGGCTCAAGAAAGAAACAAGGGACAAGATCGCGCGCGCAGCGGCCGAGGTTGGCTATGTCCCCAACCGGGCAGGGGTGCGTCTGCGCACCGGGCAAACCAATGTACTGACGCTCGTCTTGTCGCCCGCCAAGAACACGATCGACTACACCCGCCAGATGATCGAAGGGATCGGCGCGCATCTGTCGGGGACCAAGTACCACCTGAACGTCATTCCCGACCTGCAGGGCGCTACGCCAGAAGAGTCAGTGCGCTACGTGCTGCAAAACCGCACCTCTGACGGCATCATCCTGACCCACACCAGCGCGCGCGATCCGCGGGTGCAAATGCTCATTGACGCCGATTTTCCTTTTGTCTCGCACGGTCGCACCGAATTCTACGCCGCCCACGCCTTTCACGACTTCCACGCCGAACGCTATGTGGAAATGGCGGTCGAGAGATTGATCGACCGTGGCCGCTCCCGGTTCGTGCTGGTGGCCGAGGATGACGCTACAACCAACTTTGCCAAGATCACAGGCGGGTTCCACCGGGCCCTCGCGCGCCACGGCCTAACCGGGGAAGTGGCCACGGAAACGGGTATCCTGATCTCGACCGACACGGCACGCGCCTTCGGCCAAACCCTCGCGCAACGCAGCACCCCCTTTGATGCCATCATCAGCAACAACGAACTGGCCACGCTGGCCTTGATGGGCGGGATGGCCGACCAGGGCCAGATACTGGGCCGCAACTACGACCTCATCTGCCGCCAGACCACTGACATTTTGCCGACGCTCTACCCCCACATCGATACGGTCGGCGAGGATCTGATCGCCACGGGCCGCGAACTCGCGCGGCTTCTGATCGACCGCGTGGCGGGTGTGTCGGTGGACCAACTGCAAACGCTGCACGAACCCGAACCGCGCTGGCGCTGCACCTGAGAGGCGCGCCTTGCCAATAGCAACTAGGCTACGCCCCGGATCAGGTCCGACGCCTTTTCACCGATCATGATCGCTGGCGCATTGGTGTTGCCGCTCACAATCTCGGGCATGATCGAACAGTCGGCCACCCGCAGCCCCTCTATCCCGTGCACGCGCAACTGGTCGTCGACCACAGCGCCCTTGTCCGACCCCATCTTGCAGGTCCCCGTCGGGTGATAGATCGACGCGGTGTTGTTCCGCGTCCAATCCAGCGTCGCCTCATAATCATCCATCGGCAGATCGGCATGGGGCCGAAACTCTTCCGAGATTTTCGAGGTCAGCGGCGCGTGACGCGCAATACGCCGCGCAATATTCACGCCCTCCACCATCGTCCGACAGTCCGTTTCGGTGCTCAGGTAGTTCGCGATGATCTTCGGATAGGCCCGCCCATCCTTGCTCGCCAACCGAATCTCTCCCTTTGATTCGGGGCGCAACTGGCAAACGGACATCGTAAATGCCGAAAATGGGTCAGCACCCTTGCCCGGATTCTCCGCCGAAAGCGGCTGCACGTGGAACTGAATGTCGGGCGTTTCCAGATCGTCTCGCGTCTTCATGAACCCGGTGGCTAGGCTCGCCGCCATGGTCATCGGCCCGGCCCGGAACATCAGGTATTTGAGCCCGATCCGTGCCTGTCCCCAAAGGCTCGACACCTCATCATTCAGGGTCGGTTCGTTGCACTTGTAGACCAGCCGCGCCTGCAGGTGATCCTGCAGGTTCTTGCCCACGCCGGGCAGGTCCGCGACCACATCAATACCATGCTCTTGCAACTGCGCCGCTTCGCCAATGCCCGACAGCATCAGCAGTTGCGGCGAGTTGATGGACCCCCCCGACAGGATCACCTCCCTGCGCGCCCTCACGGTCTGCCAGACACCCCCGCGATCACGATAGGACACGCCTGTGACGCGCTTGCCGTCCATCTTCAGCTTCTCGGCCTGGGCATGGGTCACGATGGTCAGATTTTCGCGGCTTTTGGCGGGGTTCAGGAAGGCCACAGCGGACGAACATCGCCGCCCGTTACGGGCGGTTAATTGAAAGAAACCAACACCTTCCTGATCGGCGCCATTGTAATCGGGGTTGAACTTGTAGCCCGCGGCTTGTGCCGCTGCGACCCAGGCATCGGTGATGGGCCGCTGGATGCGCATGTTGGAAACCGAAAGGTTGCCTTCATCTCCGTGAAAGTCGTCCGCGCCGCGTTCATTGCGTTCCGACCGCTTGAACAGGGGCAGCACGTCATCCCAGCCCCAGCCGCGATTGCCCATCTGCGCCCAGCGATCATAGTCCTGCGGCTGGCCCCGCACATACAGCAATCCGTTCAGCGACGATGACCCGCCCAGCACCTTGCCGCGCGGCCATTCGATGGATCGCCCGTTCAGGCCAGGATCGGGCTCGGTCTTATAGCACCAATCAACATTCGGGTTGTGGATGGTTTTGAAGTACCCCACCGGAATGTGGATCCACGGGTTCCAATCCCGCCCCCCGGCCTCCAGCAGCACAACCTTGGTTCCAGAGTCCGCGCTCAGCCGGTTCGCAATCACGCATCCGGCACTTCCTGCACCGACGATCACATAATCTGCTTCCAAAACGCCCCCTCCCTTCCTTAAGGTCAAAAAAAGACTAGGCAGATTGCACAAGCTGCGCTAGCCTTTTCTGAGATAAAACGTCTCAATAATGCGTATCAGGGAGGATTGCATGAAACTTGGGAAAAACCTCGCGGGCATTTCGCGCCGCGATTTGTTCCGTGTCGCTGGTCGGTATGGCCTCAGCTCCACGCTGCTTGCAGCGGGCAGCTTTGGCGGTGCGATGAGCCTCGCCAATCTGGCGGCAGCCGCGGAATCAACTTACGACAAACGGTTTTCGAAAGAACCAAAGCACGTACTGAAGTTTGGTGCCGCCGGCTTCAACCAGCAAAACCTGCTGATTGAACGCGCGGGCTGCTTGGAGTTCGCACGCGATCTCGAAGAGCGCACAGACGGTGAGATTCGCATCGAATTCATCGGCAACAACCAAATCTGCGGCCAGCTCTCCTGCGTTGAGAAAGCGCAACAGGGAATCGTCGACATCTACGCGGCGTCGACCCAGAACTCCGCCGGTGGCGCGCCTTACCTGAACGTGCTGGACTACGCCTACATGTTCCGCAGCCGGGCCGACCAGTACTACTTCATGTACAGCCCCGACAGCCAGCGCATCCTGCGCGACCCGTTCGAAAAGCGTCACGGCCTGAAGTTCCTCTTCACCCACGCCGAACTGCGCGGCATCCAGCTGGGCCTGTCCTGGGAAGACAAGGAAACCGTGACCTCCATTGACCAACTGGCAGGCACCAAGAACCGGGTCACCGGCACGCAGCTTGGCCGGATCGCAATGAACGCCCTGAACCTGAACCCCGTTCCGGTTGCGTGGGAAGAAACACTCGACGGTCTTAAGCAGGGCCTGATCGACGGCGCGGAAACATGGGCCTCGGCCGTGGCCTATGCCAACATGTCGCCCGTGGTCAGCCAATGTGTGGACCTCAAGTTCTTCTGCGGCACCGAGCACACGGCAATGAACGCCCAAAGCTTCGACAACCTGGGCGGTGAGTTGCAGGACGCCGTGATGGAATCGTCCTACCTGACGCAGGTGCACGTGCAGGCCGCGAACGAGGCCGCACTGGTCAACACCGTTGGCTTCAGCCACCCGCACCAGGGCCCCGACACCATCTTTGCCAAGAACAACGTGCGCGTTGCGTCGCTGTCCGATGCAGAGATCAAGAAGGCCGAAGAGATGTGCTCGCCCGAGTTCCAACCGCAACTGTGGGAGCAGTGGCGCGAGCGGATCAACGGTTGGGCCGACGGCATCGACACCTACCAGGAAATCTACGACGGCGTGCGCCAGAACCCGCACACCCTGGCCGAGAATGTCGAGCCCCGTCGTTGGTGGCGCGGTTAATCCGGCAACGGATGTCTCGCAAAATCAACTGCTTGGGCGCATGTCGCCCGGGCTTTCATCCATGCCGCCACACAGCGGCATGGATTTCCGTATCCTGATCACGCAAGACTTCGGAACGGAACATCCACGCACGAGGGAGGTGCAGCATGGACATGATCACGGGCATGGGAGAGATCATCTCCGCCCTGATGACAGCCGATTCATTCGAGATGCAGACCGCTTTGCGCGGCAATGCGGGCATGTGGCCGCTCGGCTTTCTCGTCACATTCATCGGCGGGGCACTCGTCGCCCTGATCTATCGGGCCGTGCCGTTCATCGAACGCAACCTCGAACCTGCCGTGATGGTCGTGGCCTATCTGGCCATCGGCTACATCATCTTTGCAGGCGTGATTCAACGCTTCTATCTCAGCGGCCAGCCCGCATGGTCCACGACGCTCCCACCGTTCCTCTTCCTGATCATGACTTGGGTCGGCTGCAGCTATAACGTCAAGCTCCGCACCCACCTTGCCTTTGCCGAATTCCGCAAGGCCTCGCCCCGCGCCGTTCAATTCGGCCTTCTGGTCCTCGACGCCGTCCTGTGGTTCTGCTTCGCCTGGATCGTTGTGGTCACCACCTCGCAGGAAACAGTCCGCGCCGCGGCCAACTTCGCCATCATGCTGGGCACCGACAACGTGATGCAGTGGTGGTTCCTGGGCACCGTGCCCGTGGCCTTCATCCTGCTCACCGCCCGCGTCTTTGAAAACCTGGCCAAGGACATCGACAAATACCGCAACGGGGGCGAGATGATCGAAGCCGCCGTGATCGGAGGTGACGCATGAGCGATCCAACCCTCATCACGCTGATTTCCATCGGCGTCACCCTGTTCTTCATGATGGGCGTGCCGGTGTTCCTGGTCATCGCCTATTGGGTCATCGGCATGTCCTACGTGCTGGACCTGCAGCTTCTGAACATGGGCGCGGCCCTGCAGGACGTGTTTACCGACGGCTTTGCGCTGCTGGCCATGCCGCTCTTCATCCTCACCGGTGACCTGATCAACCGCTCCGGCATCGCGCGGCGTCTGTCTGATTTCGCCTATGCCTGCCTGGGTTGGATCAGGGGCGGCCTCGCCATGGCGTCGCTCGGGGCGTGCGGCCTCTTTGCCGCCATCTCCGGCTCGAACTCGGCCACCACGGCCACCATCGGGTCGATGCTGCACCCCGAAATGGTCAAGGGCGGCTATGACGAACGCTTCTCTGCCGCCACGGCAGCTGCGGGCGGCACCGTCGGCATCATTATCCCGCCGTCGATCATCTTCATCGTCTACGGCTTTTTGATGAACCTGCCGATCTCTGACCTGTTCGTCGCGGGCATCATCCCCGGCGCGCTCATGGTTCTGGGCATGATGCTGGCCTGCTTCATCATCTGCTGGCGCAACGGCTGGGGCTACCTGATCCCGCTGTCGATCTTCCGCGTGTTCAAGACCGGCCTTGGCGCGTGGCTCGGCTTCTTTGCCATCGGCCTCGTGCTCTGGGGCATCTACACAGGCAAGTTCTCCCCCACCGAAGCGGCGGGTGTGACCGTAGGCTTCGGCATCATCGCGGGCCTTGTCAGTTGGGTGATTTCCAAAACCCTCAACATGGACCAAAACAGGGATTGGTCCGAGAAATCCACCCTCTCCATGCTGGTGGTCGAAGGGTTCACGATCCCGCAGATCCCCGGCATCGTGATGCGCTCGGCCCAGATCACGGGCATCCTCGCACCGCTGATTGCGGTGTCGGTGGTGATGCAGCAGATCCTGTCGCTTTTGGGCGCGCAGGAGGTGATTGGCAATTTCGTGACGTCGATGGGTGGCTTCTATCCGGTGCTCTTCACGGCGATGGCGATCGTCTTCATCTTCGGTATGGTGCTGGAATCGCTGCCCGTGACGATCATCCTCGCCCCGATCCTTGCGCCCATTGCGGCCAATATTGGCGTCGATCCGATCCATTTCGCGGTGATTTTCCTGGTCGGCGCGTCCATCGGCTTCATCACACCACCCTACGGACTCAATCTCTACGTCGCGTCAGGTGTAACGGGCGTTCCCTACTTCCGCCTCCTGCGCTATACCGTGCCCTATCTGTTCGCTCTGATATCAGTGTGGATTCTCGTGTCTCTGACGCCAAGTCTGTCACTGTATTTGGTAGAGCTTGCCAAATGACCCCGATGTAACCCATGCCTGACGATCACCGCCCCCGCAAGGACACCCAAATCCCCACCAATCTGCGCCTGCTGATGGTGATGGAGGAGGTCGCCAAGCGCGGGGTGGCCGTCAAACCGACAGACCTGATCGACGCATTGGGTCTGCCGAAACCCACCGTCCACCGGCTGCTGCAAACCGCCGAGGGCGAAGGGTTTCTGCAACGCGACCTTGATGGCCGCAGCTACGGGCCCGGGCCCCGGCTGCGCGCCCTTGCGGTCAGCACCATGTCCTCCGAACATCTGCGCACCGCCCGCCTGACGATCCTGCGCAGCGTGGCCGAAGACCTGGGCGAGACCTGCAACCTCGCCACCGCCGACCGCGAGGGGATGACCTATCTCGACCGCGTAGAAACCCAGTGGCCCTTGCGCATCCAACTGCCCATCGGCAGCCAGGTGCCGTTCCACTGCACGGCGTCGGGCAAGATGTACCTGTCAACGCTGCGCCCGCACATCCTGCGTACGGTGCTCACCACCCGCCCGCTCCAGGCGCATACCGACAGCACTCTGGTCGATATCGACCGGATCAAGGCAGAGCTGGAAACCACACGCCTGCGCGGCTACTCGACTGATAACGAGGAATTCATGGCCGGCATGGCCGCCGTCGCCGTTCCGGTCTGGGACGGGCAGGGCAAGCTGCTGGCCACGTTATCGGCCCATGCCCCCATTCAACGCCGCAGCCTCGTGGACCTGATCGATTTCCTGCCCGCGCTGCGCCGCGGGTCCGAAGAATTGACCAAGCTGCACACCTCTCAGAACCCGTAAAACTGGTGCTTGTCCAGCAACGCCACCAGCATGTCCCGCGCCGCCTCGCGATGGGCGTGATGCACATCATGGGCTGTCTTGGGATCACGTTCCGCAATCGCTTGGTACACCTTGCGGTGATCCTCGTTTGACTGGGTGGGCTTGGGCCGCATGAACAGCGTCATCGCCCGCGCCCGCCGCACCTGATCGCGCATCACCGACACAACCATGCTCAGCCGCGCGTTCCGGCCCAGCCGCACAAGTTCCCTGTGAAATCGGTCGTCGGCTTCGGCCCAGGCGCGCAGATCATCCGCCCCAAGTGCCGTGTCCATGTCCGTGATCGCTGCCGCAAGCGTCGCCAGATCGGCTTTGGAATACTCGGCTTCCGCAGCGCGGGCGGCGGCCAGGCTCTCCAATTCTGTCAGAATATCATAGATTTCGGCCATGTCCGCTGCTGACACCGGGCTGATGCGAATGCCGCGCCGTGGGCGCATCTCGACCAACCCCTGCGCCTGCAACATCAGCGCAGCCTCGCGCACCGGCGTGCGGGACATGCCCAGCGTTTCTGCCAACTCGCTTTCCAGATGATCCGAGCCGGGCGGCAACTCTCCCGAAAAGATCATCCGCCGCAGCACCGACACGGCTCGCTCCACATTGGTCGTCGCCCCCATCACACCACGTCCTCCACGCCCACTTTCCGACCCTCCCGGGCCGACGCATAGATCGCCTCGGTCACCGCACTCACCCGCAGATAGTCCCGCGCCTCATTCTCCAGCTTGGTGCCGCTGCGCATGGCCTGCACCACATGCGATTGCAGCGCGTGCACACAATCCCCGCCAAACCCCTCCCATCTGTCAGGGGGCAAGACCGTGATCTCGTCACGCGCCCCAAAACCCCGCCGTGTCACCGACCCGTCGCCCTGCAGCGCCAGCACACCTTCCGTGCCCTCAATCAAAGCCTCGCCCATCGTCCGGCGCAGATTGTCCGCCTCGTGATCCAGATGCCGGTTGCCATCAAACAGCGCCCGCACGGGGCCGTGGTCAAAGATCACATGCCCCGCATCCTCGCCTACAATCACCGGATTGATCCGCCGTAGATCGGCATAGACAGCCTCCACCGGACCAAAGAGATAGGCAAAGGTATCGACCCAATGCACCGCCGTTTCATGGATCAGAAACCGCGGCATCTTCTGGAAATAGGGCTGCCGATCCAGATATGCGTCCGCCCCCTGACCATCACCGGGCCGCAGGCGAAAGGTTGCGTTCAGCACCTCCCCAATCGCACCGGCCTCCAACTCCGCCTTGATCGCCCGGTACCACGGCTGAAACCGAAAATTCTCGTGCACCACCAGCCGCGCCCCCGCCGCCTCCACCTCGGCCACAATCCCCCGCGCCTCATCCAGACCAGTACAAAACGGCTTCTGGCAAATGATCCACTTGATCCCCGCCGTCAGCGCCGCCCGAATGGTCTCTGCATGGGCCGGTGGCGGCAAGATGATGTCCAACAGGTCCGGCGCCGCCTCGACCAGCATCTCTCCCAGATCGTCAAAGGCCGGGGCCCCCGTCGCCTCCGCCTTCGCAATCTCCAGATCGCACGCGCCGACCAGATCAACGCCTTTCATCCGCGCCCAACTGCCATAGTGAAACTGACTGAAATAGCCCGCACCAACTCCGGCCACGCGGATCATGCTAGCGCCCCCTCAACCGCGCGCACCACCTCTGCCGTGCTGGCAGTGCCGCCCAGATCGCGGGTCAACACACGTCCCTCCGACACCACCGCATCCACGGCCCGGCGCAGCCGCACCGCATCCGCCGCCATCGCAGGGACGCCATGCCGCCCCGCCAGCCACTCCAGCATCATCGCCCCCGACAGGATCATCGCCATCGGGTTCGCCACGCCTTGCCCCGCAATGTCCGGCGCCGACCCATGGCACGGCTGAAACACCGCATGATCCGCCCCGATGTCCGCCGACGGCGCAAGGCCAAGACCCCCCATAAGACCCGCGCCAAGGTCCGACAGAATGTCGCCAAACATGTTCTCGGTCACCATCACGTCGAAGGACCAGGGCCGCTCCACCATCCACAGCGCGGTCGCATCGACATAGGCGTGATCGGCCTCTATTCCCGGATGCCTCAAAGCCTCTGCATCAAACATCTCTCGAAAGAATGCGAACGCCCTGAATACATTGGCCTTGTCCACGCACGTCACCTTGCCGGGCCCCTGACCGGACGCCTTGCGCGCCTGCGCCAGATCAAAGGCAAAGCGAAACAGTGGCTCGGATATCTTCCGCGTGATGCGCAACGTCTCGCGTGCCTCGTCCGCCTCCACCTCACCGCGCCCCTGCGTGTAAAACAGCCCCTCCGTGCTCTCCCGGATCAGCACAAAATCCACCGGCCTGTCCGTTGCCAGCGGCGTCGGCTGCCCCGGTCGGATCGTCACGGGCCGCACACCCGCAAACAGCGTCAGCGCTTTGCGCAGATCAATCTGCGGCGCAATCTCCGTCCCGTCCGCATAGCGAATGCTGGGCAGGCCCATTGCCGACAACAGGATCGCGTCCGCAGCGCGGGCACCCTCCATCGACGCCGCGGGCAGGCTCTCGCCCGTCTTGGCATAATGCGCTGCCCCCGCGGGCAGGTCTTCAAAGTCAAACGTGTACCCACCGCCCGCTGCCAGCCCGCGCAACAGCGCCACCGTCGGCGCCATAATCTCGGGGCCAATCCCATCTCCCTGAAACACGGCGATCTTGAAACTCGGTGTCATGGTGCGGGTCCTTTTCGCATAGGCTGACAAGAAGCGACTCGCTTCATGTATCCATTTGTGTATACATTAATGCATAAGTTATCAAATACCTCAAGAAAGGCGACCCAATGCCCTACGCTGTCACCGTCATCTTCGACCTGAAACCCGGCACCCAGGCCGCCTTTATGCCGCACATCCTCAACAACGCCCGCTGCTCGGTCCGCGATGAACCCGGCTGCCAACAGTTCGACGTGTGCACCGACCCCGGCCAGCCCGACACCGTCTTCCTCTACGAACTCTACGACGATCTTGCCGCATTCGAGGCGCATCAGCAGATGCCGCACTACCTCGAAACAGGGCCCAAGATCGCGGATATGATCGCCAACAAGACCCTGAAAACATACGAAAAGGTCGACAGATGACCTTTGAAGTCTACGCCATCAAATACGCGGAACAGACGCAGCGCGTGCGGGGCGACAACTACATGTATGCCGACCCGCATGACACGCCGGATCCGATCGATTTCTATATCTGGCTGATCCGCAGCGCTGACCGGGTGATCCTTGTCGACACCGGCTTTGACGCGGTCGAAGCCGCCGCGCGCGACCGGCCCATCCGCATCGACCCCGGCGCGGCGCTCAAACCCTTCGGCCTGACCCCCGAAGATGTCACTGAAATCATCGTCACCCACCTGCATTTCGACCACGCAGGCGGCCTGCACCTCTTTCCCAACGCCCAACTTCACCTGCAAGCGGCGGAAATGGCCTATGCCACCGGGCCGTGCATGTGCCACGACGTCTTGCGGGCGCCCTATACCGCCGGCCACGTGATGGAAGCCGTGCAGCGGCTCTATTCCGGCAAGGTTACCTTCCACGACGGCGACGGCCAGATCGCCGACGGCATCACCGTGCACCGCATCGGCGGCCACACCAGGGGCATGCAATCGGTGCGCGTGCGGACCCAGGCGGGGTGGCTGGTTCTGGCCTCGGATGCCGCGCATTTCTACGGCAACATCGCCCTGGCGCATCCCTTCCCGCTGGTGGTCGACATGCAGGACATGCTCGACGGGTTTGACACATTGCGTCGCCTCGCCAGCGCGCCCAAACTGATCGTGCCGGGCCATGATCCGCTGGTGCGGCATCACTTTCCCACCGCCATGACCGACCACATCACGCGACTCGATCACGGCCCCACAACTGACCCCGGACTGTAACATTTCGGGCGGATAACTGCCCCGAATTCAGGCAGCAAGTGGGCTAAAACCGCTCATATTCGAAAGACTCGGCAGTAATTCTCACGCGACAGAGAGATTGCGGCGACAATCATTGCTGCACCTGCAAAATAAACCTACCTCTTTGGCAGGCGCAAAATTTCCGCGCTGCAGCATTTGTCCAGAGAGGCTGACCATGACACGCACCGCCATCATCACCGGATCGACCAGCGGGATCGGGCTGGGCATCGCCGAAGCCTTTGCCGCCCAGGGCTTCAACATCATGCTCAACGGCTTCGGCGACGCGGACGAGATTGAGGCCACCCGCGCCACACTCGATGCGAAGTCCGGAGGCACCGTGGCCTATCACGGCGCTGACATGACCAAACCCGACGAGATTTCGGACCTGATCACCACAACCGAAACCATGTTCGGCGCGGTCGATATCCTCGTGAACAACGCGGGCATCCAGCATGTGTCCCCGGTCGAAGAGTTTCCGCTCGAAAAATGGGACGCGATTATCGCGATCAACATGTCGTCCGCCTTTCACACCATCCGCGCCGCGCTGCCGGGGATGAAAGACCGCAACTTCGGGCGCATCATCAACGTCGCTTCCGCCCACGGGCTGGTCGCGTCACCCTTCAAATCGGCCTATGTGACGGCCAAGCATGGCATCATCGGTCTGACGAAAACCGTGGCGCTTGAGGCGGCACAACACGGCGTGACCGTCAACGCGGTCTGTCCCGGCTATGTCCTCACCCCGCTGGTCGAGGGCCAGATCCCTGACACCGCCAAAGCCCGCGGCATCACCGAAGAGGAAGTCAAACGTGACGTACT
This sequence comes from Pseudomonadota bacterium, assembly GCA_039179785.1. Classification (GTDB taxonomy): domain Bacteria; phylum Pseudomonadota; class Alphaproteobacteria; order Rhodobacterales; family Rhodobacteraceae; genus Tateyamaria. The sequence continues at coordinate 89,615 of JBCDEK010000001.1, read as the reverse complement.
GCTGGCGGCCCAACCCACCAAGGAATTCGTCACGGTCGAACAGCTTGGCGCGGTCTGCACCTTCCTTGCCTCTGACGCCGCGGCCTCGGTCACCGGCATCGCCATGCCCGTCGATGGCGGCTGGGTGGCACAATGAAAAAGGTAACCCCGATGCCCGAGACCAATAGCCGGGCCAAGCGCCACGAGAAATCCATCAACCTCGCCCTGCAGGGCGGGGGGTCACACGGGGCCTTCACCTGGGGCGTCCTCGACCGGATGTTTGAAGAGGATCGGCTTTGGGTCGAAGGCATCTCCGGCACCTCTGCAGGGGCCATGAATGCCGTTGTGGCGACCCAGGGCATGTATGACGGCGGCGCAAACGGCGCGCGTCAGGCGCTCGAAGATTTCTGGCGTGCCGTCAGCCGTGCGGGGCAGGCCAGCCCGATCAAACGCACACCGCTGGACATGTTGTTCGGCTCCTGGTCACTGGACGCATCGCCTGGCTATCTGATGATGGACATGATGAGCCGCATGGCCTCGCCTTATGACACAAATCCTATGGGTTTCAATCCGTTACGCAGTCTGGTTGAGGACTTCATCGACTTTGACAAGGTCGCCAATTGCGACGATATGGGCCTCTACATCTCGGCCACGAATGTCGAAACCGGCCGCGCCCGTATCTTTCACCGGCACGAGGTGACGCTGGACGTGATCATGGCCTCGGCCTGCCTGCCCACCATGTTCAAGGCGGTCGAAATTGACGGCACGCCCTATTGGGACGGCGGGTTCATGGGCAACCCGGTCCTGTTCCCCTTCATCGATCATTCCCCGTCCTCGGACATCGTCATCGTGCAGATCAACCCGCTCAAACGCCCCGGCACGCCCCGCAGGGCGCGCGATATCCAGAACCGGGTGAACGAGATCACGTTCAACGCCTCGCTGCTGCGCGACTTGCGCACCATCGATCTGATCCACCGTTTGATCGAAAACGGCGCGCTGTCGGACAATGAGTATCGGGTCATGAACATGCACATGATCGACGGCTGCGACGACATGCTGGCGCTGGATGCGTCGTCCAAGCTGAACTCGGAATGGGCGTTCCTGATCCATCTGCGGGATCTTGGGCGCGAACATGCCGACCGCTGGCTCAAGGCGAATTTCGACAAGATCGAGAAAGAGAGCACGCTCGATTTGCGTGACATGTTTGACGACTTTGGTGCGCCCCACGGGGTCAACATGGTCGAGTTGAAATCCAGAGAAGGATGATCCGATGACATTTCGTACGGCTACACTCGGGCTCGCGATTGCGGCGCTCGGCACCTCTGCTTTTGCCTTTGAGCTGGACAGCGTGAAGACCCGCGTTTTGAATGGGTTGGAAGGACCTTCGGGCGCCAACAACATCTCGAACGTGCCCATCGCCAACGCGCCCCTGGCGGACGAGGGCCTCGGCCAGATTGCGGGCTACAACCTGCGCACCCGGTCGTGGGATATTTCAGCGGACACGGGCATCGTCCCGATCCACAGCCATGCGGACCGCCCAGCTATCGTCTTCACCCTGACCGGCCAGATCTATGAATATCGCAGCGACGCGCAGGACCGGATCATGCACAGCGCCGGTGGGCTCAGCCTGGAAGAAGGCGATGTGACCCATTGGTGGCTGAATGAGGGCCCCGAAAACGTGCGCCTGATCGCCTTTGACGTGTTCAATGCCAAAGGGGACGCGCCCGTTGCCGCCACGCCAGTGGTGCAGGATTTCGACCTGCCCGCGCAGTCGGGCGCGATGCTGGAACTGCTGGGAGTTGTCGATATCGAAGGTCACTATGACGGAGAGAAGGGCGACGGTCTGGCCCTGTCCGCCTATCGCGCGGTGATCGAACCCGGCGGAGTTCTGCCCAGCTTTGTGGCCGCAGGTGAGCCGTTGCAGGTTTGGGTGTGGCAAGGTGCTGTGACCGAGCATCGCTCGGACGCGGATGCGCCGGTGACCCTGGCCGCCGAAGAGGGCGCGCATCTGGGCGGTGGTGCGCAGGCTTATTGGGAGACCACCGGTGACGTTCCGGCAGAACTGTTCTTTGGCGTGGTCGAACCGCTGACCGAAACGGAGGGCGTGCCGCAAGTGGGCGTGCAGGCGCATCACAGCGAGTGATGCGAGGCCCGTTTTAGCATGAGTGTGTGTTTGTCCCCGCGGGGACAAACATGTCATTTGTTTTATTATCAGTGGGTTATGCGTCACGCTAACCACTTCTTAATCATTTCGCTAACGACTTCTTAACCACGATGCTCTGCTGGAGATTTGTGTGATGGCCGTGACCGCCCAGATGACCGGACTGGCGCCGGAATTGATTGAAAAGTCGCCCGAGGATCGCCGCATGGTCATCCGCCGGTCGACCATGATTGCGATCATCGCCTTTCTGACCTTGATTGATCTGTTCGGATCGCAGGCTTTGCTGCCAACCCTGGTCGAGACCTATGGCGTGTCGCCTGCGGCGATGGGGTTTGCCGTCAATGCGTCGACCATCGGGATGGCGTTGGCGTCTTTGGTTGTGGCGGTGTTTGCCCGGCGGATTGATCGCAAACGGGGCATCTGGGTCTGTCTGGCGCTGTTGAGCATTCCGACGATGCTGTTGGCCTCTACCGACGACCTGACCACCTTCACCTTGCTGCGCGTGGCGCAGGGGGTGTTCATGTCTGCCGCCTTTACCCTGACGCTGACCTATCTGAGCGAGGAATGTTCGCTGACCGCCATTGGCGGGGCGATGGCCGCCTATATCACCGGGAACGTGGCGTCCAACCTGTTTGGGCGGCTGCTGGCGTCCGAGATTGCGGGCAATATCGGGTTGGCGGAAAGCTTTTACGGCTTTGCCCTGCTGAACCTGACGGGGGCGGTGATTGCCTATTTCTACATCGGCGCGCGCGACAGTCATGGGCACGAGGTGGCGGATGGGACATCCGTGATCGAGGCGTGGGTGGATCATCTGAAAAACCCGAAGCTGGTGGCGATGGTGGCCATCGGATTCATCCTGCTGTTCGTGTTTGTGGCGACCTTTACCTATGCCAATTTCATTCTGGCCGAGGCGCCCTTTGCGTTGCCGCAGACGATGATCGGGCTTGTCTATTTCGTCTTTGCGCCTGCGATCCTGACCACGCCGCTGGCGGCCTGGTCGGTCAAGCGGTTCGGGGCGCGGGTCAGTTTTGACGTAGGCGTGGTGCTGTCTGCTGTGGGGCTGCTGCTGTTGCTGACGCCTGTGTTGGCGCTGTTCTTGCTTGGTCTCGCCTTGGTTGGGGCGGGGTTGTTTTTTGCACAGTCTGTGGCGACGGGATATGTCGGGCGGACCGTGACCCACGATCATGCGGCGGCCAATGGGCTGTATCTGGCGAGCTACTATGTGGGCGGGATCGCGGGGGCCTTTGTCATTGGTCAGGTGTTTACCGCGCAGGGTTGGTTTGTGTCCGTGCTGGTGATGGTGGTGTTGACTCTGGTGGCTTGGGCCTTGTCGCTGAAGATGGGGCGGTGATCTGAATGTGCGCTCACGCGCGCGCGATTTATTTTTGCTGACGAGGGGGCTGTCTGCCCCCTCGAGCTCCCCCGATCGTATTTTTCGTCAGAAGAAGGGTTTTAGGCGTCTTCCAGGCCTTCGGTGGAGAGCCCTTCGAGTTTGGGCATCAGGCGCAGGAGGTCCTTGGTGTAGTCGGCTTTTGGATTGGCGAAGAGCTGTTCGGTGTCGGTGACTTCGACCATTTTGCCCTGCCGCATGACGCCCACGCGGTCGCACATCTGACGCACGACGGGCAGGTCGTGGCTGATGAAGAGCATGGTGAGGCCGAGATGTTCCTGCAGGTCCTTGAGGATGTTGAGGACTTGCGCCTGGATCGAGACGTCGAGGGCGGAGGTGGGTTCGTCACAGATGAGGAACCTTGGCTGCGTGGCGAGCGCGCGGGCGATGGAGATGCGTTGGCGTTGGCCGCCTGAAAATTCATGCGGGTATTTGCGGCCCGCCTCGGCCCCGAGGCCGACGCGGTCCAGGAGTTCGTCGACGCGGGTTTGGACGGCGCTGCCTGACAGGAGTTTGTGGTGGAGGACGGGTTCGGCGACGATGGCGTCGACGCGCATGCGGGGGTTCAGGCTGCTGAACGGATCCTGGAAGATCATCTGGATTTGGCGGCGGTAGGCGTCGCGTTCTTCGCGGGAGGCCAGTTGTGTGATGTCTGTGCCGTCGAAATGGATGTGCCCGCCGTTTGTCTCATAGAGCGTGGCGATCATGCGGGCGACGGTGGATTTGCCGGAACCACTTTCGCCCACGAGGCCGAACACCTCGCCGTCGCGGATGTCGAAGCTGACCTTGTCCACGGCGGTGAACATCTTGCGCCATGCCGGGATGATGGAGCCGCGTTGGACGAAGGTTTTGGTGATCCCGTCCACCTGCACCAGCGTGCCGGTTTTGGATTTGGGCGGTGTGGGCCAGTTGCGCGCGAGGTCTTCGATCGCGAACCGTGTGTTGCGGCCGCCGTAGGACAGTTGCGGGAAGCGGTGGACCTTGAGCGTGGCGCGGGGGACGGCGGCGATGAGCGATTTGGTGTAGTCATGTGCGGGCGCGCCCATGACTTGAGCGGTGGTGCCGCTTTCGACCACTTCGCCCTGGTACATGACGGTGACGCGGTCGGTGGTGTCGGCGATCACGCCCATGTCGTGGGTGATGAGGATGACGCCCACTTGCCGTTCACGGGCGAGTTCCTTGATCAGGTCGAGGATTTGCGCCTGGATCGAGACGTCGAGTGCCGTGGTGGGTTCGTCCGCGATGATGACATCGGGTTCCGAGCAGAGGGCGAGGGCAATGACGACGCGCTGGCGCATGCCGCCCGAGAACTGGTGGGGGTATTGTTTGACCCGCTCGGCGGGGTCGGGGATGCCGACGCGGTCGAGAAGGTCGACGGCGCGCTGCTTGGCGGCTTTGGTGTCGAGGTCGAGGTGAGCCTCGATGGTTTCGGTCAGCTGATCCTCGACCGTTAGAAGCGGGTTGAGAGAAGTGAGCGGGTCCTGGAAGATCATGGAGATCTTGGCACCCCGCAGGGCGCGCATCCCGGCGGCGTCGCGGCCTGAGATTTCTTCGTTCCGGAAGCTGACCGTGCCGCCCGCGATGTGGCCCGGCGGGTCGATCAGGCCCATGACGGCGGCGCCGATGGTGGATTTGCCTGCGCCGGATTCGCCCACAAGCCCGTGGATTTCACCGGGGGCGACGGTGAGGTCGGCACCGTTGACGGCGACGAAGGTGCCCTTGCGGGTGGGGTAGTGGACCGAGAGGTCGGAGATGTTGAGTAGGTTGGTCATGCTATTCTGGAACTTCTGCCGCGACACGGGCGTCAATTGTAGCGTCTGTTTCTGTCAGGATGCGGAAGAGGTCAGGCAACGCGGCAGCTTCTGTTGTCCCCAGCTTGGACAAGGCGGCTTGCAGAGTTTCATCGTTTAAGAATTCGACCACCAATGCCTGTTCTTCGTCAGAGAGAACTGTGTCGACGGCGGTCACGTAAGCCTCCTGCACGCGGTGCTGTGCCTTGTTCCATTCCTCAATGGCAATTTGGCGTTTTTGCTTGATGTCTTCAGATCGCAAGTCTGATGCAACGTGTTTTCCGAGTGCGCGGCGTTTGCCTGTATCTGAAAACTGGAGCACCTTTTGCTGAATTTCGGTCTTTCGCACGATGGTTTGGGCAGCGGTTTTGTCGAGTTCAGTATCTCCAAACACTGCGCTGGCGCTGCAGATGATACTAACCGCGATAGAGGCCGTTCTGATCCGTGTCATCACCGCAGCCTCGGGTTCAGCGCGTCGCGCAGCCAGTCGCCCAGTAGGTTGACGCTGAGTGCCAGTGCCAGGAGCGTGCAGGCGGGAAAGAAGAGGATCCACCATTCGCCGGAGAAGAGGAAGCCTTGGCCGATGCGGATCAGGGTGCCGAGCGACGGTTGGGTGGGGGGCGCGCCGACGCCGAGGAAGGAGAGGGTGGCTTCGGCGATGATAGCGAGGGCGAGTGAGATGGTGGCGATCACGAGGACGGGGGAGAGGACGTTGGGCAGGATGTGCTTGACCATGATTGCGGGGCTGCTGCGTCCGATCAGGCGGGCGGCCTGGACGTATTCCTTGTTTTTCTCCACCAGTGTCGCGCCGCGGACGACGCGGGCGAATTGAACCCAGTCGCTGAGGCCGATGGCGATGATCAGGACCCAGATGGCCATCTGGTCGCGGTACTCGACGGGTGTGACCCCTTTTGCGATGCCGAAGATCAGCATGGCGACGAGGATTGATGGAAAGGTCAATTGCACGTCGGCGATGCGCATGATGATGGTTTCGGTCCAGCCGCCCACGTAGCCCGCGATGAGGCCCAGAGAGATGCCGAGGACCATGGCGAAGAGGACGGCGGCGACGCCCACGAAGAGCGAGATGCGCATGCCGTAGAGGATGGTCGAGAAGACATCGCGCCCCTGGTCGTCGGTGCCGAGCCAGAAGCTGTCGCCGGTGAAGGCGTTGGGCGTCATGGGGCGGGAGAAGCCGTTCATCAGGTTGAGCGAGGCCGGGTCGAACGGATTGTAGGGGGCGATGAGCGGGGCAAAGACTGCGCCGAGGATCAGGAGCATGGCAACGGCGAAGCTGACGATGGCGACGGGCGAGCGCTTGAACTGGTAGAAGAAATCGCTGTCGGCCCAGCGTTGCAGGCGGGTGGGGTGCTTGACTTGGACGGGTGCGTCGGGGGGCAGGGGGGTGTCGGTCATCTTAATGTCCTCCGGCCCGATCGACGCGCAGGCGCGGGTCGATGGCGAAATAGAGCAGGTCGACGATCAGGTTGATGCCCACGAACATGACCGAGATGAGCATCAGGTAAGCGGCCATGACGGGGATGTCGACGAACTGCACCGCGTTGATGAAGAGAAGCCCGACGCCCGGCCATTGAAACACCGTTTCGGTGATGATGGCGAAGGCGATGATGCTGCCGAGTTGAAGGCCGGTGACAGTGATCACGGGCACCAGCGTGTTTTTGAGGGCATGGCGGAAGTTGATTGCGCGTTCCTTGAGGCCGCGGGCGCGGGCGAAGCGGATGTAGTCCTGGCGCAGGACTTCGAGCATCTCGGAACGGACGAGGCGCATGATCAGCGTCATCTGGTAGAGGCCGAGGGTGATGGCGGGCAGGATCAGCGCTTTCAGCCCGCTTTCTGTGAGAAACCCGGTGGTCCAGTTCCCTATCCTCACTGTTTCGCCCCGTCCGAAGCTCGGCAGCCAGCCGAGTTCGACCGAGAACAGGTAGATGAGCAGGATGCCTATGAGGAAGGTGGGGAGGGAGACGCCGATGAGAGAGGCGGACATGATCACATTGGCCCATAAACCGTTTCGTCTGATGGCGGTGAAGACGCCCAAAGCAATGCCGAGCGAGATGGCGAGCAGTCCGCTGACGGCGGCCAGTTCCAGCGTGGCGGGCGCGCGTTCCAGCAGGATTTCCGAGACCGGGCGGCCCTGGCGGAAGCTGACGCCGAAATTGCCTTGCACAGCCTCTTGCAGGTAGCGGGCATATTGCACGACGAAGGGCTGGTCGAGGCCAAGCTGGGCGCGCAGGCGTTCCACGTCTTCGATGGTGCGTTCCTGGCCCAGCATGTTGTCGATCGGGTCACCGACAAAGCGGAACATAGCAAAGGCGACAAGGCCCACAACCAGCAGGACAAGGGCGGATTGCAAGACACGTTGGAAGACGAAGGAGAGCACGTTTGCAGGCTTTCTTGATGTTGTTGGCCGCGCCCGGACTGTACCGGACGCGGCGGTAATGGGCGCTTAGTTAACCGTAACCCAACGGAGGATAAAGAAGTTATCCGGGCGTTGGGTAAGGTCGATATTGGCCTTTGCCCCCCAGACCAGCGGTTGGACGTACATGGGCACGTAAGCGACCTCGTCCTGCAGGATCTTAGTGGTTTCATCCAGCATCGCCTGACGCTTGGTGTCGTCAATCTCGGATTGGATCATGGGCAGGAGTTCATCGACGCGGGCGTTCGAGAAGCCGCCGAAGTTCCATGAGCCCAGCTTTTTCTCCTCGTTCGGGGTGGCGGCGAGGAAGCGGATGGGGTGTTCGGCGTCGAATGTGCCCGGCGACCAGCCCAGCAGGTACATGTCGTAATTGTCGGCGCGCAGTTCGGGCCAGTAGTTCTGGACCGGCATGGCGTCGAGAGACGCGACGATGCCCACCTGTGCCAGCATCCCGGCCACCGCCTGGCAGACGGCTTCGTCGTTCAAGTAGCGGTCGTTGGGGCATTTGAGGCCGAAGGAAAAGCCGTCGCTGTAGCCAGCTTCTGCGAGCAGTTCCTTGGCCCGGTCAGGGTTGTATGCAGGGCGGTCTGCCAGTCCTTCGGAGAAGCCGCGCATGGCGGGGCTGACCAGTTGGCTGGCCGCTTCGGCATTGCCGCGCATGATGGTTTGCAGGATGGCAGGCACGTTGATGGCGTGGGCCACGGCCTGGCGGACGCGGACGTCGGCAAAGGGGTTGGCGTCGGTGGTTTCGGACGAGAACTTGAGAGCGTCGGCTTCATGCGGGAAGCCCATCATGATCACGCGCGCTTCGATCCCTTGGATGACTTTCACATTGCCAGCCGCTGCAAGGCGCTGAGCGTCCTGGATCGGCACCGGGTTGATCATGTCGACGTCACCCGACAGCAGCGCCGCAACGGCGGTCGCGGGGTTCTGGATCGGCGTCAGTTCGGCGCGGGTGATGTTGTGCGTGGCCGTGTCCCACCAGTTGGCGTTGGGTTCCAGCACGGTGCGCAGGCCGGGTTCGCGGGCGGTGACCATGAAGGCCCCCGTGCCATTGGTGTTCAGCGTGGCGTAGTTGCCGCTTTCCTTGTCGGGCAGGGCGGTGTTGTTGGCCTCGGCCCAGCCGCTGTCCATCATCATCCAGTTGGCGATGCTGTCGGGGAAGATCGGGTTGGGGGCGGTGGTCATGATGTCGACGGTGTAGTCATCGACCTTGATGACTTCGGAGACGGGCGCGAACCATGACCGCGTGTCGGAGGCTTCGTCGCTGGCGCGCTGGTAGGAAAAGATCACGTCGTCGGCGTTGAACTCCGCCCCGTCGTGGAAAGAGACGCCCTGGCGCAGGGTGAATCGCCAGCCCTCACCGTCGCCGATGGGCTCCCACGCGGTGGCAAGGGCCGGTTCGATGGACATATCCTTGCCGCGGCGGACGAGGCCCTCGTACACGTTGTTGAGAAAGCCCAGCACAGCGGCCGAGTTGACGGCGTGCGGGTCCATGGTTTGCGGGTCGGTGGTTTCGGCCCAGTTGAACTCTTCGGCGATGGCCGGGGTTGCCAGCAGCGTGCTGGCCAGAAGGAAAGCGCGGATCATGTGTGCGGTCCTTGATGCGGTTTCGGTGAAAGCGGTGAAAAACGGGCAACATCCCGGCGCGCATGCGGGGCGAAAGAAAAGGGGGCCGCACATGCAGCCCCCGATCAGACTTAGTTCACGGTGAAATACTTCACTTTTGGCTGGTCTTCGGGGTCAACTTCGATCCCCATACCGTCTGCCATGCCCCAGTTCAGCACTTGGTGGTGCACCGGGATGTAAAGCGCTTCGTCCTGCACCACGCGCCAGATGGCGGCGATGTCGGCGTTGCGTGCCTCAAGATCGGTGTTGGAGGCCAGCGACTTGATCTTGGCATCCAGATCGTCGTTGTCGAAGCCGGTGCCGTTCCAGGTGCCGATGTCGCTCTCGCGCCCGTGGACGAGGAAGTTGAAGATGTATTCCGAGTCGTAGGTCGGAACACCCCAGCCCAGCATGTAGAAGTCGGTCTTGCCGTCGGTGATCAGCGGGAAGTGCTGTGCCTTGGGCTTGGCATCCAGGTTCACGGTGATGCCGATCTGGCCCAGCATCCCCACGGCCGCCTGACAGATCGCTTCGTCGTTGATGTAGCGATCATTCGGGCAGTCGAGGCGGATGGAGAAGCCGTCGGCATAGCCTGCTTCGGCCAACAGCGCCTTGGCGGCGTCGAGGTCGGTGGAGGATTCGGCATCCATCGCCTCGGTCCAGCCGTTGACGAAGGGCGGGGCGATCATGCCAGCGGGCACCGACTGGCCGCGCATCACGATTTGTTGGATGGCGTCGCGGTTGATGGCCTTGGACATCGCCTGGCGCACGCGGGCATCGGCCAGCGGGTTGGCACCGTCGATATTGTCGGCTTCGATGTCGTCTGCGCCCTGGTTCATGCCAAAGAAGATCACGCGGTTTTGCGGGGCCTTCTTGACCGTCAGACCATCGGCGGAGTTCACGCGCTCAAGGTCCTGAACTGGCATGTCCTGAAGGAAGTTGACCTCACCCGACAGGAGCGCCGCCACGCGTGTCGCGGCATTCTGGATGGGTGTGTAGACGATTTCCGTCACCTCCATCGGGAACTGGTCGATGCCCCAGTAATTGTCATTGCGGGTCATCACGGTTTTCACGTCAGGCTCGCGGCTTTGCAGCACGTAAGGCCCGGTGCCGTTGGCATTGGTGGTGGCGTAGGTGATCTCGCCCCCTTCAAAGTCCTGCACGTTCACGGTGTTGTTTGCTTCGGTCCAGCCCTTGTCCATGATGAACAGGTTGGTGAGGTTCGAGGGCAGGATCGGGTTCGGGCCATCGGTGACCATTTCGATGGTGTAGTCGTCCACCGCGCGCACTTCGGTGATGGAGCCGATCAGCTCTTTCATATCCGAGTTGGGTTGCTTGGCGCGTTCGAAGCTGAACACCACGTCTTCGGCGGTGAAATCGGCACCGTCGTGGAACGTGACCCCTTCGCGCAGTTTGAAGACCCAGACGTTCGGATCATCCGTCTTGGGTGCCCATTCGGTGGCGAGTGCGGGTTCGAATGCGCCTGTCGTGTCGCGGATGATCAGCGGTTCGTACATCTGGTGCCGCATGGTGTGCGACGGCCCTTCGTTCTGCGAGTGCGGATCGAGGGTCAGCGCGTCACCCGCGCGGGCCCATTTCAGCGTCTCGGCGCTGACCAGTGCTGTCGAGGACAGCAGCAGGGCGGCGGACAGGAAGGATGTGAGTTTCATTGGAAGTCTCCCCTATTGTTTTTCTAGCCTTGAGTGTTGGGCACTCGGGCGCGATTGGCAAGCAGGTAGGGGAGAGAACCGGCCCGCGGATGCGGAACGGTATGATTTGTTGGGCGTCTTGCCTATTCGGCGGCCTGACTGAAGGGGGGATGCAGCACAAGCGGCGTGTCTTGCGCGTCCATCCGCTGGGCCGGGACCTTGGGGGCACGGCGTTTGCGGTGGATCAGGGCAAAGACCGGGGGCGTGAAGTAGAAGCTGACCACGGTGGAGAGCAACACACCGCCCGCCACCGACATCGCGAAGGGGGGCCAGAAGCCACCGCCTGCGAGGATCAGGGGAAGGAAGCCGCCGAAGGTGGTGATCGTCGTCGAGACGATGTGGCGGCTGGAGCCCATGACCACGTCGACCATGGCGTCCTTGTCTCCGCTGGCTGCCGCGTTGTCCTCTTGCAGGCCTGTCAGGATGATGATCGCTGCGTTGATCGACACACCGATGGAGCCGATCAGGCCGATGATCGCGTTGATACCGAAGGGGTATTGGAAGATCGCAAGCGCCAGAAGGCTCAGGCCTGCTGACAAGCCCGACACCACCAGCACGACCGCGGTCAGTCGGAAGCTGTTGAAGGTCAGCGCAACGGCGGCGATAGAGAGCGTCACGATCAAGCCGAGCGAGGCCAGAAGGTCACTCAACGTATCGGCCCGCGCGTCGCTGTCGCCACCCAATTCCAGTCGCATCCCTGCAGGCACTTCGAAGCCGTTTGCTTCGAGTGCGGTTTGCACTTCGACCAGCGCCTCTTCGGGCAATACGTCGCGCAGGATGAAGGCCTGGACCGTGTTTACACGTTCGCCGTTGCGGCGGGTGATGCTGCTGGCCGCCGGTTCCAGTTCGATGGTTGAGACGGCGGACAGGGGCAGGGCGGGCCAGCGGCCCTGGGCCGAAAGCTGTGCTGCGTCAGGCCGCAGGATCGGCAGGTCGCGGATGGCCTGAAGGGAGCCGCGCGTGGCGTCGCCCAGACGGACGCGAATGGGCAGTTCCTCGTCCCCTTCGACCATGGAGCCGCCGGTGACCCCTTCGAGCCCCGCCTGCAATTGGCCTGCAATCTGGCGCAGGTCGAGGCCAAGCTGCTGGGCTTGCGCTTCGTTCACTGTGACCACGGCCTTGGGCGCGCCGCCGCCGATGGTGCCGCGGGTCACGAGCACCGAGTCGACACCTGACATGATACGCCGCACCTCGTCGCCGGTTTCGCGCATCTGTTCAAGATCGTTGCCGACCAGGCGAATTTCGACGGGCGCATTGACGGGCGGACCCTGGACCAGGCCTCGGACCAGGATTTCAGCCTCGGGCGCAGTCAGGGACAGGGTGGCTTGCAGGTCGCGCAGCACCTCTTCGGTTGCTTCCGCAGACGTTGTGGTCAGCAGGGCGTGGGCGTGGCCCGGTGCGTTTTCGCGCGCGCCGACGATGTTGTAGTAGAATGCGGGGGCCGAGCGGCCCACCACCCACATCACCTGTTCGATGCGGTCGTCCGAGACGAGCCGCGCGTTGAGCCGGTCGACGACCTCTTGCGTGTCAGCAATGCCTGCGCCGGGGGCGAGGTCGACCTCAATATAGAACTGGTCGCGGTCCACGCCGGGGAAGAATTGTGCTGTGAGCGTGGGCATCGACAGGAACCCGGTGACGGGCAGGACCAGCGCCAGCGCGATGGAGCGGACGGGGTTGTTGACCGACCAGCGGAGCGAGGCGGCAAAAGTGCGTCCCAATGCGCCACCCTTGATCCCGCCGCGTGTGCCGTTTGCGGGTAGCAGGTGCCCGGCAATGGCGGGGGTGAGGGTGATCGCGACCACGAAGGACCAGCCCAGCATGATCACCACCGCAATGGCGATGGAGCCGACGAAGTCACCTGCCGGACCGGGCAGCAGGATCAAGGGGGTAAAGGAGAGGGCGGTGGTGACCGTGGAGGCGAGGAGCGGTGCGAACAGGCGTTTGACCGATTGGCCTGCGGCCTTGACGCGGCTCATGCCTTTTTCCAGGCGTTGGCCGACCTCGTCCGTCATCACGATGCCCGCGTCGACCAACAGGCCGAGGGCCACGATCAGACCCGTGACGCTCATCTGATGGATGGCGAGGCCGATGAAATTCATTGTGAAGAGTGTCGCAAGGGTGACGACGGGCAGGATCAGCGCCACGATCATGGCCGAGCGCAGGCCGAGGGTCAGGAGTAACACGCCAACCACGAGGCTGACACCGATGGCCATGTTAAGGCCGACTTCTTTCAGACGATCCGTGGTATAGCCTGACTGGTCAAAGCTGAGGTCCAGCGACACACCCATGGGGATGGTGGACTGGTAGGCGGCAATTTCGTCGCGCACGAAGGCGGCCCATTTGTCGACTTGCAGGCCGCTTTCCAGCTTGGCGGCGACAAGGATCGCAGGGTTGCCGTTGTATATGGCGAGTTCCGCCTCGGGCGTGCGGGGGCCGCGGGTGATCTCGGCCACTTGGGACAGATATGTGACGGCGCCGGTATCTGACCGACGCACGACGATCTCGCCCAGGCGGTCGAGCGCTTCGACCTCTCCGGCCACAGAAATCAGCAGATCGGACCCCGCCGGACGCACCCGCCCGGCGGGGCCTTTCGCATCGGCCTGGGCAATGGCGCGGGAAACGTCACTTGCGGTCAGGCCGAGCGCGGCGGTGGCCACGGGGTCCAACGTGACCAGCACCTCATCCTCGGGTGCGCCGAACAACTCGACCAGTTCGGTGCCGGGGATGTTGCGCAGATCCTGGGCCAGGTCGCGGGCGTAGCGGCCCAGGATGGTGGTGGGAATGCCCGGCTCTGCCGACAGGGCCGCGATGGCGGCATAGGCGCTGCTGCGGTCGGTGTCGAATTCAGGCTCGAACGCGTCGGCGGGCAGGGTGGGGGAGAGTTCGGCCAGGTCATCGCGGATCTCGGCCCAGACGGTTTCGATGCGGTCGTTGGGGACGGTCACACCCAGTTCGACCGTGACGATGGAGATGCCGGTGGAGGACGTGCTTTCGATCACATCCACTTCGGAAACCTCGCGCAGGATGTCTTCGACGGGTTGGGTGACCAGCGCCTCAACGCGGGCGGGGTCGGCACCCGGCACGACGGTGGTGACGGTGCCGAAGAGGTTGGTGATGGTCGGGTCTTCCTGCCGTCCGATGGCCAGCAGGGAGGACATGCCCGCCGCGATAATCACCAGCAGAGCAAGGGCGACGAGGCGGGGTTGGCGGAAGGTGAGGGTTTCCATCACTTGGCCTCGCTGATCCGGACCTGGTCGCCGGGGACCAGACGGTGCGTGCCATCGGGCACGATCATCGCGTCGCCCTGCAAGGTGCCGCGAACAAAGGCTGTGTCACCTTCAACCTGCAACACCTCAACCGCAGCGGCCTGGGCGGTGTAAACATCATCATCACCGGGCGTCAGTACCATGACGGTCCAAAGGCCGCGCACCCCGTCGCGCAGGGCGCGCATGGGCACGGCGTAGCCATTTTGATCAAGCTGACTGGCCAGTGTCAGCGTGCCCGAGGCGAGATAGACAGGATCGTCAGTGTCGACCTCGAACAGGGCTGTGCGGGTGCGAGTCTGTGCATCCAGATCGGGACGGAAGCCAACAAAACGGGCGGCGTACGCCACACCGTCCAGGGTGACGGTCGCTTGGGTGTCGCGCACCGTGGCGGCCAGTTTCGGATCAATGCCGACCCGGAAGATCGGCGCGGTGTCTTCGCGGATGTCGAGCACGGGCGTGCCAATGGCCATGATCGCCCCCAAATCCGCGTGGCGTGCGCCAACCGTGCCATCGAATGGTGCAACCAGTTCTGTTTGGCTCAGCCGCACGTCCACCTGCATGATCGCTGCGTCGACCTCGGCGATCTGGGCTTGCAGTGCCGCGAGGTTCAGCGCGGTGTTGTCCACGGCTTGGTCCGACGCATGACCGCGATTGCGCAGTTCTTTTTGCCGTTCAGTAGTGCGGCGCGACAGCTCGGCCTGCGCCTCAAGCGCCTCTCGGGATGCGTTCAGGCGCGCGCGTTCGGTCATGAGGATGCGGGTGTCGAGTTTCGCGATGACCTGACCTGCCGCGACGCGGTCGCCTTCGTCCACGTCTAGGACGTTCAGGCGACCGCCCTGCTCGAAACTCAAGTTGACGGTTTGGGCGGCTTCGACCTGCCCGTGAAAAGCGCGGGTGACGGTCATACTGTCGGCGGGAGTGACGCGCATGGCCGCAACCGTGCTGATCGGTGCGGGCGGGGGTGCGTCCACGGCGGCGGCACGGGTGGCCAAGGTTGCACTGCCCAGCCATACCGCGCCGGTCGCGATGGCAATGACCGAGGCCGTGCCCGTCAGGGTCACCACACCTCGCAGGGTGCGCTTCCAAAGGGGTGGTTTCGGTGTATCCTGGACGTGATCTGTCGGCATGGGACCCTCCTTGACAGGAAGTAAGTGATGCTTACTTACTTGACCAGACATATGTAATAGCCACTTACTTTGGCAAGGGAATAAGGTAAAAAAAGTTGGAGCAGGTAACTGAAAAGCCCCCAAGATCGCAGTATCACCACGGTGATCTTCGCGCGCATCTTGTTGAAACTGTTCGCATTTTGGTCGAAGAGAAAGGCGCGGACGGGTTTTCGATTTCCGAAGCAGCACGACGCGCGGGTGTAAGCTCTGCGGCCCCCTACAAGCATTTCAGCGACCGGGCCGAGATTGTACGCGAGGTCGCTTTGGCGGGAATCGACCGCATGCGCGACCAGATGGATGTGGCTGCAACAGGCGCATCTGGTGAACCGCTGGCGGCCATCACGGCGCTGGGCGTATGCTATGCCAATTTCGCGCGTACAGAGCCCGGGGTATTCCGACTGATGTTTGGATTGACCAAGGGCCATGATGACGACCCCGAATTGCAGGCGCATGGGGAGGCCTGCTTTGACGTGGTCAAGCGCGAGGTGCGCGCCGTGATGCCGGAAGGCACGCCTGCGACCGAGATCGAAAGACGTAGCCTGATGCTGCACATGTTCGTGCATGGGCACGCGTTTCTGGAGATTGACGGCAAACATGAACTGGAGCTGGGGCCTGCACAGGAACAGGCGCTAATGGCCGATATCTCGCGCCGGATTATTCGCGACTAGCGGAACATCCGCGCAAAGATCGGCGCGCCGAGGATCACCACGAAAATGCGCAGGACATGGTGCGCGATGACAAAGGCAACGTCGGCGCCCACGATCAGGGCCAGTACCGTCAGTTCCGCCTGCCCGCCAGGGGCAAAGGCCAAAAGCGCCTCCATCCCAGGCGCAAGACCTGTGGCATAGACCCCTTCGACAAAGATCACCGTCAACACGATCAGGATGCCGCAGAACCCGAGGCCCGCTGCCAGATCACGGCGGATTTCTCCCATGGTGATGCCAGTGTATTTCACACCCACGCCCATCCCGATAAAGAACTGCGCGGCCCAAATCGCCTCGACCGGGGGGCGGTGCTGCAACAGGCCCGCAAGCGCCAGTGCGGCGGCTACGATCAGCGGCCCGAGGATAGAGGCACCGAACATGCCAATCGCCTTGGCTCCACGCCAGCCGACCAGTGCGGCGAGCAGCATCAGGCCCAGCTGATCCAGCCCCAGTGTCACCGCAGGTGCGCCGGGTGGATTGCTCAGATCCGCGTCCCACACACCTTGCAGGATGAAGGGCAGCGCCACGACAATCACCATCACGCGGGTCGCGTGGATCAGTGACAGGCTGCGTGGGTTGCCGCCCGCTTCCTCTCCGAACACCAGCATGTCCTGCAAACCGCCGGGCATCGCGGAATAGTAGCTGGTGGCGAAATCAAAGCCCCAGAGCCTGCGGAAATAGGGCACCCCGATCAGGCCGATCACGATGATCATCACCGGGATCAACAGCAGCGTCGGCCACATGCCCAGCATCGACATCAGCACCACGGGGGTAAAGGTTGCGCCGACGGCAACACCCAGAACGGTGCGCATTGCTTCGTTGACCAGCGGCAGGCCCGCCATGCGGACGCCCAGAAGGGCAGCGATCAGACAGGCAAAGATCGGGCCAAGCAGCCAGGGCAGGGGCAGCGCCGACACGTGAAACAGGGCGACGCCGATCCCGGCAATCACAAAGGTCAGTGCGATCTGCATCACGTCTGAGCGGTTTGATCCAGGGCATCGGATCGGAACATATGCAAAGCGGTCGTCATCGGCATATGTCTAGCGGGAAACGCATCGAACGGCACGTGCTTTGCGCGTCGGGATCAGTAATCCTTTTCGATAAAGATACCGATGCCGGTGGTTGCGTCCGCCCCCAGTGTGACTTTGGATGTGATGTTTGGTGTCAGGTCGATGTTCAGCGACACTTCCGGCCCGTCCTTTCCGCCCACGGTCACATCCGTATAGACATTTTCGGACAGGTAGCGCCCGGCGCGGACGGCGGTGTTGCCCTCCTCATCCGACGACACGTCCAGATCATCAAGGCCAAAGCCACCGCGCAGTTGCGACACAATCCCTTCGCCGCCCGCACCGGCCAGGCTTGCCACTGCGCTGGCGAGTTGCAGCGCCTGAAAGGCCGAGAGCTGGCTGATGTCACGGCCAAAGATGATCTGCGCCAGAACCTGATCCTCCGGCCCTTCGGGCGTTGATTCAAAGCTGACCTCGGGGTTATCTGCCGGGCCTTCGACTGTGATGCGCGCGGTGCCTGCCGGGATGTCCGTTTCCACCACGAACAGCAGGATCGGCTCGAACCGGCCCTGCAGCGTCACGCGGCCCTCGTCCAGCGTAAACCGTTGTGCCAGAATGTTAAGCCGCCCGCGGACCAGATCGAACTGCCCGGTCGAAATGATATCGGCGGTGGTGCCCGACAGTCGCAATTGCCCGCCCAGTTCCGCGTCCAGACCCCGACCCCGGATAAAGATGCGATTGGGCGCGTTGATTGTCAGGTCCAGCGGAAAGGCGGGGCCTGAGCTTTCCGATGCCTCTTTTTGGCCCAACCCCGCGCGGTCGCGCGTGCGCATCACGGGCCGGGTTGCCCCGATATGGGTGATCTCGGGGATTGCGCCAAAGGTGGTGATGCCACTTGAGGGCACCTGAACATTGGTTTCGCCCAGGTTGATCTGCCCGGAAATAGCGGCCCCGCCGGTCAGCGGGCCGCGCAAGGCCACCTGGCCGTTGAGGGTCGTGGAATAAAGCGTTGGATCGCGCAATACGGTATTGTTGAGCGCCACCTCAAGCTGTGCCGGGAACCCGCCGCTCAGGGTGATGGGGCCTGCGATGGCGATGCTGCCGCCTTCGGCAATCGCTGCGGTGAAATCCAGCGCCGCCTGACCGCCCGCCAAGCGCACCGCACCGGACAGGTTCGCGATCGACAGCGGCAGATTGGGCGCGGCGAGCCGGGCCCCCTGCGTGGTGATCTGGCCCGATACGGATCCGAGCGCGGGCGGGCCGTTGACCGACAGATCAAACCCCGCCGTGCCGATGATCGTGCGCGGTGCGATAAACGGATTGGCCAGCCCAAGCGGTGCCTGCCCCCGCGTGGTGAGGTTTAGCGTCCCGTCCGCAGCAACCCGGCCCGAAGCGGTGGCGCGGGCACCCGAAGGGCCTGCCAGCGCGGCGTCGATGTCATAGGCGTTACCCGCTTGCTGCAGGGTGCCTTCGACCGATGCGGCCCCGCTGAGCCCCGGCACCAGCGGGGCCACATTGGGCACCTGCACCGCATAGCGCGCGGCCGCTACGCCGTCATTCAGCGTTGCGCTCATGCGGCCCGTGCTGCTGTAGGGGCCGTTGGCATCCGTGACGACCTCCCAGCCGCGGGCGGTCTGGGTCAGTGTACCATCCAGCGCCAGCGGTCCGTTTACGCCCGGGGCCACAGCGGCCACATTGGGCAACGCCAGATCGAAATCGGCCACAAGGGTGCCCTCGTAGCTGCCCGTGACCGTGCCCGTGCTGTCATAGGGACCGCTCAGTGCGGTATCAAAGGCCCAGCCATCTGCCGTCTGGCGCACATCTCCATTCAGCGCCGCGCCACCCGGCACGCCGGGGGCAAAGGCGGACAGATCGGGGGCCGCGATGTCATAGCGCGCGGTCAAGCGGTCATTCTCGAACAGGCCGGTGACATCGGCGCGCGCCTGTGCGGGACCCCTGAGTGCCGTTTCGAACTGCCAGGCGCCATCGCTCTGTGTGGCGTCGGCGCGCAATTGCACCGGCCCGTCAATCTGCGGCACGAGCGAGGCCAGATCGCGCACCTCGGCGTCCAGTTGAATGCCAATGTCGTTCGGTGCGACCCGCGCAGTGCCGTTGGCCGTCGCCTCGAGCGGTCCGGTCAGGCCTGCGGCGATGTCCCAGACCTCGCCGTCCTGCGTCGCAGTGCCGTCAACCGTCAGCGGGCCGCTGACCGCTTCGGTCACCAATCCGACATCCGCCAGGCTGGCGTTGAACCGGGCCTCGGACGCGCCCGTCTGCAAGTCTGCGGTCGCGGTCAGATCAAGTGCGTCGTTTTCCAACACCAACCGGTCCAGAAACGTCCCGCTCTCGTCGCGCCTTGCGGCCACCACCAAGTCAGTTTCGCCCGCCAGCAGCGGATCAGCCTGCGCTATGCCAACGGCCAGATCGCGGGTCTGCCCCTCGATCTCGATATCGAAAAAGCCGCCCAACGCCGCGCTGCCCTCAAGCGTCAGATCGCCCGCGCCGGACAGGTCGAGCCCGGCCAGATCGGCAAAGACCGACAGGTCCTGCGCCGCCAGCCCGGTGTCGAATGTTGTTTCGAACCCGTCACCGAAGCCTTCAATGCGGGCATTGCCGCTCAGCGCCCAGGCTGCCGCCTCAAGCGCCAGATCGGTCAGTTCCAGCGGAGCCTCGTCGGCATAGGCGATGGTGAGCCCGCCGGTGATCTCTGTGCCCACCGCCTGTGCCAGTGCCGCATCGTCCAGCGCCACGCCTGTCGCGTCCACGTTCAGCCGCCCCTCAAGCGCGCCGATGGTGCCGACAGCACCGCGCAGGGTGCCGTCAAAGCTGAGCGTGATGTTGTCCACATCTGCGTTCGCCTGCTCCAGTTCGCTGGCGACGATCCGCGCCACCAGCGCATCACTTTGGCCCGCGTCAAATTCAACGTCGAGCGTGGCCTGCGCCAGTGTCGCACCATCCGCGCCGGGCAAAGCAACAGGCGCGCCGTCGGGATCGGCCAGCGTGCCCTCGATATCCAGCAGCGTGGGCCAGCCATCACTGTTGAGGTCCGCCTGCCCGGACACGCGCAGCGACCGCGTGTCGAGCGCGAACTCCTCCAGCGACAGCGCACCATCGGTGTCGGTGCTGCCCCGTGCGGTCAGGCCCACCTCGTCACCGAAAAACGCGCGGTATTCCGGCAGGATCAACGCGGTCACATCGCCGTCGAGTGCGGCGTCAAACGCCATGGGGCCATCGGCCTCGCTTTGCAGGGCCAGCGTGCCCGCCAGCCGGGGCGTGTCATTGGTGCGCAGATCCAGCGTGGCGTTGAAGTCGTCAAGCGTGCCATCGCCCTGAATGGCCAGGTCCAGGCTGGGCCGGTCGGGGATGTTCATCAGGCCCGAGATCAGCCCGGATTCCCCCTCACTCAGCCTCAGATCAAGCGACAGGTCACGGGTTTCGTTTGCGTATGCCGCGTTCACGTCAAAGGACGCGCGCGGCCCGTCGGTGCGTGTGGCGTTGATCTGCGCCTGACCCGCGCCATCGGCCAGTTCCGCCGACCCCGACACGGTCAAAACCGCCTCTTCTCCCAGCACTGGCGCACCCAGGATCACCTCGCCCAGATCAAGCTGTGCGATACGGATCGCCGCGGGCAGATCGGGCAGGGCAAAGGGCGCGGCCTCGGGTGCGGGCAGGTCGCTGGGCTGGGCCAGGGGCAGGCGGGGCAGGGCGATGCGGGCCGCCCGCAATTCCTCGATGTCGATGGTGGCCCGGAACAGCGCGCTGCGGTTCCATTGCATGGCCACATCTTCGAGCGTCAGCCAGATGCCTTCGCTGTCAGCGATGGTGATGCGCTCGATGGTGGCGCGGCTGCTCAGCGCACCCGCAAATCCGTCGATGCGCACGGTGCGGCCTTCGCCGCCAAGGCTGTCTTCGAGCAGCCCGACCAGAAATCCCCGATCCTCTTCGTCCTGCGCCACGGCGGCACAGGGCAGCAGAACCAACGCCAGAATACACACAAGATACCGCATCAAAACGCCTGCCCAATCCCGATGTAAATCTCGACCCCAGATGTGTCCTTGGGCCCTGATGCAGGCAGTCCCACATCAAAACGAATTGGCCCGATGCCGGTGTCATAGCGCACCCCGGCACCATATCCCGCGTGCCATTCGCCCGACCCGTCAAAGAAACTTTCGGGCCCGACATAGCCCGCATCATAGAACCCCACGACCGACAGTCGCTCGCCCGTCTTGACCCGCACCTCGCCCGCGAGCCCGACAAAGGACCGACCGCCGATGATCACACCGGGGCTGAGTTCCACACCCAGAGACTGAAAATCCTGTCCCCTGACAGTGCCGCTGCCACCCGAAAAGAACAGCAGGTCCGCGGGCGCGTTTTCCAGCGATGGCCCGGCGAGCGATCCGAACAGGCCGCGGCCTGCCAGCACCACGCGGGATCCCAGCTTGCGGTAGCCCCGCACATCTATGGTGGTCAGCACACCGTTGTCGGTGCCGTTGAGGTTCACGAAAGGCTGCACCTTGGCTTCGGCAAAGTAGCCCTCGGTCGCGTTCAGTGGCACGTCGCGCCGGTCAAACTTGGCCGCCAGCGGAAAGGTCAGGATCGTATAGTCACGCTCGCCCAGATCGTCGCGTGTCTTGGCGCGGCGCAGGCCCACCCCATAGCTGTATTCGCGGTCCTCTGCAGCGAAATAGACGGTGTTGAATTCCAGCCGCCCGGTGCGAGAAAACAGGTTCGGATCGTCGCGCTGCTCGATCTCGGCCAGCAGCGACGCCTCAAGGTCAGTGCGCCAGGTGGCCGGGCGCGTGATCTGTGCGCCCAGGCGAAAGTCGATGCCCCCCGTGTCGCCGCCCACGCCCTTGACCTCGCCTTCGATCTGCAATCGTTCGGCCCCGCCAAAGATGTTCCGGTGCAGCCAAAGCGCGCTGAGACTGATGCCGTCGGTGGTGCTGTATTCCGCGCCAAAACTATAGCGACGCGGCAGTTGGTCGGTGATCTGCAGCGTCACATCAAGGCTGCCATCGGGGTTTGGCGCTTCGGCTTCGGTCACATTGGCAGTGGCAAAGGTGCCGGTACGGCGCAGGCGCGTTTCGACCTTGTCCAGCGTGTCGGGGTCAAACACCTCGCCGCTGGGCCAGCCCGCAATCTGTCGGATGCGCCGCTCACGCACCGCACTTGAGCCTTCGATCCTCAAGCGGCCCAGCGTCAGGCGGCGGCCTGGGTCAAGCCGGATCTCGGCATTCAGCTGTCCGGTGGGGTGGTTTGCGATGATCTGCTGGTCGGCGACCTCGGCTTTGGCATGGCCCTGCTGCCTCCAGCCCTCGATGCCCGCACGTGTGGCGGTGCGCAGGGCGGACACGCTGGCGGTTTCGCCGGTCTGCACCTCTGGAACGGGGTCTGTGCCGGGGGCTGCGGGGCGCACGGTGACGGTGCCAAAGGTGAACCGTTTGCCCGGATCGACGGTCAGAACCACGCGGTTCACGGCGGCGGGGGCCGACACCGGCGACAGGCTCGCCGCCTCGCGCCCGTCCACGGTGATGGAGATGGTCGGCCCGAAATACCCCTGATCATAGAGCAGCCCGATCAGCCGGGCGTAATCCGCCTGTGCTGCGCTGATCACATCAATCGGGCGCGCGGGCTCTTCCTCGGACAAAAGTGCGACGCTGGCAGAAGCCGCGCGCAGGTCTTCGGCCAGATCGTCCGGGGCAGCGACATCAACCGTCAGTGCGGCCAACGCCCCCGGCAGACCAAGCGTGGCTGCGCAGATCGCCAGTACGCGGCAAAACTCTCGACCCATCGCAGCACCCCCTACCGCACGCTTTCCGCGCGCCTTACACCCTGAATGCCAAACCTGCGACTAAGGTTCCAGCCAAGATGTGATCAGCGGCGGAAAGGTGATCACGTTTTGACATAGCCTGCCACCACCTGCAGCAGCCGGAACGCGGTTGCGGCATCGTTTTCAACCACGGCCATGAACTCTTCTTCGCCGATGCGCAGACAGGTCAGATCGGTGCGCGCCCGCATGTCCAGCGCCCGCGGTTCGCTGCGGATCAACCCCAGCTCGCCGACCAGCGCGCCGGGCTCGACGGTCGCGATCAGCGTATCGTCGCCCGCGTCCTGCGGCAGCAACAGATCCGCCTGACCCTCGATCACCATATAGGCGCCATCGGTCGGCGCGTCATTCTTGTGAAACACGTATTCGCCGGGCTGCGCAGAATACCACCGCGCCCCAAAGGCCAGCAGACGCAACTGCCTGCGTTTCAGCCCCGCAAACATCGGCGCTTGCCGCAAAGCCTCGACCTTGCGCGCCAGATCGGCGCTGGCGTCAGTCCCCGCTTCGGTCCGCGCGCCTTCGGCCCCCTGCAACCGGCCCTGGACCACCTCCAGATGCGCGTCAAACGCATCCTCGTCCTCGAAACCCGCGCCCAGAAACACCAGTGTCGCCCCGGGCAGCAGGTCGCGCAGGTTGTGGATAAGCGCCGCACGCGTCTCTTCTGCGTAGCTGGCCATGGGTTCGTCCAGGATCAGGATATCCGGCCGCTTGATCGTGGCGCGGCTGATCGACAAGGGTTCGGCAAAAAGCGCGGGCAGATTGGCACCACCAATCGCAATCGGTACGTCAAAGACCAGCTCAAGCACCAACTGGTTCACACCCGCCTCGGTCAGCACCTCGACAACGATCCGGCGCAGATCGTCACCGCGCGCCCCCGCGCTGTCCGACAGTTTGCCATAAAGCGCGTTTTCAAGCACCGACAACCCATGCACATGCGCGTCCGGCTGGATCGGCACAAACAGGTCGTCCATCTGCGCGCGCAGCGTGTCGGCATGTTCGGCGCGCATGTCTAGAACCCGTTGCCGCACCTCGTCGGGGAATGCCGCTGCAACCTGCTCGGCAGTCACGTTGGTCGGCACGCTCAAAAGCAGCGCAAGTTCCTGGTCGGTGACCTCAGACCCCTCGGGCTTGCGCCCCACCAGATCAAGCGCGGCCTCATACACTTCGGCCTCAAGCCCCAGCTTTCGGAACAGCGGGTGATCGGTGCCCGTCGCGCCAAAGATCTGGCGCAGCATCTCGATGATGTTGCGTGCCAGCCGTTCCAGGTTCGACGCAAGCGACAGGTCATGCAAAAGCCGCAGGAAATCAAGCTTGGCCTCGATCACCTCGGGCGTAAGAACCTGCTTTGGGGTCGCCAGAAACAGGTTCTCGGCAATCGGCAGGGCCGGGTTGTAGCTGTCGGGATCAAAGCGGTAGACATACCGGTCGAGCCCGGCATCCGCGATCGCCGCGGCCACTTTGGGCCGCAGATCAATCAGCGCCTGGGTCAGTTCAGGATGCGCCTCGGGATCAAACGTCTGGTCCATCGTCCGACGGGTCAGCACCTCGGCACAGCCACTGCCCTCGATCAGCGTGTACCACCAGGCCCGCAGCGCCTCCTTGTCAGGCACTCCGGCCAGACCCGGATCAAGCCATTGCGCTTTCAGCATGTCGGCGCTGTTGCCCGCGCGTATGGCTTCGCGGCTGAAATCGGTGTCCTCGGCCTGGGCGGTCGGCGCCAGCCGCATGGGCATGAGCACGTTCTGACCATAACTGCCCTGGAACATGATCGGGCGCGAGGTTACGTGCCCGATCCGCTGGGCGATCACCGTCTGGTGCAGGCTGCGCAGGTCCTCGCCGCCCACGCGCACCACACCCGCCGTGGGCAACGTTTCGCGCGTGAGCACCTCGGCCAGGGCGCGCCGATCCTCGTCATTGGGGGCGGTGATGCCCAGGCTTGTCCCCGCGGGGACATTGAGCGAGATATCTTCCAGCACCGCATTGCCGTCCCCGTCACTGACCGTGACCTGGTCCAGCGCGATCTCTCCGTTAAGCCGCGGCGTGCCCTCGGGGGCCGGGCCATAGAACAGGTCTTCGTCGATCATGCCCGGGGGCGCAAAGCGTTCGGTGATGGTCTCCCAGCGCAGCGACATGTCCGCCACCTGATTGTAATAGGCCAAAAGCTCTTTCCACGGGCTCGACAGATCCTTGTAGGCCGCAAGCGCCGCCACCAGGGCCCCGATGGTCACATCGCCCCGAATGACCAGATATCCCCCAATGGAAAAGAAGAAAAACGGCGTCAGCTGCGTGATGAAGTTGTTCAGGAACTTCATGAAGAACTTCTTCTGGTAAATCTCGAACCGGATCGCAAAGAGGTTGCCCAACCGGTCCCCGACCATCGCCATGCGGTAGCGCCAGCCGCCATTGACCCGCAGTGTGCTGGCGCCTGCGGCACCCTCGCCGATCTCTGCGGCCAGTGCGCGCACCTGAATGACGCGTTTCTTGTTCAGCAGATTGATCTGTCGCTGCAGCTTGGGGATTAGCCACGCCTGCAACGGGATCAGCGCGATGGCCGCAAAACCAAAGGCCACGGACTGGAAAAACAGAAAGCCCAAAATCGTCAGCATCTGCCCGGCCTGCAACACCGGTTGGGCAATGGCGTCGCCCATCAACCCGCCCATCGGCTCGCTTTCGGCGGTGACCATGCTGACCAGTTCCCCCTGGCTGGTACGCTCGAAATAGGGCTGCGGGAACCGCAATATCCGGGCAATCAACGTATATCGGAACCGGCGCAGCAGCCGCTCGGCCAGCACGCCCTTCATCGTGTTGATGCGCATCTTGAGCAGGCCGTGACACAGCACCGCCACCAAAAACGCGCCGCACAGGATCATCAGGTAAGTGATCTGGTCGAACTGGTAGCCATAGGCGTCAACCGTGGGCGTGCCCGAGCCGATGGCGTCATTGATGATCTGCTTGGGCAACTCCAGCGTCAGGTAGAGCAGCGGAAACAGGGTGAGCGTGACCACCAACAGGATCAGTTGATCGCGCTTGGAGTATTTCCAGATAAATCCAAAGAGGGAGCGTTCTATGATGCCGGTCCACGTACTGAAAAAGGGCAGGCTCAGCGCCCTTTGTTAACCTATCAACGGCGATAACGGGAAATCAATGGCCCCGGGGCAAACGTCACCGGATGGATTGCAGCACCGCGCCCCGCGCCCTAGGGTATAGGCAAAGGTAACCGGAAAGGTACAGTTTGACCGACCCTGTCACGTTTGCTTTGGTCCTGCTGTTTTTGCTGCAGCTCAAGCACCTGTTTGCCGATTTCTATTTGCAGACCCGGCGGATGCTGGTGAACAGAGCGGTCTATTGGCACCTTGGTCGGCTGCAACACGCAGGGCTGCACGCCGTGGGCTCGCTTGTCGCAATGGTGCTGGTCGGCGTGCCGGTGGCCCTGGCGCTGATCGTGTCGGCGGTCGAATGGGTGGCGCATTTCCACATCGACTGGGGCAAGGGGTGGTGGTCGAAACACACCGGCCACGGCCCGCAAGAGGCCGGCTTCTGGCGCGCCTTTGGCGTGGATCAGGCGCTGCATCAGTGGACATATCTGGTGATGGTCTGGGCCGTGCTGCCTTAGAGGGCAGGGCCTCGCGCCGCTGATGTGAGGCGCATCTTAAGGGGCAGGCGTCTGCAATGACCACCTGTCCGGTCAGCGCGCTCTCGGGGTGTTTCAGCTGTGCCTGCCGACCACTACGCGATGAAACCTGCCTGTTTGCATGTCACCATATGACGCAGCGCTGTTTGCCGCATTTGCGCCCTCCGAGTGTTCGGATGGAATGGTGAATTGGGCCCAAGCCGAAGCCGAAATGGCCTTTGCAATATACGCCACCGCCAAGCCGCACCAAGCGGCATTGATCCGACTATCACACCAACCATGACAGTTTGCCGACCAAGTCCCAGAGAGCAGCACTCCATATCTAAGCCGATGACGATGGTGTTTTTTTGTCACTTTTTTGGTTTTCGGTGCCGTATCCATTTCTTACCATACTTTTATGTAGGGACGCGAATGTACGGTTCCTGAGACATTCGCTTCCAGCCTCCGCGCCAGGGACCGACAGACGGCGGTCACGCGCCACAGAAAGAGTAAATGGTATGAAAAAGACGATTGCTTGCCTCAGCGCGATCTATGTTTTTTGCACTTTCGAAGCTATGGCCGCTTCCGATTGTATTCAGCCGGAAAATCAGTGCACGCCAGTGGTTGGCTGTATCTTGGGTGATCCAAACGAATTGTTCATCGGTGAGGTGGTCGGGGTCGGCCAAGGGGTATTTGCGATTAAGTCCACCAAAGGTGCGAGGTGCGTGGGAACGTTCAAGCGAACTGTGATTGGCACTGTGCGTGTGAAAGCCACTTGTGAAGACGGTCGATCCGCGCGGGCAACCTTTTCGTATTTTCACGAGCGGACCGGAACAGGACGTGGAAAGGGACGCATGTCAGATGGCGAAGAGGTCATATTCTGGGCGGGGGACCGTTTGTTCTCTTATTTTCAAAACCCGCGCGCCAGTGAGCCGAACAAGTTGGTGGTGTGCGGGAAAAATGCGCTTGAGGGCGCGGGTTGAGCCGAAGTGATTGCGGAGCCCAAATCGGGCGCCACGTCACTGACGCACCACCACCGCCCTCACGCCCGCCACAGTGAAGTCTGCTGCGCGTGGGAAATCGACCGCGCCAGCGCCTTGAACTCCCCTGCGATATGCCGGTGAAACCGCCGCACCGCCGGGCGCACGGGGCGGTCGGTGGGGCTTATGATGCCCAGGTTGCGCGGCGCGTGATGGATGCGGATGTCCAGGGCGGTCAGCGCCTTTTGCTGGCGCATCATGAACAGTACCGAATAGGGCAGGATGGTCAGGCTGTCCGACCCTTCCAGCACCGTGCGCACCGCGCTGATTGACCCGCCCGAAAAGCTGACCTTCACGTCCTCCACCTCAATCTCCTGCAGGATCGCGCGCAGATCCTGATACAGCGGGCTGTTCGTCGGCGGCGCGATCCACGGGTAATGCGCGATGTCTTCCAGCCGGACCGTGCGCTTGCGCGCCAGCGGGTGGCCCATCCGGCAGGCAATCACGTTGCGCCCCTGCAGGATTTCCTCGAACGCGATGCCCGGGGGCAGGTCGCCGGGGGGCAGGGGGCAGATCGCCAGATCAAGCGCCCCGCTCTCCACATCCCGTATCAGCGTCTCGGCATAGCCATAGCTCTGGTCGATGCGCACATTCGGGTGCGCCTGCTGAAAGCCCGCGATCATCGTGGCAATCACCGCGTCCATGAACACCGGCGTGCCAGCGACGCGCACCGCCCCCGTCTTGCCCCCGATATAAAGGTCCGCCTGAACCGACGCTTCACGGCTCGCCTGGCGGATCAGCTGCCCCTGCGCGGCCAGCGCCGCGCCTAGTTCCGTGGGCACCAACGGCCTGCGCCCCTTCTCAAACAGCGGCTGCCCCAGCCGTGCCTCCAACGCCGCGAGGGTCCGGGACAGGGACGGTTGCGATTTGCCAAGCGCGTGCGCGCCCGGTGTCAAACCGCCCTCATCCACGACAGCGGCCAGCATGACCAGGTGATTTGGATCCAATTGCATAGCATCAGGTTATATTTCAGCCCGCAATTCGTATCAACATGATCGTATCGACGGGTTAGCCTTCTTTCATGCTGACCGCACCCGCCCCTCGCGTCCTTTTCGGCTCCGGCCTGCGCCACACTGTGGCGGACGAGGTTGCACAACTCGGCTGCCAGCACGCCCTTGTCCTCTCCACCCCCCAGCAATGCGACAGCGCCATGGCCATTGCCGAAACCCTCGGCGACAAAGCCGCAGGCATCTTTGCCCGCGCCACCATGCACACCCCTGTCTCCGTCACCGAAGAAGCGGTTGCGCATCTGCGCGAGGTGAACGCCGACTGCATCATCGCCATCGGCGGCGGCTCCACCACGGGCCTTGGCAAAGCCATCGCGTATCGCACCGACGTCCCCCAAATCGTCATCCCCACCACCTATGCAGGCTCTGAAGCGACCCCCATCCTTGGCCAAACCGAAAACGGCGTCAAAACCACACTCACGGACGCAAAAGTGCGGCCCGAGGTGATCCTCTACGACCCCGACCTCGTCACCTCGCTCCCCACCGCGATGACCGTCACATCAGCGCTCAACGCCATCGCCCACGCCGCCGAAGCGCTCTATGCCGAAAACCGCACGGCGCACAGCGACACGCTGGCCACAGAAGGCATGCAGCACTTCGCCGACGGCCTCCCCGCGGTTCTACAACACCCCGCTGACACAGAGGCGCGCGAAAAGACCCTGCGCGGCGCCTACGCCTGCGGCGCGGTGCTGGGCCAGGTCGGCATGGCGCTGCACCACAAGCTCTGCCACACGCTGGGCGGCAGCCTGAACCTGCCCCACGCCGACACCCACGCGATTATCCTGCCGCACGCCATCCACTACAACGCGCAGGCGGTCCCCGACCTTCTCGCGCCCATCACGGACATCTTCGGCGGCACCGCACCCGGCCCATCCCTGCACGCCTTCGCCACCAAAATGAACGCCCCCCTCGCGCTCCAGGACCTCGGCGTGACCAAAGCCCAGCTTGACCACGCCGCCGACCTCGCCACCCAAAAACCATACCCCAACCCCGCACCCGTCACGCGCGACGGGATACGCACATTGCTGCACGCCGCCTGGGAAGGCGCGCCGCCAGCCTAACGCCATTCTGGGAGGAACACATGGCCGACATCACAACAAACGTCCTGATCATCGGAACAGGCCCCGCCGGGTCCGCCACCGCGGCCCTTCTGTCGACCTACGGCATCGAAAACATGGTGGTGAACCGCTACCGCTGGCTCGCCAACTCCCCCCGCGCCCACATCACCAACCAGCGCACGATGGAGGTGCTGCGCGACCTCGGCCCCGAAGTCGAGGACGAAGCGTACATGCACGCCACCGAACAGGACCTCATGGGCTCCAACGTCTTCTGCGAAAGCCTCACTGGCGAAGAACTGGGCCGCATCCAGACATGGGGCACGCACCCGCTCTCCCGCGCCGAACACGACCTGTCGTCGCCCAGCAAGATGAACGACCTGCCGCAAACCTTCATGGAGCCGCTGCTGTTCAAAACCGCCTGTTCGCGCGGCACTCAGGCCCGCATGTCCTGCGAATACCAAAGCCACGAGGCGGATGGTGAGGGCGTCACCACAACCCTGCTTGACCGGCTGACCAACAAGACGTTCACCGTCCGCTCCCAATACCTGATTGGCGCAGATGGTGGTAATTCCAAGGTCACCGAAAACACCGGCCTGCCCATCGAGGGGAAAATGGGCGTCGCAGGCTCCATCAACCTGCTGTTCAAGGCCGATCTCAGCCAGCACGTCGCCCACCGCCCCTCTGTCCTCTACTGGGTGATGCAACCCGGCTCGAACGTCGGTGGCATCGGTATGGGCGTGGTGCGCATGGTGCGCCCCTGGAATGAATGGCTGGCCATCTGGGGCTACGACATCGAAGGCGAACGCCCAGAACTGACCGACGAGGAGGCCAAGAAAATCATCCGCGATTTGGTGGGCGATCCAGAGCTTGAGATCGACATGCAGGGCATCAGCTACTGGACCGTGAACGATGCCTACGCCACGCAACTCAGCAAGGGCCGCGTCTTCATCATGGGCGACGCCGCGCACCGGCACCCGCCCTCGAATGGGCTGGGGTCCAACACCTCGATCCAGGACGCCTTTAACCTGTCGTGGAAACTCGCCGCCGTGCTCAAGGGGCAGGCGGGCGAGGGGCTCTTGGACAGCTACAACACAGAACGCGCGCCCGTGGCCAAACAAATCGTCACCCGCGCCAACCAGTCCATCGGCGAATTCGGCCCCATTTTTGAGGCGCTTGGCCTGATCGGGCACACCGACCCCGACGTGATGCAGGCCAACATGGACAAACGCTGCGACAGCACACCCGAGGCCGAAGCCCAGCGGGCGGCATTGCGCGAGG
Source organism: Pseudomonadota bacterium (assembly GCA_039179785.1). GTDB lineage: Bacteria > Pseudomonadota > Alphaproteobacteria > Rhodobacterales > Rhodobacteraceae > Tateyamaria. The sequence continues at coordinate 58,584 of JBCDEK010000001.1, read as the reverse complement.
CCATCGCCTTCAAGAAATACGAGTTCGACGCCCACGGGGTCGAGATGAACCAGCGCTATCGCTCGGACGCGGTCGTGACGGACGGGCAGATGGAACCGGCCTTCGATCTCGATCACGAACTGCACTACCAGCCCACCACTTGGCCCGGCGCGCGGCTGCCGCATGTCTGGCTCTACGATGCGCACGGCACAAAACACTCCACGCTCGACCTGACCCAAGGCGGTTTCGCCCTCATCACAGGCCTTAATGGTCGCGCCTGGGCCGAAGCGGCGGAAAGAGTGGCCGCAGACATGGGCATCAAGCTCACCGCCCACGTCATCGGCCCGCGCCAACCCCTTGTCGACCACACCGGCGACTGGGCCCGCGCCCGCGACGTGGGCGAAGCGGGCTGCGTCCTCGTCCGCCCCGATCACCACGTCGCCTGGCGTGCCGAAGGCATGATGGACGACCCACAGGCCGAACTCGAACGCGTGCTTGGCACGATCCTCGCCCAGAACACACACGCCAAACAGGAGGCCATGGCATGAGCCAAGCCCACGACGGATACTTCACCGAAGAAAACTCGGCAGACGTGGTGAACGCCCGGACCACCACCGACAATGCACGTCTCGCACAGGTGATGGAGGCCATCGTCCGCCACATGCACGCCTGTGTGAAAGAGATCGAGCCGACGGACGAGGAATGGTTCAAGGCGATCATGTTCCTCACCGAAACCGGCCACATGTGCACCGACTGGCGGCAGGAATTCATCCTGCTCAGCGACACACTCGGGGTGTCCATGCTGGTCGACGCGATCAACAACCGCAAACCCTCCGGCGCGTCGGAATCCACGGTCCTCGGCCCGTTCCACCTGCCCGATGCGCCCGAAATGGCGATGGGCGAAAATATCTGCCGCGACGGCAAGGGGGACCCGATGCTGGTCAAGGGCCGCATCCTGGACACCGACGGCAATCCCATCGACCAGACCAAGATCGACGTTTGGCAGGCCAATGACGAAGGGTTCTACGACGTCCAGCAAAAGGGCATCCAACCCGATTTCAACCTGCGCGGCGTGTTCCGCACGGGTGGCGACGGGGCCTATCACTTCAAGGGCGTGAAACCGAAATACTACCCCATCCCCGACGATGGCCCCGTGGGCAAACTGATGGGCGCCCTTGGTCGCCACCCCTACCGTCCTGCGCATCTCCACTACATCATCGAAGCCGACGGGTTCGAAACGCTGACCACCCACATCTTCGACCCAGACGATCCCTACATCCACTCCGATGCGGTCTTCGGGGTCAAGGAAAGCCTGATGGCGAAATTCGACCGGATCGAAGACCCGGACAAGATCGCCGAAGCAGGCATGGACGGCCCGTATTTCGAGGTCGTGCACGACTTTGTTCTGGCCCGCGCTTGACATAGACGGCCTAAAAAGGGGGCTGTCTGCCCCCTCGGCCTGCGGCCTCACCCCCGAGGGTTTTTTTGAACCAGAGAAGGGGAAGCCCGCGTCCAAGCCTTCTCTGTTTCGAAAAAATCCTTCCCGAAGGGCCGATCTGCCATCCATGTCGGTCCTTTCCATTTGACAGACCCACCCGCCACGGTCTCACATGCCGATAAATACAATTCGGGAGGACAAACCATGATGAGAACACGCGCCGCCGTGGCCCTTGAGGCCGGCAAGCCCCTTGAAATCATGGAGGTAAACCTTGACGGTCCCCGCAAGGGCGAAGTGCTGGTCGAGATCAAGGCGACCGGCCTCTGCCATACCGACGAGTTCACCCGCTCCGGCGCCGATCCCGAAGGCATCTTCCCCGCCATCCTCGGCCACGAAGGCGCGGGCGTCGTGATCGAAGTGGGCGAAGGCGTCACCACGCTGGAAGTCGGCGACCACGTCATCCCGCTCTACACGCCCGAATGCCGCGAATGCGAGTACTGCCTGAACCCCAAGACGAACCTCTGCCAAAAGGTCCGCGCGACCCAAGGTCAGGGCCTGCTCCCCGACGGCTCCACCCGCTTCTCCATGCTCGATGGCACCCCCATCCACCACTACATGGGCTGCTCCACTTTCGCCAATCACACGGTCGTCCCCGAAATCGCGCTCGCCAAGGTCCGCAAGGACGCCCCGTTCGACAAGATCTGTTATATCGGCTGTGGCGTCACCACCGGCATCGGTGCCGTGATCAACACCGCCAAGGTCGAGATCGGCTCCCGCGCCATCGTCTTCGGTCTCGGTGGCATCGGCCTGAACGTCATTCAGGGGCTCAAACTGGCAGGCTGCGACCAGATCGTTGGGGTCGACCTGAACGACAGCAAGGTCGAAATGGCCGAACACTTCGGAATGACCGATTTTGTCAATCCATCGAAGGTTGACGGCGATATGGTCGCCCATCTGGTTGAATTAACACAAGGGGGCGCTGACTACACGTTCGACGCCACCGGCAATGTGGACGTCATGCGCACCGCCCTTGAAGCCGCCCACAAGGGCTGGGGCGAAAGCATCATCATCGGCGTCGCCCCGGCAGGCGCCGAAATCTCAACCCGCCCCTTCCAACTGGTCACAGGCCGCGTCTGGCGCGGCACTGCGTTCGGCGGGGCCAAGGGGCGCACGGACGTGCCCAAGATCGTCGACTGGTACATGGACGGCAAGATCGAGATTGACCCCATGATCACCCACAAGCTGACCTTGGACGAGATCAACCACGGCTTCGACCTCATGCACGAAGGCAAATCCATCCGCGCCGTCGTCGAGTTTTGACGCCCCACAGCTTCGTGGTCCTGCACGACGTCGCCACCGGCGTCGCGCAGGTCATCCATCGGTCGATTGACCCGCCCAGGCACTGTAACGCGTCAGTGAAGGGGGGGGCGTTGCCTGTTCGAAAGATATCCGCACCTAAGTGACTTGGCGTCATATCCCACCCGATTGGCGCAATCCGCAGGTTTTCGGAAAGACGGCCCCGACATATCTTTGTATCAAAGCTGACCATTTCAGGAGCGCGCGATGAAACTCACGGTCAATGGCACGGAACACGAGGTGGATGTCGAAGACGACATGCCCCTGCTTTGGGTCCTGCGGGATGAATTGAACATCAAGGGCGTGAAATACGGCTGTGGCGTCGCCCAATGCGGGGCCTGCACCGTGCATATCGACGGCGAAGCGGTCCGGTCCTGCCAGACCGCAGCGGCGGATGTCTGGGGTGAGGTCACCACGATCGAGGGCCTTGGCACACCCGACGCCATGCACGCGGTGCAACAGGCCTGGGTCGAACACCAGGTGGCCCAGTGCGGCTATTGCCAGTCCGGCCAGATGATGCAGGCCGCAGCGCTTCTTGCCTACAACTCGAACCCCACCGATGCCGATATCGACGACGCGATGAACGGCAATCTCTGCCGCTGCGGCACCTACAATCGCATCCGCGCCGCAGTCAAAACCGCTGCCACCAAGCTGCAGGAGGCGTGAAGATGAGCCGCATCGGAAAAATCGCCCGCCGCACTTTCCTCGTTGGGTCCGCCGCCGTGGTCGGTGGTGTCGCCTTTGGCTACTACGCCTATAAACGCCCGCCCGCGAACCCGCTTCTGACCGATCTGGGCGAGGGCGAGGCGGCCCTGACGCCTTACGTCAAGATCGACAGCACCGGCATCACCCTCATCACCCCGCGCGCCGACAGCGGGCAGGGGGCCTACCACGTGCAGGCCGCGCTGATCGCCGAAGAACTGGATGTGGAGCTGGACCAAGTCACCGTCGATCCGGGCATGCCCGACCCCGCCTACTACAACACGGCGCTGAGCGCCGAAGCTGCGCCCTTCCGCTCGACCGATGATGGCTTTGCCGCCAATTCGACCCGCGGAATCATGGACGCGATGATGAAATTCCTCGGCATGCAAATCACCGGTGGCTCGACCACCGTTCCCGACAGCTTCGAAAAACTGCGCCTCGCCGGGGCCGTCGCACGCGAAACGCTCAAGGCGGCGGCGGCCCAGCAGACCGGTGCAGACATCGCCGACCTGACAACCGAAAAGGGTGCTGTGATCCTGCCGGGTGGCGGCACGCTCGCCTACACCGAACTGGCCGCCACAGCGGCGACCATGGACCCGGTCAATGATGTGACCTTGCGCGATCCCTCGACCTGGCGGCTTGTCGGGAAAGAGATGGAGCGCGTTGATATCCTTGCCAAATCCACCGGTACCCAGGCCTATGGCATCGACTTCGAAATCGACGGGATGGTCCACGCCTCTGTCCGCACCAGCCCGTGTCGCGGCATGATGAACGGCTTTGACGCCGAAGCCGCCCGCGAGATGCGCGGCGTGATTGATATCGTACAGGTCAAGGATGGCGTCGCCGCCGTCGCCGACAACACATGGCGCGCCATTCAGGCGGTGAACGCCATCGACGTGGACTGGGGCCCGGCCGCCTATCCGGCAGAACAAGCCGAACACTGGCAGGCGCTCGCGGACAGCTTCAACGCCGATAGGCAGGACAGCCAGTTCCGCGATGATGGAGATGTCGAGGCCGCGCTTGACGGTGCCGAGGTGATCACCGCCGAATACCGCGCGCCCTACCTCGCCCACGCCCCACTCGAACCGATCTCTGCCGTCGTGCAGGTCACCGACGACCGCGCCGACGTCTGGACCGGCACGCAAATCCCGCGCTTTGTGCAGACCAACGTCGCCAAGCTGACGAGTCTAGACACCGATCAGGTCTTTGTCCACGTGCTGATGATGGGCGGCAGCTTTGGCCACCGCCTCGAAGACCGGGTTGTGCGCGAAGCCACTGAAATCGCGATGCAAATGAAAGGCACGCCGGTCAAGCTGACCTACAGCCGCGAGGAAGACACCCTTCAGAACGACACCCGCCAGATCGCTATGGCGCGTGGGCGCGGGGCCGTGAAAGACGGCAAGGTCGACGCCTATGACCTCGGCATCGCCATGCCCTCGGTCGTGGCCAGCCAGATGGGCCGTCAGGGCCTGCCGACACCCGGCCCAGACCTGCAAATCGTGGCGGGCGCATGGGAACAACCCATGCAAATCCCGAACTACCGCGTCACCGGCTACCGAGCCCCGGAACTCGCGCCCGTTTCAAGCTGGCGCTCGGTCGGCGCCTCCACCAACGGCTTTTTCCACGACGTCTTCCTGGACGAGTTGATCCACGCCGCCGGGGCTGACCCGATGGACGAGCGCCTGCGCCTTTGCTGGCACGATCCGTCTCGCAAGACGCTTGAAGCGGTGGCCGAAATGTCCGACTGGGGCAGCGCCCTTGCCCCCAACAAAGGCCGGGGCGTCGCCTTCTGCCTGTCCTTCGGCGTGCCCACAGCCGAGGTGGTCGAGGTCACGAACCAGGACGGCGCGATCAAGATCGACAAGGTCTGGGTCGCCGCCGAAGTGGGCCGCGTGATCGACCCCATCAACTTCGAAAACATGGTGCAGGGCGGCGTCGTCTGGGCCTTGGGCCACGCCATGAACTCGGAAATCACCATCGCGGGTGGCATGGCTGAACAGCGCAATTACTACGACTTCGAAGGCATGCGCCTGTCCCAAGCCCCTGAAATCTTTGTCAAAGGGCTGGAAAACGGCGACACCGTCCGCGGCATGGGCGAACCCATGGTGCCCCCCGCAGCTGCGGCCCTGTCCAACGCCATCTTCGCCGCCACCGGCCAGCGCATCCGCGAAATGCCCATGAACCGCCACATCGACTTCCTCTGATCCCGCTGGGGGCAGGGCACACTTGCCCCCATACGACCCGCCATGCCGTTTCTGTGTTCCTAACCCACCCATCGGGCCGCTAGAATGCCCGAAATAAGGGGCAGGGAGGGCCGCACATGACGCCACGCATGGTCTTTGACGGGATCTACACCCCCGTCGTGACCCCGTTCAACGCGGATTGCACGCCCGACTTCAGTGCCCTGCGCGACGTGCTTGAACGGCTGATCGGCGCAGGCGTCCACGGCGTCATCTCCGGCGGCTCGACGGGCGAAAATTACGCCATGACGGTCGACGAGCGCCTCGCCGTGGCGCAGGAAACCATCAAGATCGTGGGCAACCGCGTCCCAGTCATCATGGGCACCGGCGCGATGCTCCCCGCCGACATGATGGCGCTTGCCCTCGGTGGCAAGGACAGGGGCGCCGACGCGCTGCTGGTCGCCACGCCCCCCTACGCCGTGCCCACCGACCGCGAAAACGCGCTCAACGCGCTCTCCATCGACAAAGCCGCCGACCTGCCCATCATGCTCTACAACTACCCCGGCCGCATGGGCGTCAACATGGGGTGCGAATTCCTCGACCGCGTCGGCCGCTCCCGCAATTTCTGCGCCATCAAGGAAAGCTCGGGCGACATCAACCGCGTGCATCTCCTGGCCCGCGACTACCCGCACATCCAGATGTCCTGCGGCATGGACGACCAGGCGCTCGAATTCTTTGCCTGGGGCGCGCGCAGCTGGGTCTGCGGCGGCTCCAACTTCCTGCCCGACGAACACATCGCCCTCTGGCGCGCTTGCCGCGTCGAAGGCAACTTCGACAAGGGCCGCCGCATCATGTCCGCCATGATGCCACTCATGCGCGTGCTCGAAAAGGGTGGCAAATTCGTGCAATGCATCAAATACGGCGTCACTTTTCAGGGCATCAACACCGGTGCCATCCGCCCCCCGCTCAAGGCCCTGAACAAGGATGACAAACGCAGCCTCGAACAGGTGATCCGGGTGCTCAAAACAACCATCGCGCAGATCGAGGCGGAGGGATAAACCATGCTGACAACCGAAGAATACAAAGCCATCGCCGCCGATCTCACCCCTGCCACCAGCGCCTTCATCGACGGCGGCTTCCGCCCCGCCATCTCGGGCAACACCTTCCCGACCCTAAACCCGGCCACGGGCGAAGAAATCGCCCAAGTCGCCGCCTGTGGCCCCGAAGACGTAGACGTGGCCGTGACAAAGGCGCGCGAAGCCTTTGACGATGGCCGCTGGTCCCGCCTGCACCCATCTGACCGCAAGGATGTCCTCATCCGGCTCTGCAAACTGATGACCCGCAACGCCCGCGAATTGGCCGTTTTGGAAAGCATCGACAGCGGCAAAACGATCTACGATTGCGAAACCGTGGACATCCCCGAGGCGACCAACTGCATCAAGTGGCACGCAGAAGCCATTGACAAGATTTACGATTCCGTCGCCCCTGCCTCGGACGACCACATCGCGCTTTTGGTCCGCGAACCCGTCGGCGTTGTGGGTCTCGTCCCGCCCTGGAACTTCCCGCTGCTGATGATGGCGTGGAAGATCGGCCCGGCCTTGGCCTCGGGCTGTTCGATCGTCCTCAAACCCGCCGAAGAAACGTCACTCACCGCCTTGCGGCTCGCTGAACTTGCGATGGAAGCGGGCGTGCCGCGCGGCGTGCTGAATGTCGTGCCCGGCCATGGCCCGGACGTGGGCGCACCCATCGGTCGGCACATGGACATCGACATGGTCAGCTTCACCGGCTCCACCGAAACCGGCATGAAGTTCCTCTCCTATGCTGCTGAAAGCAATGCCAAAGAAGTCGTTCTGGAAATGGGCGGCAAGAACCCCTGTATCGTGATGGAGGACGCCGAAAACCTCGACCGCGTCGCCCAGCACATCGTCAACGGCGCGTTCTGGAACATGGGCGAAAACTGTTCCGCCATCTCGCGCCTGATTGTCCACGCAGACATACGCGAAGACCTGCTCGATCGTATCGAGACGCACATGCGCCACCTGCCGGTGGGCGATCCGCTTGATCCCGAAACCCGGCAGGGCGCGCTGGTCAGCGAGGCCCATTTCGCCAAGGTCAGCAGCTATGTGGACAAAGCTGGGGATATCCTTGTGGGTGGCACTGTGGATAAACCATTTGTCGCGCCCACAGTTGTGTCAACATCATCCGATAACATACTGGCAAAAGACGAAATCTTTGGCCCCGTCCTGTCCGTTATTGCCGTCCAATCCTTTGACGAAGCTATCTCCGTCGCCAACGACACTGACTACGGCCTCTGCGCCTCGCTCTTCACCGCCAATGCCAAGCGCGCGATCCGTGGGGCGCGGATGTTGCGGGCGGGCACGGTCACGGTCAACAGCTACGGCGAGGGTGACATCGCAACCCCCTTTGGCGGCATGAAAATGTCCGGTTTCGGCGGGCGCGACAACGGCGTGCACGCCCATGACCAGTACACCCAGCTGAAAACCATCTGGCTCGACCTGGCCGACGACGCGGACGAGGCGGTCGAGTGACCACCTACCACGCCCGGCGTCTGCCGCGGCACAGCGGCCCGGCGGCGTGGTCCGAAATCCTCGGCCCCGCACCCGACTTTCCACGACTGGAACAGCACATCACCGCGGATGTCGCCGTGGTGGGGGCCGGGTTTGCGGGCCTCTCCGCCGCGCGGCGCGTATTGCAGCACTGGCCGCAGGCGCGTGTTGTGGTGCTTGATGCCTGGCGTGTGGCGGATGGTGCGGCGGGGCGCAACTCGGGCTTCATGATCGACCTGCCGCACGATCTCGCGTCTGACGATTACGCGGGTGGAGGGGACGATCACACGCTCACGCGGCTGAACCGCACCGCCATCGGCTTTGCGCGTCAGGCCGTGCAAGACTACGACATCGCGGCTGATTTCTTCGACCCGGCGGGCAAGGTCAATGGTGCGGCGACGGCGGCAGGCGAGGCTCATAACCACAGCTATGTCAAGCACTTACAGGACTTAAGTGAACCTTGCGAGTGGCTCGATGCTGCGGCGATGAAAGAGATGACCGGCTCGGGTCACTACCGCTCGGGCCTCTACACGCCCGGCACGGTGATGCTGCAACCCGCAGGCTACGTGCGCGGGCTGGCCGCGGGCCTCTCCCGCACCGCAGCGGTCTATGACCGCAGCCCGGTCACGGTCTTTTTGCGCTCGGGGCCCGATTGGGTGCTGCGCACGCCCAAGGGGGCGATCACCACGCCCAATGTGATCCTGGCGGTCAACGGGCATCTGGAAAGCTTCGGGATCGCCAAGGGGCGCCTGCTGCAACTCTTCCTCTTTGCCTCGATGACCGAGGCGCTGGACCCGGCCACCACCGGCGGTGCCCCGCGCTGGGGCGTGACCCCGTCGGACCCCATGGGGACAACCGTGCGGCGCATCGACACCGGTCAGGGCGGGCACCGCATTGTCACCCGCAACTGCGCCGTGGTGCGGCCCGGTCTGCGCCCGACCGACAGTGACATGGCGCGGGCCGCGCGGGCGCACAGGGGCGCCTTTGCGCAGCGGTTTCCACATCTGGCGCAGGCCCGGCAGGAGCATGTGTGGGGCGGGCATCTGTGCCTCAGCCTCAACGGTGTGGCCCATGCGCGCGAGATTGAGCGGGGCCTGTTCAGCGCCTGCGTACAGAACGGGTTGGGGACTGCGCGCGGTACTCTGACCGGAATGGCGGCAGCAGATCGGTGCTGTGGGCAACCGTCTGAGATCCTGGACTATTCCGATGCCGAGGCGGACCTCAAACGCCTGCCGCCGCAGCCTTTTGCGACGTGGGGGGCAAACGCCTATCTGCGCTGGAAGGAATGGCGCGCGGGCGACGAATAGCCCCGGCTTGGGCAGCGGCGATCAATAGTCCTGATTGAGCGCATCCGCTGCCGGAATCTCCCGCTCGCGCCGGGCGATATAGTCCAGCAGCGCGTCGTTTGTCGCATCATCCAGTTTGGGTTCTTCATAGGCCGCCAGCAGGGTTTTGGCGTGGTCCAGGGCGCGTTCGGTGATCTCTTTGGACCCTTCTGCCTGCCATTGCTCGATCGAGTTGTTGTCGAACAGCTCCGGCATGAAGAACGCGGTCTGAAAGTTCTCCTGCGTGTGCGGATGGCCTAGGTAATGCCCGCCCGGTCCAACATCCGGCACGGCAGCCAGAGCGGTGTCGAAGTCGTCCCACTTGAGCCCTTCAGCCATGCGGTAGGCCATCGCGCATTGTTCGGCATCCACGATGAATTTGGCGACGGAGCAATGCATTCCCGCCTCGTTCCAGCCCGCCGAATGCCAGATGTAATTGGCCCCGGCGTGCATGACAGCCGACAGGGTTGTGGCGCTTTCGTATCCGGCTTGCGCGTCAAAGGTCTTGGCCCCGCCCAGCGTGTTCGATGTGCGCCACGGCACGTCGTAATAGCGCGCCATCTGGCCGATCATGAAGTTCATCATGGAGATCTCGGGCGTCCCCGCCATGGGTGCGCCGGATTTCATGGATACGGTTGACAGGTAATGCCCGTAGATCGCTGGGCACCCGCGCCGGATCACTTGGGTGTAGGCCAGCGCGCTCAGCGCCTCGGCGTTGAGTTGCGCGACGGACGCCGCGACGGAGGCGGGGGTGTTGGCACCCCCCAGCACGAAGGGCGAGCAAAGAACCGGCTGGTTCCGGCGGCAGAACGCGCGCATGGCACCCAGCATGGTTTCGTCCCAGACCAGCGGTGAGTTGCCGTTGCAATTGCCCGTGGTGACGGGGTGATCGTCCATGAACTCCGCGCCAAACAGGATCGCGCACATGTCCAGGACGTCTTCGGCGTTCTTTGGGCTGGTGGTCATGCCCATGAACGTTTTGTCCGAGTGTTTCATGGACGAATAGGTGATGCGCAGGTGCCGCTGACTGATCGGGTGATCGTAGGGTTCTACGATGTGATGCGCCGACGAATGCAGGGCGGGCATCATGTGGCTGAGCTTGTGGAACATCGCCAGATCGTCGAGCGTCGGGTTGCGGCGGATGTCGTCGAGGTCGCGCAGATAGGGCGCGCCGGTCATGGGGACGAAAATGCTGTGACGGCCACCTAGGGCCACGTTCTTTTGCGGGTCGCGGGCGTGGTAGGTGAAGTCGGAGGGGATGGTGGCGATGAGGTCCCGCACGAGGCCGCGATCGAGGAACACCGTTTCGCCCTGCACCTTTGCACCGGCGGCTTTCCAGTCGGCCAGCGCGATGTCGTCACGGAACACGACGCCCACATTTTCGAGGATGTCCATCGAGGCGGCGTCGATCCGTTCGACCTGTGACCCATCCATGATCTCGCACCAGGGCAACGTGTTTTTCAGGCCCGGCAGCATGTCCACGTTGGGAGCGGCGCGCAGGGCGCGGCGGCTGGCGCGGCCGCCGGAACGGGTGCGGAGTGCGGGCATCTGGACCTCCCTTGAAACCTGGTTCAAGTGAACGTCTCAGGGGATGGAAAGGTGGGTCAAAAGGCGAAGGGATTGGCCTGCAAGCGACGTTTTTTGGGCTGTCCCCACGGGGACAGGTGGGTTTGTCCCCGCGGGGACAGCCTGTTCGGGGCGTTTACGCAGTCTTTAGCGGTCTGCGAAACGGGTGCGGGATCAAGGGCTTTGCCGCCGACCGCTGGGTTTTAGGAATTTTAACCCGCCAAAACGCACACTGTGCGCCGACACCCCTTGGCACGCTGTCAGGCAGGCGTCAGACCCAGCCCGGACAGGGCGCGGATGTGCCCGATAATATCGTCCACGCCGGTGCCATGGCGCAGGGCGGCAAAGACAAAGGGGCGGTTGCCGCGCATCCGTTTTGCATCCCGTTCCATCACCTCCAGCGAGGCGCCCACATGGGGGGCGAGGTCCGTCTTGTTGATGATCAGCAGGTCGGATTTGGTGATGGCGGGGCCGCCCTTGCGCGGGATTTCCTCGCCCGCTGCCGTGTCGATGACATAGAGCGTGATGTCGGCCAGTTCGGGCGAGAAGGTGGCGGAGAGATTGTCGCCGCCTGACTCGATCAGGATGGCCTCGACCTCCGGATGCCTATCCCGCATCTCTGCCACGGCGGCGAGGTTGATGGACGCATCCTCGCGAATGGCGGTGTGCGGGCAGCCGCCGGTTTCGACCCCGATGATGCGGTCTTGCGGCAGGATCTGGCGGCGCATCAGTTCCTCGGCATCTTCCTGCGTGTAGATATCGTTGGTGATCACGCCGATGGAATGCTGGTCTTTCAAGGCGGCGGCGAGGGCGGCGGTGAGCGTGGTCTTGCCCGCGCCCACGGGGCCGCCGATGCCGATGCGAAGGGGGCCGTTGAGCTGTGTCATGTGCGAAATATCCTGGGTTGGAGGGTTTCATGGCGCATGGCCGCAATGTCTGCGGCAAAGCTGGTGGAGGTGAGCGCGTCGAGCGGGGTGGTTTCTGCTGCGGTCGCGGTTGCTGCGATGGTGGGGGCAAGGGCGGCGAGGACGGTTTGACCGTCGGTCTGGCCCAGCGGCATTGCGCGTTGCGCAACAGAGACGAGGTTCGACGCAAAGGCGTGCAGGTAGAGCGGGAGCGTGTCGGAAAGGGGGATGTCCATGGCGCGGGCGGCGGTCCCGACGGCGACCGGGTAGGTGAGCCCGGTCAGGTCGAGGCCCCAGACGGCGCGGGCCGTGTCGCAAAAGGCGGCCCCTTGCAGGTCGGTTTCCTTGAGCCGTTCGGCAGAGGCGGCGAAGGCGCGGGCGGTGGCATCGACATGGGCGATGTCGTCGGTAGTGTAGGCGGCGGCCAGTAGGATGGCGTCGGCGCGGGCTGAGCCGTGGGTGAGCAGGGCCGAGAGCCAGTCCTGCAAGCTGCTTGCGTCCTGCACCGTGCCGTCCGCGATCACCTGTTCCAGCCCATGCGAATAGGCGAACGCGCCCACCGGAAAGGCGGGCGAGAGCCATTGCATGAGGGTGAGTGCGTGGCTCATGTGTGGGAATGCGAGTGGTCGTGGCCGTGGGTGCGGCCGTGGCCGTAGGCGCCGCCTTCGGGCGTGAAGGGTTCGACCACGTGCCGCGTCGTCGCGCCGATCCTGGCCAGCATGTCGGCGATGACGTGATCGCGCTGGATCAGCAAGCGGATGTCTTCGATCTGGCAGGGGGTGTGGCGGTTGCCGATGTGCCAGGCGATGCGGTGCAGGCTGTCGCCAGTGACTTCCAGAAGTGGTTCGGGGGCGGCATCGATGCGGACTTCGGCCTTGTCCGTTGTGATCAGCGCGCCGCCATGGTCGAGCGATGTCGTTTGCGGCAGGTCGACGAGCAGTTGTGCGCCCGAGGCGAGGGTCAGCACCTTGCGGCGTAGAAAGCGGTCTTCGTAGGTGAGCGACACGTGGTCGCTCACCTGACCGTGAGTGTGGCTGTGATAGTGTTGGGCGGTCAGCATGGGGAAACCCCCGCGCTTAGGACCAATCCCCGTTGGCGATCAGGTGCCATGCCGCGTCGCGGTGCTTGAGCCCGCGGGCCTTGAGGTCTGCCTCGGGCAGGGCAGCGATGGCTTGGGTTTGGGCCATCGCGCCGTGCGGTGCGCTGATCTGGGTCAAGAAAGCGGCGAACCGCTGAGAGAGCGTCATGGGGCACCTGTTTTGTTGCGTTTTTCAACAGGTGGGGGGGCGGCGTGCCGTCGGTTAGGGGGGCAGGTGCATAGCGGTGTTTCGCGGGGTGCATATCCGACCTTTCCAATGATGCGACAAGGGCAGCGTGCGACCGCGGGCGGGGGAATAGCCCCCGCCCATGGGGGCGGTCGGGGGCTGCCCGGCGTGCCGCCGGGCGGGTGCCGCTCATTCCGACGCGCATTAGAATAGAAAATACCGCTGCGCCATCGGCAGCACCTCGGCCGGTTGGCAGGTGAGCAGCTCGCCGTCGGCGCGTACTTCGTAGGTCTCGGGGTGCACTTCCACATGCGGTGTGGCGTCGTTCAGCTTGAGGTCATTTTTGCCGATGTTGCGGGTGTTTTCGACTGCGACGGTGTCTTTGTGCAGACCCAGAGACGCCCCGATCCCTTCGGCTTGTGCGGCTGCGGAGACGAAGGTCACGGCGGAGCGTTCGACGCTGCGCCCGTAGGCCCCGAACATGGGGCGTGTGTAGACCGGTTGCGGCGTCGGGATCGACGCGTTCGGGTCGCCCATCTGGGCACAGGCGATGGTGCCACCCAGCAAGACCATCTCGGGTTTCACGCCGAAGAACGCCGTGTTCCAGAGGCATAGGTCGGCGCGCTTGCCGACTTCGATGCTGCCAATCTCGTGGCTGATGCCGTGGGCAATCGCCGGGTTGATCGTGTATTTCGCGATGTAGCGGCGCACGCGGGCGTTGTCGTTGTCGCCGGTCTCTTCGGGCAGGGCACCGCGCTGTTTCTTCATCTTGTCGGCGGTCTGCCAGGTGCGGATGATGACCTCGCCCACGCGGCCCATGGCCTGGCTGTCGGACGCGATGATCGAGAACGCGCCCATGTCGTGCAGGATGTCTTCGGCGGCGATGGTCTCGCGCCGGATGCGGCTTTCGGCAAAGGCCACGTCCTCGGGGATCGACTTGTCGAGGTGGTGGCAGACCATGAGCATGTCCAGATGCTCTTCGAGCGTGTTCACGGTGAAGGGGCGCGTGGGGTTGGTGGAACTCGGCAGCACGTGGTCTTCGCCGCAAATCTTGATGATGTCCGGGGCGTGCCCGCCACCTGCGCCTTCGGTGTGGAAGGCGTGGATGGTGCGGCCCTTCATGGCGGCGACGGTGTTTTCGACGAAGCCGGATTCGTTCAGCGTGTCGGTGTGGATCATCACCTGCACGTCCATGTCGTCGGCGACGGACAAGCAGCAGTCGATGGCACCGGGGGTCGTGCCCCAGTCTTCGTGCAGCTTCATCGCGCAGGCACCGGCCTTCACCTGTTCTTCGAGGGCGGCAGGGAGCGAGGCATTGCCCTTGCCCGCAAAGGCGAGGTTCATCGGAAACGCATCGGCGGCTTGCAGCATGCGGCCCAGATGCCATGGCCCGGGGGTCACTGTGGTGGCGAGCGTGCCATGCGCAGGACCGGTGCCGCCGCCCAGCATCGTGGTGAGGCCCGAGTGCAGCGCGTCGTCGATCTGTTGCGGGCAGATGAAGTGGATATGGCTGTCAAACCCGCCTGCGGTCAGGATCTTGCCCTCGCCCGCAATCGCCTCGGTCCCCGGCCCGATGATGATGTTCACACCCGGCTGCGTGTCGGGGTTGCCTGCCTTGCCGATGGCCGCGATGCGCCCGTCCTTCAGGCCCACATCGGCCTTGTAAATGCCCGTCCAATCCACGATCAGCGCGTTGGTGATGACGGTGTCGACTGCGCCGTCCGCCCGCGTGATCTGAGACTGCCCCATCCCGTCGCGGATGACCTTGCCGCCGCCGAACTTGACCTCTTCGCCGTAAAGCATGGCGTTGTCGCCACTGCCGCCGGTTGCGGCCTGGCCTGCGGCTTCGGCGGTCAGGTCACGCTCGACCTCGATGATGAGGTCAGTATCGGCGAGGCGCACCTTGTCGCCCACAGTGGGGCCAAACATGGCCGCGTAGTCGCGGCGGGAGATGGTTGTGGGCATGGCAGGTCTCCCAGTTCAATTCAGCAGGGTAAAACGCTCGGATTTCGCAGCTTTTTTGTCAAAGGTCAGCGTAGTTGTGCAACCGGCCTTGGCGTTGATTTCGCCAATCAGATAATCGACAAACCCGGCATTGCCTTTTTTGTATGCATCCAGCGCAATACGTACGGCTTGAGGTTCCGAAACCTCAACGTTGAAGGAGGCCAATAAACGTTCAACGATTTCGATCAGAACGGCCTTGGGCTGTTTCATCGGGTGCGCCAGAACCCAAAGCGTCTCGGCCACCACCACCGCGTTCGCAAAACATGTTTCTTTCCCGTCCAGAATGTGCGCACTGACCAAGGCCGTCTGGTGCGGCGCATCATCGTCCGAAATACTTTCGTCCAGCAGCCACCGCAGAAGGATATTGGTGTCGATCCCAATCACGACCGCGTCCCTATGGCGCTGCGGGCCGCTGATATGTAGGCCTCAAGATCCTTGAGCGAGACCTTTTTCTCCAACTTAACGATGCCTCTCAGGTCTTCGAAGGACTCCGTTTTTCTGCGGATCACAACTTCACCGTCGGATGTCTCGATGAATTCGAGGTGGTCACCGCTCTGCGCCTTCAAACGCTGTCGCAGCTTGGCGGGCAGGGTGATTTGCCCTTTGGATGTAATCTTTGCTTCATACTTCATTGGCGCAACTCCTTACTTTTTATAATGTAAGGAGTTTGTGTGGCCAAAGCAATTCGCGCAGCCCCGATCACATTTCGCATGTTGCGTTTTCAAACCTCGCAAAGCTCATCCATCGTCACCCGCATCGCCCACCCGAAAGCGGCCAGCACCTCAGCGCTGGCCTCCTCATCACTTATCCGCGGCAGCGTCGCCATCACACCATCGCAAAGATGCGGGCCGGGCCGCCGGTGCCGCCGCGATGGGTTGGCGCGCCGACCACGAGCGTCGCACCCGCTTCGGGCACCTCTGCCAGACCGGCCAGATTCTCGATCCCGTAGCGCCCGGCGGGCAGCCAGGCGTAATGCGTGGCGAAATCCTCGGACGGGCCGTGGTCCAGCGACAGCGTGTCAACGGCCATGGCGACCGCACTTGTTTCCTCCAGCAGCATCTGCGTGGCCTCTATATGAAAGCCGGGGAAATGCATCTTTTCGTCGCTGCCGACATTGCGATAGCCCGCGCCGCCGGTCTTGGTGTCCCAGCCCGAATGCATGGCGACACAGGCCCCTTCGGGGATGTCGCCATGGGCGCTGATCCAGGCCTTCAGATCGTCCGGCGTCACCTGGGCATCCGCATTGTCGGCGGCCTTGTCGTGGATGTGCACGACACACAAAGGCACCACGAGGCTTGACACCGGGATCTCCTCGACCGACATGCCATCGGCCGAGAAATGCAAAGGCGCATCAATATGGGTGCCGGTGTGTTCGTTCACTGACAGCTGCAACAGGTTGAAGCCGTGTTCGGCAAAGTTGAACGGCTGTTCGGTCGTGATCCCGGGCGCGCCGAAATAGGTGGGAAAGGCGTCGTCATAGACATGGGTCATGTCCACCACGCCGCCGTGGCCCGCCGCCATTGCCGCCGGGGCGGCTGTCATGCCGACTGTGGCTGCCGCACCCACGGCTGCGGTTGTTTTGAAGAAGTCCCGCCGCGACAGCATCCGGTCCTTCACCGCGTTCATCACACATACATCACACATCGGTCTTTCCTTCCATTGGGGTTGCCCTGCTCAAAGGTCGCCCATTACCTGCTGGTTGAACCCGTACACCTTGCGCGCCCCGCCGATAGGGATCAATTGAACATCCCGCGATTGGCCGGGTTCGAACCGCACAGCGGTGCCTGCTGCAATGTCGAGCCGCATGCCGCGCGCCGCGTCCCGGTCGAAGTCGAGCGCGCTGTTGGCCTCGCCGAAATGGTAGTGGCTGCCCACCTGAACGGGCCGGTCGCCGGTGTTCGACACATGCAGCGTGATCGCCTGCACGCCGGTATTGAGTTGAATGTCGCCGTCTGCCGGGATCACTTCACCTGGGATCATTTGCGCCTCCATGCCACGAGGGCCGTGCCCACGACCAGGGCGAGTGCCATCAGAACGATCCATGCTTCCGACCCGTGCGGATGCGTGTGCGCGCCTGGGTGGGCAAGCGCAGGTCCGGCCATGGGCCAGAGCGCGAAAAGGCGGATAAGCAGTGTCTTCATTGGTCTTCTTCTCTTTTCAAATACGGAAACCTCAACGGATGGGATTGTGCACCGTCACCAGTTTGGTGCCGTCGGGAAAGGTCGCCTCGACCTGCACGTCGTGGATCATCTCGGGCACGCCCTCCATGCATTGGTCACGGGTGATGACCTGCGCGCCCGCTTCCATCATATCGGCCACGCTGCGCCCGTCGCGCGCGCCTTCGACCACGGCGTCTGTGATCAGGGCAATGGCCTCGGGGTGGTTCAGTTTGACACCACGGGCCAATCGCTTGCGCGCCACTTCGGCGGCCATGGCCACCAGCAGTTTGTCCTTTTCACGGGGGGTGAGTTGCATGCGCTAAAGTCTCCAGCAGATGGGCAGGTGACCGCCTGTCAGGTGGTCGAGAATGGGCAGAAGCGCCTTGCGCAGGTGATAGCCCGATGGGGCCAGGCTGCGCAGCACCAGCGTGTCATCGGCCAGCAGGCTTGCGCCGCCTGTGGCGGGTAAAAGCGCGCGGATGGGGCCCAGCTGCGCCTCTGCATCGGGCGCGACATAGGTCAGACTGACCATCGCAGCGGCACCCCCCCCGATGGCGGCGTGGGCCATCTGGGCGGTCATATCTCCGGCGAGGGTCCAGCCATCCAGAAACAGCGGCGTCCCGGCGCGCGTGATGCTGATCCGGTCCGAGAACCGTCCCCGCACCGCGTCTTCGCCCATGGCGATACGGCCCAGACACAGCGGTTCGACAATCAGGGCGCGGGCGGTCGGGGCCAGGTCGCAGGACAGCCGCCGGGTCATGTTGCAGCCGTCAAACACCAGCGTTTCCTGTGGCAACCACCACAGGGTTGCATCGTCCCCAACGCACAAGCGGGTCTCGACCCGCCCAACCTCTCCGGGTTGCGTGCGGTAGGCGCGTTCGCAGGCCTGCGTGGTCATGGTCAGATGCGTACCCGCCCCGGCGGTGGCGGCATAGTCGAACCTGTCGCCCCCTGTGACCCCGCCCGAACTGTTCAGGAGCACCGCCGTCATCCCCCGCGCGGCGCGCGGAAAGACGGCCTTGGCCGCGCCTTTCTGGTGCAGCCCATCAATCACGCTTTGCCCGTTCATCAGCTTGCTCGACAGCCGCACAGACCCGATGGCACGGGGTTGTGCAGGCGTCGCAGCGGTCAGGGGCAGTTGGGCAGTCATTCACATTCGCAGCAGGTCAGGCCCCACGATATGACCATCCCTGCCCGTCTTGGACCAGTCTTTCGTTCAAGTGCACGAAATTTCGCCGAAAAAACGCTTAATTTTCAGGCAGTCGGCGCAACAGATAAGTGTCCATGATCCACCCATGGGCCGCCCGCGCCTCGGCCCGCGTCGCCACGATGCGCGTCGCCACATCGCCCAAGCGCCCATGGTCCAGCACCTGCTCGGACATGCCCAGATAGGCGCCCCACCAGATGTCAAAGCGGTCCCCGTCCAGCATCTGGAACGTACAATCCCCGTCCAGCATCACCACCAGCGTTTCGCACCCGTCGGGCCAGCCGTGATCGCGCAATCGCCGCCCGGTCGAAATCGTCACCGGCGCGTTCAACGTGTTGAGCGGGATCGCATGCGCCGCCGTCAGCGCCTGCACCGACGTGATCCCCGCCACCACACGCACCTCTGGCTGCGGGTCCAGCCGCGCCGCAATGCGCAACGTGCTGTCGTACAGCGACGGATCGCCCCAAACCAACAGCGCCACGCGCCGCGCGTCGGGATGCTGCGCCATGGTGGCGGTCCAAATCCGCGCGATCTCGTCATGCCAGGCATCCACGCGATCAAGATACGGCAATGCCTCATCCCGCACCGGCATCTCGAACAGCGCCACGGGCGCATCTTCCCGCACTTCGGCGATGATCTGTGTGCGCAAATCCGCCAGATCGGACTTGCCTGCCCCCTTGTGCGGGACCAGAAACAGATCCGCCTCGGACATAACCCGCCGCGCTTCACTGGTCAGGTGGTCCGGGTTCCCCGTTCCAATGCCGATCAGAAACAGCTCGGTCATCCGTCCGCCAACGCACCGTAAAGGATTAGGGCAGGGGCATCGCTGACACCCGCCTCCAACCGGGCGGCCAACTCCGCCACCGTCATCCGGTGCAACGCCTGCGCCTCCGTCGACACACCCTCGGCCAACAGCGCGGGCGTGTCACCGGGCAAGCCTCCGTCGATCAACATCGCGGCCAAGGCCGGAAAGGTCCGCTGGCCCATGAACACCACCGTGGTGGCCTGCGGATCAGCCAAGGCCGCCATGTTCAAATCCTCGGGCAAGGCCCCGCGCACATCATGTCCAGTCATAAACTGCACCCGCCGCGCTGTCAGCCGCCGGGTCAGCGGAATACCTGCCGCCGCAGCCGCCGCACAGGCCGAGGGCACGCCGGGCACAATCTCGAACGGAATACCTGCGGCCTTTAGCGCGTCGGTCTCTTCCTCCAACCGGCCAAAGGTGCCACCATCGCCCGACTTCAGCCGTACAACGCGGGCATTGTCCTGCGCATAGTCCACCAGCAACTGGCTGACATGGGTCTGCTTGGGCGACGGACGGCCCGCCCGCTTGCCTACGCCCACCAGATCCGCCCCGCTGCGCGCGTGGGTCAGGATCGACCCTGCACTCAGATCATCGAACAGCACCGCATCGGCGCGCTTCAACCGGTCCACCGCCTTCAGGGTCAGCAACTCTGGGTCGCCGGGACCGGACCCCACAAAACTCACAAAACCCGTCACGACGCTTCCCCGGTGATCAGGTGAAAGAACGTGCCGGTCACATGGCCCTTGCGCGAGCCGGTTTCGGGCACCGGATTGCCATCGGCATCCGCCACACGGGCCAAGGGCTCATCCGGCTCGTCCAGAATGGTGGTGTAGTGAAACTCATGCCCGCGCAGCGCAGCGCCCGCGTCAAAACCCGGCATGGGTGCCGCCAGCACCGCGCGGCGATAGCCCAAATGGAATTTGCGCTTCTCGAAACTGGTCTCCAATCCGAAAAGGCCCGACATCTGGTGCCGCGTGCCCTCCTTGTCGGTGAGGCCTGCGCCCAGCACCATGTAGCCACCGCATTCCCCATGCACGGGTCGTGTCTCGGCATGCTTGCGCAGGCCGCCCATGAAGTTAGAGGCCGCCGCAAGCGTGCCACCATGGAGTTCGGGATAGCCGCCGGGCAACCACACCAGATCGGCATCCCCTGCCGGGGCCTCATCCGCAAGCGGCGAGAAGGGCACAATCTCAGCGCCCGCCGCGCGCCAGCCTTCCAGCAAGTGCGGGTAGGTAAAGGAAAACGCCGCATCGCGGGCCAGGGCGATCTTTTGGGCGGGGGGCTTGGGCAGGGGATGTCCGACCAAAGCGGGTCCCGCCGCCGCTGCGGCCTTGATTGCCTCCAGATCGACATTCTCGCGCAGGAAATCAGCATAGCCCGCAATGGCCGTCTCAAGATCCGGATGCTCCACCGCCTGGATCAACCCAAGATGGCGCTCGGGCAGTTTCAGATCGCCGCGTCGCGGCAGGCTGCCCAGTACCTTGACACCTGCACGCTCCATCCCCAACCGGGTCAGGCGCTCGTGCCGGGGGCTTGCCACCCGGTTCAGGATCACGCCCGCAAAGGGCAAGTCGGGATTGTAGCTTTTGAACCCCAGCGCCGTCGCCGCCGCTGACTGCGCCTGTCCGCCCACGTCGATCACCAGCACCACGGGCCAGCCCATGGTCAGCGCTGTCTCGGCACTTGATCCGAACCCGGATTGGCCCCGTGTCGCCACGCCATCGAACAGGCCCATGGACCCTTCGGCCACACAGATATCTGCCCCTGCCATCTGGTCCGCCACACCGCCCAATAGGTCGGTATCCATGGCCCATGTGTCAAAGTTGAACGACGCGCGGCCCGCCGCCGCGAGGTGAAAGGCCGGGTCGATATAATCCGGCCCGGACTTGTAAGGCTGCACCACCAGTCCATCATCACGCAGCGCCCTGAGCAACCCCAGCATAACGGTGGTCTTGCCCGTGCCCGAGGCAGGGGCGGAAATCATCAGGCCCTTAGTCATCGCTATGGCTCCAGCTGGCCCAGGGGCTGTCCGCGCTTTGAGGGCGATAGCGCCGGTCGTAATCCGTTGAATAGAGGCAACTTTCGTCAAAACCTTCGGCCCCTATGGCGCGCCCCACAAGGATCAGCGCAGTGCGGCTGATCTCGTCATGCATGGCCTCTTTGAGCGTGCCAAGCGTCGCATGAATGATCTGCTCATCCGGCCAACTGGCGCGATAGACCACGGCAACAGGGCAATCCATACCATACGCAGGCGTCAAGTCGGTGATGACCTGATCGAGGTTCCCGATGCTCAGGTGGATCGCGAGCGTGGCGCCGGTGGCGGCGAAGTTGGTCAGCGTTTCGCCGTCCGGCATGGACGACGCGCGCCCCGGCGTGCGTGTCAGCACGACAGATTGTGCCACGCCCGGTAGCGTCAGCTCCGCACCAAGGGCAGCAGCGGCGGCGGAAAAGGATGGCACGCCAGGTGTGACGGTGAAGTGAATGCCCACCGCCTTGATACGCCGCAGTTGTTCCCCCATCGCGGACCATACGGATACGTCTCCCGAGTGCAGCCGTGCGATATCGTGACCCGCGGCGTGGGCCGCCTCGATCTCGGCCATGATCTGGTCAAGGTCCATTGACGCCGTGTTCACGACCTTCGCCCCCTCTGGGCAGTGCCCCAGTATGGCCTCGGGCACCAGCGACCCGGCATAAAGGCACACAGGGCACGCCGCGATCAGGTCGCGTGCCCGCAGGGTCAGAAGGTCAGGCGCGCCGGGGCCTGCGCCGATGAAGTGAACGGTCATGTGTCTGGTCCTTTGGCAATGGCGCAGGTGGCCATGCGGTCGTCTGAGATGTGGCGCGCCGCAATCAGCGTTGATCGGTCGCCCGCGCCCGCAATCGCGGCGGCTTCGGCCACCGATCCTGTGCGGCGCATCAGGCGGCTGATGGAAGATTGCGTTTCGGTGCGGGCCTGTTCAAGCGGGCCGGGTTGTACAGCGATGATGCTCAACCCGCGTGCCCGGGCAAAGTCCAGAAACACCGGCTGCGCGGCTTTGTCATTCGGCGCGGCAAGCCGGTCCAGCGGGCCGTCATACCCGGTCGCCGCCAACGCCTGAGCAAGGCTGTCTGGCGTCGCCCGCGACGTAAACCCGAACCCCGCCACTATCATCGCGGAAGGCTCCATTGCACAACGGGATAGGAGGATTGCCACCCGCGCTTCGATCCCAACGGAGCGGTATGGCTCAGGGCAATGCGCATCAACTCGCCGCCATGTGTCGCTTGCGCCGCTGCCAGCAGCGCTTCGCCTTCCAGCGTGACGGCGTTGACGACGGTGCGGGCCGGGGTTGCGATCACCGCATCTATGACCTCCTGCGACAGCCCGCCGCCGACAAAGATCGCGTCGGGTGCTTTGAGGCCCGTCAGCACCTCGGGGGCTGCGCCCTCGACAACGGACATGCGGTGGTCGACGCCAAGGGTTTCGGCATTCGCGACGATGCGGGCGGCCCTGTCGGCGCGTGGCTCGATTGTCGTAGCGGTGGTGGTCGGGTGGGACAGCACCCACTCCAGCCCGATGGAGCCTGACCCGCCGCCGATGTCCCATAGATTTTCGCCCGGTTTCGGCGCGAGGGTCGACAGGGTGATTGCGCGGATGGGGCGTTTGGTGATTTGCCCGTCCGATTGGAACGTGTCGTCCGTCTGACCTGTTGCTGTGGTGAGTGTCGGGCCATTGCCTGCAACCTCGATCGCTGCACATATGGGGTGTTCAAATGATCCCGATGCCGCATCCGCGCGCAGCGTCGCAAGGCGGTCCTGTGGTCCGCCTAGATGCTCCATCACGTGTAGGGTGCTGTCGTTGAACCCGTGTTCGGTGAGGTAAGTCGCGAGACCCTGCACCGCGTCCCCGTCACGCAAGGTGACGAGCAGTTTCGCCCCCGGCGCCAGGTGTCGGCGCAGTCGTGCGAAAGGGGCGGCGTGCAGGCCGAGGCAGGTGGTGGTTTCGAGCGGCCAGCCGAGGCAGGCGGCGGCGAGGGAGAAGCAGGAGACGCTGGGCAGTGCGGTCCACTCGTCCGGGCCAAAGCTGCGGGCGATGACGGAGCCTGCGCCGAACCAGAAGGGGTCTCCCGACGCCAGCACGACAACCTTTTGTCCCCGCAGGGACGCGAGGATGGCGATGCCGTCGGCGAAGGGGACGGGCCAGGGGATGAGATCTGTCCCCGCGGGGACACTTGTGGTTAATGGCGCGTTAACCACGAGATCTAGGTGGCGCTGGGGGGCCATGATGACCTCCGCCTGCGCGAGCGCGGCTTGACTTGCGGCGGAGAGACCGGCAACTCCGTCCTCTCCAATGCCAATGATTGTGAGCCACGGGTCAGACATGCGCGCGAACCTTTTGATCCTTGCTGGCACGACCGAGGCCACTGCGTTTGCCAATGCTGCGGCTGATACCGGTCTGGCAGGGACGGTCAGCTTTGCGGGACGTGTGGATCGGCCCAAGCGGCAGCCTTTGCCGCAGCGGATTGGCGGGTTTGGGGGTGTTGAGGGACTTGCGGGCCATCTGCAGGCTGAGAAGATCACCCACGTCATCGATGCGACCCATCCCTTTGCGGCGCAGATGAGCCGGAATGCTGTTGCGGCGTGCAAACAGGCGGATGTCCCGCTGATTGCACTGACCCGCGCGCCTTGGGTTGAGCAGGACGGGGACAACTGGACCCACGTGCCTGACATTACCGGCGCTGTTGAGGCTCTCGACCAACCGGGCAAGCGCGTCATGCTGGCCGTGGGGCGGATGCATCTGGCGGAGTTTGCGCCGAACCCGCAGCATTTCTATCTGCTGCGGCTGGTCGATCCGCCAAAGGACCCGCCGCCCTTTCCAGAGCACCATGTGCTGGTGTCGCGCGGGCCGTTTGCTGAAGGTGACGATCGGGCGCTGATGGAAGAGCACCTCATTGATCTGGTTGTGTCCAAGAATGCGGGCGGCACCGGGGCCTATGCCAAGATTGCGGCGGCGCGCAGCCTGGGCCTGCCGGTGATCATGATCGACCGGCCCTCTGTACCCACGCGGCGAGAAGCGCATAGCGTGCGCCAAGTTATGGAGTGGCTGCGTCATTCCGGGGTCGATCTTGGCGTATAAACGATGGGCGCACCATCGCGGGTGATGATCCGGGTGCGGGACGAGCCGACAATAACCATCGTGCGCATGTCGGCCATGTCGGGGCTCGTTTCCATCAGGGGGACGATGTTGATCTCTTCATCGGGGCGCGTGACATCGCGGGCAAAGATCACGGGGCGGGTGTCGTTGCAGGCGTCTTTCAGTACCTCAAGCGCGCGTTCGAAGCCTTCGGGACGCGATTTGGAGCGCGGGTTGTAGAAGGCCATGGCGAAGTCGGCTTCGGCGGCGAGGCGGAGGCGCTTTTCGATCAGGCTCCACGGTTTGAGGTTGTCAGAGAGATTGATGGCGCAGAAGTCGTGGCCCAAAGGCGCGCCGCAGCGGGCGGAGGCGGCGAGCATGGCGGTGATGCCGGGCAGGACGGAGATGTCGAGGTCGCGACAGTGGGTGGGGCCAGCTTCGACCGCTTCGAAAACGGCAGCGGCCATGGCGAAGACACCGGGGTCGCCGGAGGAGACAACGACGACTTTGCGGCCGTCCGAGGCCATCTCCAAAGCATGGCGCGAGCGGTCGATTTCGACGCGGTTGTCAGAGGCGTGCAGTGTGAGGCCGGGGCGGTCTGCGACGCGGGCCACATAGGGGATGTAGCCGACAATGTCGGTGGCTTGCGCCAGCACGTCCGACACTTCGGGCGTGATCAGGGCGTCGTCCCCCGGCCCGAGGCCCGCGATGCGTAGCCACCCGGTCATGGGCGGCGACCCTGTCCGTGCACGACGATGATCGAGAAATAAGGGGTGATTTTCCCCTCCGCCTCGCACAGCTTTTGCACGTTTTGCTTGGGCATGGCGGCGTATTCGATCAGGTAGGCGTCTTCGAACTTGCCTGCCCGTCGCAAGGCGTTGCGCACCCTGTCGATGTTCCGCCCGATCTTCATCACCACCAGCGCGTCTGCCTGTTCCATGCCGCGTACAAGGGTGTCTTCGTCCAGCGTGCCCATGAGCACGGTCAGGATGTCGTCGCCCCATGTGATGGGCGCGCCCGTGGCCGTCCACGCGCCGGACATGCCGGTGATGGCGGGGACGACTTCGACTGGTACGTGGGGTTTGAGCCGGGTGTAGAGGTGCATGAAGGAGCCGTAGAAGAACGGGTCACCTTCGCAGAGGACAACGACATCTTCGCCCTGTTCTGCGAGTGTGCGCAGGTGGTCGGTGCAGGTGGCGTAGAAACCGGAGAGGATTTCGTTATAGCGCGGGTCGGTTAGTGGGATTTCTGTCGTGACCGGGTATTCCATTGGGAATTCAATGGCTTTGTCGGACAGCATGCCGTTGACGATGCCGCGCGCTTGGCCTGGACGGCCTGCCTTGCGGAAGAAAGCAACGTGCTTGGCATTGCGCACCAGACGGTCGGCGCGGACGCTGAGCAGGTCCTGCGCGCCGGGGCCGAGGCCGACGCCGTGGATGGTGCCGGGGGTCTTGGCCATTACTCTTTCCGGCTCGCGATGGCGTTGACAGCGGCGACGGTGATTGCGCTGCCGCCCAGTCGTCCCTGTACGATGCAGCAGGGGACGGGTTGGTCGGCCCAGAGGGCGTCTTTGGATTCGACCGCGCCGACAAAGCCCACGGGGCAACCGATGATGGCGGCGGGGCGCGGGCAGTCGGGGTCTTCGAGCATGTTCAGCAGGTGAAAGAGGGCCGTGGGGGCGTTGCCGATGGCGACGACGGCGCCCTCCATTTGGGGTCGCCAGAGTTCGAGTGCGGCGGCGGAGCGGGTGTTGCTCATTTTGGCGGCGAGGTCGCGGACGCCATCGTTGTGGAGCGTGCAGATGACAGCGTTTTTGGCGGGCAGGCGGGGGCGCGTGATGCCTTCGCTCACCATGCGGGCGTCGCAGAGGATCGGGGCACCTGCTTCGAGCGCTGCGCGGGCGGCGGGGACAAAGCCCGGGGAGAAGTGGATGTGTTGTTCGAGGCCGACGAGCCCTGCGGCGTGGATCATGCGGACGGCGACCTGTTCTTCGTCTTGGTCGAAGCGTGTCAGGTCCGCCTCGGCCCGGATCGTGGCGAAGGATTGCAGGTAGATGGCCGCGCCATCGGTTTCGTATTGGTAAGCCATAGAGCGCCTTATAGCGGTTCGGTGACCGTGTGCACGTAGGGAAGTGCGGTGGGCGTGTTTGGGGCGGCATTTTCCAGCAAGAGGGAGCGCCACGGCGTGAGGCGCAGGGCGGTGGCGCGGCTGGTGGTCAGGAGGTCGCGCAGTGCAGCGGCGGTGATGCGACCGTTTGTGCTGACTTCGGTGAATGGGTGCGTGGGCTTGGTTGCTGGGCGTGGTGCGGTGCCGGTGTAGGTGTCGGGCAGAGGCGTGTGGGCGACCACGTGCGCCATGCGGCGGCGGTCGGGTGTGCGGTGGGTGTTGAACCAGTGAGCGAGGTTGATAGCGGCGTCGATGGCGGTGTCTTCGGTCACGGGGAGGCCTGTGGGACTGCCGTCGGCGCGGACGATGAGGCCTGTGGTGCTGCGTTCGATACGAATGTCTCCGGGGGTGTCGGTGAGGCAGGGGGTGGGGCCGGTGTCGATTACGGTGCCGCATTTGGCGGGGAGCTTGGGAACGTCCTGAAGCCGGTCGCGGAAGGCGGTGGCGAGGCGGTGGGTCATGTCGTTTGGTTGCCAGAAGGGGGTGACGAGCAGGCTGCGACGGGTTTCTGTGTCGAGGTTCGGGTCGAGGAGGTCTAGGGCGCGGAGGCCGTCGAGCAGGGTGCCGTGCGTGTCGGGGCGCAGGCCGCGGAGTTGCAGGCTGGCGCGGTTGGTGAGGTCGAGGAGGCCTGAGCCGGTGGTTTCGGCGAGGTCGCAGATTTCAAGCGCTTGGGTGGCGGTGAGGCGGTTCATGTGCGGGCGGAGGCGGGCGAGAAGGCCGTCTTCGGTGGGCATGGGGCGCCAGATGGAGGGGCACCAGCCTTTGGGCGCGGTCATTGGGCGGCTTCCAGGCTGGCACGGATGGAGTTGCGTCTTGTGTGCCAGAGGCCTGCTGCGTCGAGGGCGGCGAACTGGTCCTGCATGGCCTGATACGCGCCGGGGTTGGCGTCTTGAAGGAAGGCGCTGACTTCGGGGTCGCCGAGCGTGGCGTCGTGGTAGGCGTCGAAGAGGTGCGGGCCGACGACGCCTGCGAGATGGGCGAAGGCGGCCATGTGGTCGAGGGTCGCGGCGATTTCCGCCCCACCGCGGAAGCCGTGGCGCATCATGCCTGCGAGCCAGTCGGGCTGGGTGGCGCGGGCTTGGACGACGCGGGCGATTTCCTCGGGCAGGGTGCGGGCGCGGGGGCGGTCGGGCCGGGTTGTGTCGAGGTGGTAGAGGGACGCGTTGCCGCCTGTGACGGCTTGGGCGGCGGCGAAACCTGCTTCGTGCGCGGCGTAGTCGGAGGCCAAGAGTAGGTCGGTTTCGGGGAGGTCTTGCAGGTGGACGAAGCTGTCGGCTTGGGCGACGCGGGCGCGGATGCCTGCTTCGTCCTTTTGCGATTTGGTCCCGTCGAGGGCGTAGGAGCTGGCGGTGAGCCATGCCTGTCCTGCGGCTGTGCGCGCTTCGTCCGTGAAGGTTTCGATGTCGGCGCCCATACCGAGGCCGAAGCTGCCGGGGGCGGGGCCGTAGACGCGGGCCGTGGCTGCGTGGCCTGCGTAGGGGTTCCAGTCGCGGGCCTCGTCGCGGGCGCTGAGTGCGCGGACGGCTTGGCTGAAGAGGGCGGAGAGCGTTGGGAACACGTCGCGGAACAGGCCCGAGACGCGCAGGGTGACGTCGATGCGGGGACGGTCGAGGTCGGTGATGGGCAGCACCTCGATGCCCGAGACACGTTCGGAGCCTTGGTCCCAGACGGGTTTCACGCCAAGAAGGTGCAGGGTCATCGCAAATTCCTCGCCCGCGGTGCGCATGGTGGCGGAGCCCCAGAGGTCCACGATCAGGCCGCGGGGCCAGTCGCCTTCTTCCTGCAGGTGGCGGCGCACGAGTTCTTCGGCCAGTTTGACGCCTTGGGCGTAGGCGGCGCGTGTCGGCACAGAACGCGGATCGGTGGTGTAGAGGTTGCGCCCCGTCGGCAGCACATCGCGCCGGCCGCGATGGGGGGAGCCGGAGGGGCCGCCGGGGATGCGTTTGCCGTTCAGGGCGTCGATCAGGGCGGTGCGTTCGGTGTCCGCTGAGGCGTGCAGATCGTAAGGCGCACCTGTTGGCGCGCCCCGGCCCCAGATGTGCAACCCGTCCCCGAACTGACTTTCCTTGATGTCGCAAACGAAGCGGTCGATGCGGGTGATGGCCTCGGCAGAGCAGGAGGCGCGCTCAAGCCCGAGGTCGTTTTCGACGCCGATGGCCTGCGCCTCGGCGCGGATGTCCTCTTGCAACCGGTCGCGGCGTTTGGGGTCGAGGCCATCGGCGTTGGAGAACTCATCCAGCAGGGTTTCGAGCCGGATGAACCGGTCGGGCGTGGCGCTGTCCTTCATCGGGGGCGGCAGGTGGCCGAGGGTGACGGCGCCGATGCGGCGCTTAGCCTGTGCGGCCTCGCCTGGGTCGTTGACGATGAAGGGGTAGATGACGGGCAGGGTGCCGGTGAGGGCTTCGGGCCAGCAGGTGTCGGACAGCGCTACGGATTTGCCGGGGAGCCATTCGAGTGTGCCGTGGGCACCGATGTGGATTAGGGCTTGGGTCTGGGATTGGAGCCAGAGGTAGAAGGCGACATAGGCGTGGCGCGGGACGCGCGACAGGTCGTGGTAATCGTCGTCGCGCTGTTTTGGGTTCCCGCGTTCGGGTTGCAGGGCGATGAGGACGTTGCCGCGCCTTGTGGCTTTGAAGTGGAAGTGGCCCTCGTCGGTGTCCTCCTCGGGGCGTCCCCACGCGGTGGCGAGGTCGTTTCGGAGGGATTGAGGCAAGCTTGCGAGGGCGGCCGTGTACTCCGACAACGGCCAGCGGATCATGTCGGTTTCGAGGGCGTGCGAGACTGGGGCCGCTTCGGTGTCGTGGCCTGCGTCCTTGAGGTCGCAGAGGATGGCCTCTGCCGACGCCAGCGCATCGAGGCCCACGGCATGGGCCATGTTCCAGCCCTTGCCGGGATAGGTGCTGAGCACCAGTGCAAGGGTCCGGTCCTGTGTCTGGGTGGCGGCAAGGTCCGTCCAGGCTTTGATCCGGTCGGCCACAGCGTCGATCCGCTGGAGATCGGCCTTGTGGGCGTAGCGGGCGAATTGCAGGGCATCGTCGCGCGGTTGTGGTTCCTTGAAGGACGCCACACCGGCAAAGAGGCGGCCATCGACCTCGGGCAGCACCACGTGCATGGCGAGATCGGTGGGCGACAGGCCGCGTTCGACTTCGGCCCATGCGTCGCGGGTGGAGGTCGCCAGCGCGATCTGGAACACTGGCACGTCGCCTGCATCAAGGGGCGAGGTGCCGTTCGCGCCGATGCCGGAGAAGGCGGTGGCGTTCACGATGGCGGCGGGTTTCAGGTGCGCGATCTGGCGTGCCATCCAGGCGGCGGGTTCTGGGGCCTTGAGCGATGGGGCAAAGAGGCCGAGGACGCGGAAACCTCGTTGGCGTAGGGCCTCGAATGTGGCTTCGATGGGTGACAGGTCAGCGGCGGCGAGGTAGGCGCGGTAGAAGGTGATGATGATAAGCGGTTTTTCGTCTGAGGCTTGGATCAGCGGGCAGGCGACGCCATCTTCGGGGGTCCATGCGCCGACGGATGGAAGGGCTTTGGAGCCTTTGACTGGGCCCGCGTAGAGGCCCGAGGCGAGGGCCATTTGGGCGAGGGCCGCTTGCGCCGCGACCGCGCCGCCGGTGTCGCAAAGATTTGCGAGGCGGCGGAGGGTTGAGACGGGCAGGGTCGAGACCGCGTCCAGCCGAGGATCAGGCCGGCCATCGGCGGGCAGGACGGCGAGGGCGATGCCTTTCTGGCGGCAGAGCGCTTCGACTTGCTGGAGGCCGTAGGACCAGTAAGGTACGCCGCCGATCAGGCGGATCAGGATGCCCTTGGCCCCGTCGAGCGTTTGTTCGACATAGGTGTCGACGGAAAGTGGGTGCTTGAGCCCGACAAGGTTCGCGAGCCGTAGGGTGGGCAATTTGCCCACCGCGCCCCCGCCCCGGTGATACGCCGCCGCGAAAGCGCCAAGGTCGCTGTCGGAGAAGGACAGCACCACCAGATCCGCAGGCGTCTGCCCCAGATCGGTGGGTGTCTCGGTCTCTTCGAGCCCGTGGCTTTCGCGGAAGACGACGTGCATTTGGGGCCTTTGCTACTCGGCGGCTGCTGGAACATCCGTCAGCGCGCTGCGGATCGCTGCCGCATTCACGTCGTCATGTTCGGCAATCACGACCAAACGGCCCTGGCGTGCCTCGTTCGGCCCCCATGGGCGGTCGAATTGGTGGCGGACGCGGGCGCCGACGGCTTGCACGAGCAGGCGCATGGGTTTGCCGGTGACGGCGGCGTAGCCTTTGACGCGGAGGATGTTCTGGGTTTTCGCCATGGTCTCGATGCGGGCGACCAGTTCAGCGGGGTCGTCCACTTCGGGGATGTCGATGATGACCGACTCGAAGTCGTCATGTTCGTGGTCGTCGTGGCCGTCATGGTGGCTAGGCCGGGCGTCCATGTCGTCTTCGGCCGCCGCTTCCAGTCCCAGGATCACGCGGGGATCAACCGCGCCTTCGGCGACTTCCACGACGGGCAGGGGGCGGGGGGCTTCGGCTTCGATGACCGCTTTGGCCTTGGCGATGCCCTCGGGGCCGGCGAGGTCAGGTTTGGTCAGCAGGATGATGTCGGCGCAGCTGATTTGGTCTTCGAACACTTCGGAGAGCGGCGTTTCGTGATCAAGGCTGTCATCGGCGGCGCGCTGGGCATCGACGGCGGCGACGTCGGGCGCGAAACGGCCCGCGGCGACGGCTTCGGCATCGGCCAGCGCGATCACGCCATCCACGGTGATGCGGCTGCGGATGTCGGGCCAGTCGAAGGCTTTGAGTAAGGGTTTCGGGAGGGCAAGGCCGGAGGTTTCGATCAGGATGTGTTCGGGCTGCGGGTCGAGGGCCATGAGCGCTTCGATTGTCGGGATGAAGTCGTCGGCCACGGTGCAGCAGATGCAGCCGTTGGCCAGCTCCATGATGTTTTCGGCGGGGCAGTCGGGGATGGCGCAGGATTTGAGGATGTCGCCGTCCACGCCCACGTCGCCAAATTCGTTCACCACGATGGCGAGGCGTTTCCCTTGCGGGTTCTGCATCAGGTGACGGACAAGGGTGGTTTTGCCGGAGCCGAGAAAGCCGGTGATGACGGTGACGGGGACTTTGTTCAGGTTTGCCATATCAGAACTCCTGCGGGGGGATGCGGGCGATGCAGTTTTTGCGGAAATGCTCGGGGCGTTCGCGCCACGGCACGATGCCATCGGCGGTAGCGGCGTATTTGCCGACGCCTTCGACCACCATATCGGCGTCGCGGTCTTCCATCAGGTTGCCGTAGACATAGGTCCAGCGGCTCGACCCACCGCGCACGGCGACGGAGCAACCGGAGGAGCAGTTTGACAGGCATTCCACGGCTTTGAGCGTGACGCCTTCGGGCATGGTGCGGTTGGCAAGCTCGGCGTGCAGCGCTTCGCCGGGGCGGGTGCCGCCTTCGGGCACCTCAAGCTCGCGGCGGCATTTTACGCAGACCAGAAGTTCCACGGGGGGCAGATCGGCCATGTTTGTTCCCTGTCGGGGGGACGGCATGGCAGATGGCGGGCGGCAGTTGCCGTGGGTTCCCGACACCCGGCACACCCCGTCCGGTTTCGTCACGTCTGCTGGCAGGTCTCCCGGCTTGCGGATTTCAGGGGTTTCCCTGTCGGTTGCCCTGCCTTCCCGGCGTTTTGGCCAGTGGCGTGGAGCATCCTCTCCGGTCACGGTCGCGGGGGCGGCTGCGTTTGGACCCGTCAGGGCCCGCGGCATTCCCTTTTCACCCGGAGACACACCCCGAGCACCAGCAAAACCGTAGTGCGCGCGGCCCGAAACAGAGTCAAGCGCGAAGGCGATGGTGCTTTGGTTCTGCGCTGATTACGTTGAGCCAAGCGGAGGGCAGCATGACCATTCTTGTTTGGGATTTTGACGGCGTTCTGAACGCCAATATCGTGGATGGTCGCTTTGTCTGGGCGGACCGTTTGCAGCAGGATTGGGGGATCGAAACTGCGGCGCTGGCCGGTCACCTGTTCCACCCGGATCGCATCGGTCAGATCATGCGCGGGCAGCTAGATTTGCGCGATACATTGGCGGCCTGGCTGGATCAAGAGGGTCACGCTGTGGATGCCGATGCCTTTCTGAAGTATTGGTTTGCCAAGGACGCGTTGCCCGACCCGGTCATTCTGAAGCATCTGGATCGGCCCGGCATGCGCCATGTCATCGGCACCAACAATGAACGGCGGCGGGCCGATTACATCGAACATGCCATGGGGTTTGGGGCGATGGTCGAGCATATCTTTGCCTCGGACCGGATTGGACATGCCAAGCCGGACAGCGCCTATTTCGACCACATCGAAGCCTGGAGCGGTGCGCCCGGAAACGATCATGTGCTGGTCGACGACACGGGGCAGAACGTCGAGGCCGCGCTGGCCCGTGGCTGGCGGGGTTTCCATTTCACGGACGATACGCGCGACGGCCTGGGCGCTTTTCTGGATCGGATCGCCTGAACGCCTCTGGCCCCCGCAGCGAATAGATGGCACCAAACGCGCCAGACCCCAAGGAGGACGCCATGGACGACATCACCGAACGCCACAACGCCAAGATGAAAAAGATCAAGGCCGCCCGCGACAAGATGATGGAGACGAAGACCGAGGAAAAAGGTCTGATCATCGTCCACACCGGGCCGGGCAAGGGCAAGTCTTCGTCCGGGTTCGGGATGATCATGCGCTGCATCGCGCATGGGATGCCCTGTGCCGTGGTGCAGTTCATCAAGGGGAATTGGGATACGGGCGAAAAGACGTTCCTGCGCGAACGGTTTGCCGACGAGTGCCGGTTTTTCGTGTCAGGCGAAGGGTTTACCTGGGAAACGCAGGACCGTGAGCGCGACATTGCGGCGGCCCAGAACGGCTGGCGGATTGCCAAGGAACAGATTTTGGACCCGGACGTGCAGTTCGTCCTGCTGGACGAAATCAACATCGCGCTGCGCTATGACTATCTGGACATCGACGAGGTGGTCGATTTCCTGATGAACGAAAAGCCCGAGATGACGCACGTGGTGCTGACTGGCCGGAATGCGAAGCCCGAGTTGATCGAGGCGGCGGACCTCGTGACCGAGATGACGCTGGTGAAGCACCCGTTCAAGGATCTTGGTGTGAAGGCGCAGAAGGGTGTGGAGTTTTAGGGTGATCGTTGGTCACTTGGCCGCTGGCTATCTTGCGGCACGCGGATTGGCCGCCGTAGGTGCACCTGCGGTGTTCGCGGGATTGCTTATCGGCAGCGTTTTGCCCGATATAGATATGCTCTGGTTTTTCTTCATAGATGGTCAGCAAACTCACCATCACGACTATATCACCCACCGACCGGTCGTTTGGGCAATTGCGCTTGCGCTCGCCGCAGTTATCCAGAGGCCCTTTTTTGTTGGCCTTGGAATGGGCGGACTGCTCCACCTTGCCCTTGATAGCATTGTGGGCAAGGTCGCGTGGGCTTGGCCATTTTCGAATGTGGCGAAACCACTCGTCGAGGTCCCCGCAACGCAGTCGCATTGGGTTTTGTCATTCCTCTTCCACTGGACCTTTGCCGTGGAAATCGCACTATGCGTAATCGCGCTGGTTTTGTTTTTTCAGCGCAGGCGGTCAAGTTCGTTTTAACCCAGAAGCGCCGTCACCGATTGCAAATCAATCGCCCAGGCGGCGGCTGGTACAGCAATCGCCAGACCCATCAGGATCATCGTTTTACGGGCGCGGGCTTGGGCGGCGCGCTTGCGGCGCTCGGGTGTGTTTGTGAAATCCAACATGATCTTTCCGTTTCTGTTTCGTGCTGTCATGTAGTGGTTCGTTTCGCGACCTTGGCGCGCGAATCTGGCAATTCTGCGATGTCAGGATGGAGGTATCGTGGCAAAAGCGTTGATGTTTCAAGGAACGGGATCGAATGTCGGCAAGTCGTTGCTTGTTGCTGGCATGTGCCGAGCGGCGATGCGCCGGGGCGTGTCAGTGGCCCCTTTCAAACCGCAAAACATGTCGAACAATGCCGCTGTCACGACCAATGGGGGCGAGATCGGGCGGGCGCAGGCGCTGCAAGCCATGGCCTGTGGATTGGAGCCGCACACGGATATGAACCCGGTGCTCTTGAAGCCGGAAACAGACGTGGGCAGTCAGGTGGTGGTGCAGGGCAAGCGGCTGACCACGGTACGTGCCCGAGAATACGCAGCGCTTAAACCAACCCTGCTGGACGCTGTGATCGACAGCTTTG
Source organism: Pseudomonadota bacterium (assembly GCA_039179785.1). GTDB lineage: Bacteria > Pseudomonadota > Alphaproteobacteria > Rhodobacterales > Rhodobacteraceae > Tateyamaria. The sequence continues at coordinate 23,637 of JBCDEK010000001.1, read as the reverse complement.
ATCGGTTGAAAGCGCAGCACGATCTGGTGTTGGTCGAAGGGGCAGGCAGCCCGGCGGAGGTGAACCTGCGTCCCGGCGACATTGCCAATATGGGCTTTGCCCGGGCCGTCGCGTGCCCCGTGATCCTGGCCGCTGACATTGATCGCGGTGGCGTCATCGCTCAGGTCATTGGCACTAAGGCGGTGATTGATCCCGAAGATGCGGCGCTGATCCAGGGTTTTGTCATCAATCGGTTCCGTGGTGATCAGAGCCTGTTTGACGACGGGTACGCGCTGATCTCAGCCCGCACGGGATGGCGCGGCTTTGGTGTCGTGCCGTGGTTTGCCGATGCGTGGAAACTGCCCGCCGAGGATGCGCTGGACATTGCTACTCCACGCAGGGCCGAGGGGCTACACATTGTATGCCTGAAACTATCGCGCATTGCCAATTTTGATGATCTGGACCCGCTGGCACAGGAACCCGGCGTGCGCCTGACGATGCTGCATGGGGGCCAACCGCTGCCTGCCGACACGGATGTTGTCATCATCCCGGGTAGCAAATCAACGCGGGGCGATCTGCAATTTCTCAAGGATCAGGGCTGGGACGAAGATATACGCGCCCATGTGCGCCGGGGCGGGCACGTGTTGGGCATTTGCGGGGGGTTCCAGATGCTGGGCAAGGTCGTGGATGATCCAGAGGGCATCGAAGGGCCTCCGGGTGCCACAACGGGCATCGGCTTGCTGGATGTTGAGACCACGATGACGGACGACAAGCGGTTGACCACGGTGGATGCAGTGCATGTGCCCAGCGGTCAGGCGTTTCACGGCTACGAAATTCATATCGGTCGCAGCGAAGGGCCGGACCGCGCGCGCCCTTTTGCGCGCGTTGCCGGTCAGGACGAAGGCGCAATCAGCGCTGACGGGCGTGTCGCGGGCAGCTACCTGCACGGGATGTTCCGGGATGACGGGTTTCGGCGGGCGTGGTTGGCGGGTTTTGGGGTCAGCCCGGGCAACGCGTCCTATTCGGATACGGTCGAAGCCACGCTTGATGCGCTGGCCGACCATCTGGAAACGCATCTGGACGTGGACGCGCTTTTGGCTTGCGCGCGCTGAGCCTGCGGCACAAGGTCGACCCATGCCGCATATCATCCTGGATTATTCCGCAAATCTCGATGGCCCGTTGGACATGCACGGCCTGTGCATCGCCCTGAAAGATGCGGCCGCGGCGACAGGCGTGTTTCCGCCGGCGGGGATACGCGTGCGCGCCCATGCGGCCCCTCACAGCGTGGTGGCCGATGGCGATCCGGGACACAGCTATATCGATATCACGATCCGGCTGGCCGCAGGCCGAACGGACGCGCAAAAGGCACACGCCACGGACGCCGTCTTTGACGCGGCACAGGCGTTTACAGCGGATCATTTGGCACGCCATCCGTTCATGCTGTCGCTGGAACTGCGCGAGATCGACCCGGACCACAGCCGCAAGACCAGTTCGATCCGCGACTATCTGCCGCCCGAGATGCATTAGGTTTCTTCTGACCGGAAATACGACGGGGGAGGCGCGCAAGCGCCGGGGGCAGCGCCCCCATCATCAAAAGGTGTCGCGCGTCAGCGCGTCCGCTGGATCAGTCGAACCTGAATTCCGGCAGTTGATCAAACGCCACTTTCAGCGCCTCGCCCCATCCGTTCGACACGGTCTGGAAATAGGGGTTGTCCGCCTCGATCCGCTCGGAACGGGTGATGGACAGGCTGTCGGCGGTGTAGGTCACATAATCCAGCGGCAGGCCCACGGACAGGTTCGATTTGATCGTCGAATCAAAGCTGACCATCAGTAGCTTGACCGCGTCCTCGAACCCCATGGCAGGATCATGAGCGCGCACGATGATGGGTTTGCCGTACTTGGCCTCACCGATCTGGAAAAACGGCGTGTCGTCCGAAGCTTCGATGAAGTTCCCCTCGGGGTAGACCAGAAACAGGCGTGGCTCCGATCCCTTGATCTGGCCGCCGATGATCATGGTTGCACCGAACGCGCCGTCGGCCTCCATGCCGGTTGTCGCATTCGAGGCAATCACCTCTTTCAGTGTGCGGCCCACCTCGCGGGCCACCTGAAACATCGACGGCGCTTCAAGGATCGAAGGTTTGCGATCCTCCGGCGCCTTTGACCGTTCATCCAAAAGCGAAATCACTGATTGGGTGGTCGCCAGATTACCTGCGGTCATGATGACAATCACCCGCTCGCCCGGCACCTCCCAGCTGTGCAGCTTCTTCACGGTCGAGATGTTGTCGACGCCGGCATTGGTGCGCGTGTCGGACATGAAGATCAGTCCGGCCTCCAACCGCATCCCTACGCAATATGTCATATCTTGTGTGCCTCTGCCCGACTCGGGCCAAATGTGCGCTATTGCTGCTGCACCTGCAAGCTCACCGACATATCTTCCGCAGCGTTACCATAGCGTAAACCGGAAATTGGGGCCGCACCGCGGTAATCCAGACCCGTGGCCACGCGCACATAGCGGGCATCGGGGGAAATCCCGTTGGACACGTCAAAGCCGACCCAACCCAGACCGGGAACATGCGCTTCGGCCCAGGCGTGGCTGGCATCCTGATCCACGCGGTCGTTCATCATCAGGTAACCCGACACATAGCGCGCGGGAAATCCAAGCGCGCGGGCCGAGGTGATGAACACATGGGCGTGGTCCTGGCACACGCCGTGTCCGGCTTCCATCACGTCTTCGGCGGTCAGGTCCGATGCGGACTGGTTCGTGTCATAGGGCACCTGTTCAAGAATATGGGCCGACAGCGCATGCAACCGGTCCAGATCGCTTCCGTCGGTCGGCGCGTTGTCCACCAATGCCTGAATGCGTGGGCCTGCCTGCGTCAGCGACGTGCTGCGCTGGAACAGCCACAACGGCACAAAGCCGCCCTGCGGGCCGACGACCCCTGATTTGTCTTCGACCTCCACGGTGCCGGAACAGGTGATCTCGATCTCTGTCTGACCGGCGGCAAAGCTGACCAGATCCACAGTATTGGCGTGCTCATCCTCGAACGACACCTCGACCTGACCACCGGCCACGTCGATCTGCCAATCCTCGACCACCTGTCCGGGGCGCGACTTGGGACGCAGGCGGACCTGTTGCAAGCCGTAGGGCACAGGCGCATCGTAGGTGTAGTGGGTCTTGTGATGGATTTTCAGGCGCATGGCTTACTCGATGAACCGGTAGTCAATTTCGATCTGACGGCCCAGCGAAGCACTGTCGCGCAGGAAATCGGTGATGAATTCATGCAGACCGTAGTCGAAAATGGCGTTCATGTCGTGCGATTTGAATTTGGCGCAGAGCGCATCAGCCAAAGCCTGACAGGTGTGGCGTGCCCCGTATTCCTGTTCGAGATAGCCCAGATTGTCGCCGATCTTGCCATAGCAAAAGGCCAGGCTGCGGGGCAGACGGCCATCCAGGATCAGGAAATCCGCAATCTCCCTGGGGTCGATGTCGCCCTCGTGCAGGGTCTGGTAGGCCCGCGTGGTCGAGGTCGCGCGCAGGATCGTGTCCCATTGCACATTGTCGGCGGGGCTGCCCACCAGCTTTACCGACGGCAGTAGGATATAGTATTTCTGATCAATGATCCGTGCGGTGTTGTCAGCCCGTTCATAAAACGTGCCGATCCGCGCGAAGTTGTAGATGTCGTTGCGCACCATGGTGCCGTGCAGCGCGCCGCGCACAAAGGCGCTGCGCTGGCGGATCACCTGCAACACGCGTGGCAAATCGCGGTCCTCGATGGGCTGCGCGAGAAGGCGTTTCAGCACCATGTAGCATTCGTTCACGGCCTCCCACACCTCGCGGGTGAGCGCGGTGCGCACCACGCGGGCGTTCATGCGAGCGGCTTCGATCCCGGCCATGATCGATCCGGGGTTGTTCGGGTCGCGCAGCAGGAAGTCGATGACTTTGGGGCCGTCCGGTGCGCCATGCGTCGCCTCGTAAGCACCGCTCAGCCCGGTCGAAGACAGGATCGAGGTCCATTCGCTTTCCGCCGCACTGGACCGTGTCAGCGAGATGCGCAGGCCCGCATCAATCATGCGCGCGGTGTTTTCGGCCCGTTCGAGATAGCGGAACATCCAGAAGAGCCCGCCGGCTGTCTTGCCCAGCATCGCGCTACTCCTCCAGAACCCAGGTGTCTTTGGTCCCGCCGCCCTGGGACGAATTCACCACCAGCGACCCTTCGGTCAGCGCCACGCGGGTCAGCCCGCCGGGGGTGATGTCGATCTTGTCCGGTGACACCAGCACAAAGGGGCGCAGGTCGACGTGCCGCGGGGCAAGGCCCGCATCCGTCAGGATCGGTACGGTGGACAGCGCCAGCGTGGGCTGCGCGATGTAATTGTCTGGGGCCGCTTCCAGCTTGGCGCGGAAGGTTTCGATTTCTTTCTTCGAGGCCGCAGGCCCCACCAGCATCCCGTAGCCGCCTGAGCCGTGCACCTCTTTCACAACCAGTTCGGCCAAGTTATCGAGCACGTACTTCAGCGCCTCGGGTTCTGAACAGCGGTGTGTGGGCACGTTGTTCAGGATCGCTTTTTCGCCGGTGTAAAATTCGACGATGTCGGGCATGTAGCTGTAGATCGCCTTGTCGTCGGCGATGCCCGTGCCCGGCGCGTTGGCGATGGTGATCCCGCCCGCACGGTACACATCCATGATCCCCGGCACGCCCAGAACGCTGTCCGGGTTGAAGTTCAACGGATCAAGGTATTCGTCATCCACACGGCGGTAGAGCACGTCGATGGGCTTGTAGCCCCGCGTGGTGCGCATCGCGACGCGCCCGTCCACCACCCGCAAATCGTGGCCTTCGACCAGTTCCGCGCTCATCTGATCGGCGAGGAAGGCGTGTTCGTAATACGCCGAATTGTGAATGCCGGGGGTCAGCACGGCAATCGTCGGCCGCCCTTCGCACGCATTCGGCCCGCACGCGGACAGCGATTTGCGCAAGCTGCGGGGGTATTGGCTGACCGACTGCACTTTGATCTTGCTGAACAGTTCCGGGAACATGTGCAGCATGGTTTCCCGGTTTTCGAGCATATAGCTCACGCCCGACGGCGTTCGCGCATTGTCTTCCAGCACAAAGAATTCGTTATCGCCCGTGCGGACGAGGTCGGTACCCACGATATGAGTATAGATGTCGCCGGGGGGCGACACGCCGATCATTTCGGGCAAAAAGGCATCGTTGCGGGCGATCATTTCGGCGGGCAGGCGGCCTGCGCGCACGATCTCTTGCCGGTGATAGATGTCGTGCAGGAACGCATTCAGCGCGATGACCCGCTGTTCGATCCCCTTGGCCACCTTGGCCCATTCTCGGGCGGCAATGATGCGGGGCACCAGATCAAACGGGATCAACCGTTCGGTGGCGTCGGGATCGCCGTAAACATTGAAGGTCACGCCAATCAGGCGAAACAGGGCTTCGGCTTCTTCCGATTTGGCCAGCAGGCGTGCGGTGTCTTCGTCGTTGAACCACTTGCTGTAATCGGCATAAGGCGCACGCGCGTCGCTGCCATGGCCAAACATCTCGTCAAAATAGGTGGGCGGTCCTGCCATCTCTTTAGCCTGCACATTCTGCCGGTTGCCGCAACAGTCAGGGTGCGAAAGATGGGTAAGAGACCGATGTCATGCGCTTTTTCGATGGCGCGGGCCTCCGATTTGCCCAATTTAAACGCAGGCGCTTTGACCCCGGAAGTGTTTGTGCCGCGCTACGCCCAAGGCAGCGTGGGCTGCGACGCCCGTTTTTTCCCGTATTTGAAAAGAGAAGAAGCACAGGACTGCACGCACAGAGAAATCTGGGCGCTTAACCAAACCTCAAAGATGCCGTGTCTTGACTGCGGATGCGGTACAGGCTGCCGAGCCGATGACCGCAAGAGGAGAAGCCCCGCCATCCCGCCTGCGTTCCGCCTGGCGGTCGGGCCGGAGGGTGGGGTGGACCTGTTCTTCTTCTCTTTTCAAATACGGATTCGTGCTCGGTCTGCCAACGGCACAGCACTTGTGCATGGTCGCACTGGACGCCACTGGCGCTTTCGGGGAACGATGGTGCATCTGAAACGATCCCAGGTGCTTTATTCCATGTCTGACCCCTGCATCATCTGTGTCGCTATCACCGGTTCCGTGCCCCAGAAATCCGACAATCCGGCCGTGCCGATCACAGTTCCCGAACAGATCGAAAGCACGCAAGCCGCGTTCGAGGCGGGGGCGAGCATCTGCCACGCCCATGTGCGCAATGATGATGGGTCGACCACCTCGGACCCCGACAAGTTCGCGCTGCTGAAGGAAGGTGTCGAAAAGCATTGCCCGGGCATGATCGTGCAACTTTCCACGGGGGGACGGTCAGGGGCAGGCAAGACGCGGGGCGGTATGCTGCCCCTGCGCCCCGACATGGCGTCGCTGTCCGTTGGGTCGAACAATTTCCCGACGCGGGTCTACGAGAACCCGCCGGACCTTGTGGATTGGCTGGCCTCTGAGATGATCACCCATGACGTCAAGCCCGAGATCGAGGCGTTCGACCTGAGCCACATCCTGCATGCGGCACAGATGCACGCGAAGGGCCAGATCAAGGACACGCCGTATGTTCAGTTTGTCATGGGGGTGAAGAACGCCATGCCCGCCGACCGCCATGTGTTTGATTTTTACGTGGAAACGGTCAACCGCCTGTTCCCCGGCGCGCCCTGGTGTGCCGCGGGGATCGGGGCCAACCAGATCGTCCTGAACGAATGGGCCGTCGCCGCAGGCGGCCATGCCCGTACGGGGCTAGAGGACAATATCCGCTGGGACAAGCAGACGCTTGCGCCCTCGAACGCCGCCCTTGTCGAACGTCTGGCGGGCATCTGTGCGCAGCATGACCGCCCGGTTGCCACCCCCACCCAAGCGCGCGACATCCTTGGCCTGCGCGCTGCCTGACGCTGTGCCCCGGCGTTACGACACGCCGTGGTAGACACCGCCCGGTTGATCCGCCACGTTGCCACAAGCACGAGGAGATCACCCATGGACATGTCATTCACGCTTCGCCCCGAAAACCGCGACCTGCTGGACCGCGTGGCCGCCATGATCCGGGACGAGATCATGCCGCTCGAAGACGAATACGCAGCCGAAGTCGCCAAGGGCGACCGCTGGGAATACACCGACCGGCAGACCGAAATCCTCGAAGGGTTGAAGGCCAAGGCCAAGGCAGCGGGCCTTTGGAATTTCTGGCTGACCGACAGTGAAAAGGGGTTCGGCCTGTCCACTGTCGAATACGCCCACTTCGCCGAAGAGATGGGCAAGACGCCACTGGGCGCCGAGGTGTTCAACTGTTCTGCCCCCGACACTGGCAACATGGAAGTGTTCGAACGCTACGGCACCGACCAGATGAAAACGGACTGGCTGGCCCCGCTGCTCGAAGGGAACATCCGCTCCGCCTATTTGATGACCGAACCCGATGTCGCCTCGTCCGATGCCACCAACATCTCCATGTCGTGCGTGCGTGACGGTGATCACTATGTTCTCAACGGCGAGAAATACTGGGCCAGCGGCGCGGGCGATCCGCGCTGCAAGGTCTACATCGTCATGGTCAAGACCGGCGGCGACGACCTGCCCAAGCACAAACGCCAGTCCATGATCGTTGTCCCCGCGGGGACAGAGGGGATCGAGGTGCTGCGCCCCATGCTGGTCTACGGCCACGACGACGCGCCGCACGGCCACATGCACATCCGGTTCACAAACGTCCGCGTGCCCGCCGAAAACATCCTGCTGGGTGAAGGCAGAGGTTTTGAGATTGCGCAAGGTCGTCTGGGGCCGGGCCGTATTCATCACTGCATGCGCGCCATTGGGCAGGCCGAAGCCGCCCTTGAGCTGATGTGCAAACGCTCGCTGGCCAAGGAAGCCTTCGGCAAGCCGCTGGCCCAATTGGGTGCCAACTACGACATCATCGCCGAATGCCGGATGGAGATCGAGATGGCGCGCCTTCTGTGCCTCAAGGCCGCATGGATGATGGACCAGGGCGATCCGCGCGCCGCTGCCCCATGGATCAGCCAGATCAAAGTGATCGCCCCCCGCGTGTCGCTCAAGGTCATTGACGAGGCGGTGCAGATGCACGGTGGGCAGGGGATCAGTCAGGACACGCCGCTGGCCAATGCCTGGACCCACCAACGCACCCTGCGCCTTGCCGATGGCCCCGATGCGGTGCACCGCAGGCAGGTCGCACGGGCCGAGCTGAAGAAATATACACAGCAGAAAATGTAGGCCCACCGCGTCGGCGAGCGCCTGCACCAAGCTGCAAAGCGTCGCAAAACTGCTTGCCTCAGGGTCATTTGTTGGCCCAAGTGAGGGTATGAAGGATCACGCCGCCCCCGCACTCCCTTTGCGCGCGCCGGAAACGGTGCTGCGCCTTGCACGTATGGGGCAGATGATGCCCACACGGCTCAGCTTTCTGCGGGTGCTGGTGCGACAACTGTGTGCCGAACGGGCAAAGGTACGGCGCATTCACTGGGACATGTGCGATGACGGCTTTGGGCAGGCAGCCTATGCCATCGACCTGGGGGGGCATACCTATTCGCTGGTCGCCATATCGAACGACCTGCCCGCCGACCAGCGCAGCGATCGGGTGATTGCCACGGCGTGGGACGCGGCTTTTGTGCTGTTTGATGGGATCGCCACGCCGGATGAGATTGCCCGCATTGCGGCGCAAGCGCCAAAGCAGGAAGCGGGCCGGTTTGGCCCCCGCGACCTTGTCCTGAGCCGCGCCAACAAATCCGTGCGGATGTGGGATGCGACCGTTGCGGCGTTGAAGGCGGGCCAGCAACCCGACCCGCAAATGATCCGCGACATCGGTTACCTGATGCGCACCACTGCCGTCTACGGCAATGGCAAGTTCGGCATTGCCGACCGCTATCTGATCGCCGACCGGCCCGGTCTTGACGGCCCCTTTGCCGCTGAAATGCTGGCCGTCTACCTGATCCGCCACTTCACCCTCGATCTGGTCCAGCATGTGGGCGGTGTACCGCTTGACCCGACCCTCGCGCGGCATCTGGGGATTGGCAACGCCACGGGTCTTGGGATGGCCCCGTTCCTCGTTAACCACCCGGTGCTGTTGCACAACTGGATACAGGCGCGCGAAACGGCACTTGCCCGCGTTCTGGCCCGCAGGACAATGACAGAGGCGCAGAAAGATCGGCTCTCAACCCTGTCCCACCGTGCCCAAAAACACCTGGCGGACTGGCATGTCCCGGCAGAGGACCACAATGCCATTCTTCGCCAGTTGGAAACCGACTGGGCGGCTTTCCTGCCGCAGATCGAAACAGCCACCACCTTCGCCGCGCTCTGGGATGCCGCCGCTGGTCAAACCGATACCCTGCAGGAACTGCTCACCGCCCTTTTGATCGAGCTGTGCCCCGAGGATGTCGATGACCTCGCCCACGAGATGGCCGACCGGCACGGGCCGTTGAGCGTGCCCTTCGCGGATACCGATGCCGTCAAATCCGCCATAGAAACCCATTGGGGCTGGGCGCTGCACTGCGACTACACCAACGCAGACAACTGCCGCCGCTTTTGGTACGTGAGCGCGGCCAAGCTGGAACCGCGCCTGGGCGACCGCTTTGCCGAACCGGGGGCTGAGCTGGAAACCCCGCTCGACATCGCCCGCCGCGTGGCACAGCTGCATGCGGACCTGCCCGATGCGGCGCACCCCGTCTCAGCCTTCACCGAAACCTACCCCCAGCACGCTCTTGCGATCAGCCGTGTGGCGCTTCTGAACCGCTATCCTTACGCCGAAATCCGCGACAACCTGATTGCTGCGACCTGTCGCCCCATTGATATGTTGCGCTGCAAGCTCAGCTATTTCGGAGCGACAAAGTTCGATCCCAAGTCCGACCTGTGGACCCGCATCACGCTGGCCCAGGGCGCGCCCTTGGGCGATGAACTGCGTCCCGAGATGGATGATTGGTGGCTTCCGGTGATGGAGCGATGAATATGTCATGGACCGAAGTACAAACGCTGGGGGTCAAGGCCGCCAGCGGGGCGGGGGTGCCGCCTGCGCAGGCGCTTGCTTTTGGCGCGATGCTGGCGCGGCATGTGGCCGATGACGGCCCGCAGGACGCCGTCAAGACCGCACTGGCCGACCCAAAGCGCATCGTGGCGCTGGCCCACCGGGTTGAGACCATCGTCGAGGCGGCATCGGTCGCCGCCAAACCCGTGGCCGCCGTGGAAGAAGATGCTGGCACCCGCGCAATGCTGGTCAGTTGGCTGGCCGGGCTGCCCTGCAAGGCTGATCTTGACGTGGTCGGTCCAAAACTGCGCGTGCGCCTGGCGCTCACCGAACCCAGCACCCGGGGGCGACCCGAGCGGTTGTATCTGACGCCAGAGCTGGCGGATCAGCTGAACGCGCTCGCGGCCAAGACCTACGTGCCCGATAGCGACGCCTCGCGCGAAGGAGGGGCCGGGGCGGGCCTGATGGAACTGGACTAGGTCACGCGCTCATCAAGGGTGCACCACCTGTGGGCGTTGCGCGCGGCCCGCAGCGCTGTGACCTAGCCAAACGGGTCCGCAGGATATCCGACACCGGCCAGATAGAGCCCATCCGGCGGACAGACCGGGCCACACGCGGACCGGTCGCAAGCGTCCAGCGCGTTCCCCACGCCCTCCGGTGACCAGGCTCCGGCCCCCACACGCTCCAGCGTGCCGACAAAACTCCGCACCTGATTGTGGAGAAAGGACCGCGCCCGCACATCGAACTGCACCTCTGGCCCGTGCACCCCATCGACATGGTGCACGTCCAGCCGATCCAGTGTCTTCACCGGACTGTCGGCCTGACAGATCGAAGACCGGAACGTGGTGAAGTCATGCCGCCCGATCAGAAAACCAGCGCCACGCTGCATCGCCTCCACATCCAGCGCATGGTTCACACGCCACACCAGCCCCTTGAGATGCGTGGCAGGCGCGCGGCGCATCAGGATACGAAACAGATACCGCCGCTCCACCGCTGAAAACCGCGCGTGCCAGTGCTCGGCCACCCGCGCACAGTCCACAATCGCCACCGGCTGCGGCTTCAGATGGTGGTTCAGCGCCTCGGACAGCCGGAACGGATCCCAGTCCTTTTCCATGTCGCAATGGGCCACCTGCGCCAACCCGTGTACACCCGCATCCGTCCGGCCCGCGGCGGCAATGGTTTGGTCACGCGGCTCCAGCCTGGTCAGCGCCGCCTCGATCGCGCCCTGCACCGACGGCTGATCGGCCTGCCTCTGCCACCCGGCAAAAGGCCCCCCGTGATATTCGACTTTCAAAGCGTAACGCGGCATGGGCGCCGACCTAGCCCCAAAACGCGCCCGCAGCAACGGCGCGCTCCCGCTCCCTATCTTCTCTGGTTCAAAGAATCCCCGCCGGAGGCTCCCACCCGATCCACTGGCGCACCGGCACCATGGCGCGCCGCCGTATGATGACACGACCCGCTGCTGCACGACAAACTGGCACATAGCCGCGCGACGCCTTACATAGCCCTCCAACGGACAAAGGGGTGCCACGTGGTTCTGACAAGGCTTGCCGATGGGGTGCTGGATGTAGCCCAGGGCATTTACGACACCGGGGCGGACCTCTTTGGCGATACGACCATCCGGCTGGGGGTCACGGGGCTCGCCCGGTCGGGCAAGACGGTGTTCATCACCTCACTGGTGGCCAACCTGCTGGATCAGGGGCGGATGCCGCACCTGCTGGCGGCAAGCGAAGGGCGCATCGCGGCGGCCTATCTGCAACCCCAGCCCGACGACACGGTGCCCCGGTTCGACTATGAGGCCCATATCGGTGCACTCACCGGCCACCCGCCGCATTGGCCCGACAGCACCCGTGCGGTCAGCGAATTGCGCGTCTCGCTCAGGGTCAAACCAAACGGGCTGCTGGCGGGGTTGCAAGGGCCGCGCACGGTCCATCTCGACATCATCGATTATCCGGGCGAATGGCTGCTGGACCTGGCCCTGCTGGATCAAAGTTACGACGACTGGTCCGCCACCACGCTCGCCCGGCTCGACCAGCGCGACAGCGCCGCCGCGTTCCGCGCCGCACTGGCGCAGGTCGACGGCGCGGGCAAACTGGATGAGCCGCAGGCGAAGACACTCGCCGCCGCCTTCACCGATTACCTGCACGCGGCGCGCGCGGCGGGCTTTTCCGATTGCACCCCGGGCCGTTTCCTTCTGCCCGGCGACCTCGCTGGCTCCCCGGTTCTGACCTTTGCGCCACTGCCGCCCGGCGACGCGCCGCGGCGCTCGCTCCGCCGCGAGATGGCCCGCCGGTACGAGGCCTACAAGGCGCAGGTCGTGCGCCCGTTCTTTCGCGACCACTTTGCGCGCATCGACCGGCAGGTCGTTCTGGTCGACGCGCTGGGCGCCATTCACAATGGCCCCGCCGCGGTTGAGGACATGCGCGCCGCCATGTCCGATATCCTGTCGGCCTTCCGCCCTGGACGGAACGCCTTCCTGAGCCAGCTCTTCCGCGGCAAACGGGTCGAGAAAATCCTCTTTGCCGCCACCAAGGCGGACCATCTGCATCACAAACAGCACGGTCGGCTCACCGCGATCATGGAGGCGCTGACCCGCGAGGCCCGCGACCGTGCCCGCTTTGCCGGAGCCGACACCCAAGCACTGGCCATCGCCGCCCTGCGCGCCACGACCGAAGACACGGTGCAGCACGAAGGCACGGCCCTTGACGTCGTACGCGGCACGTTGCTCGACACCGGCAAACAGGCCGCATTCTATCCCGGCGCGCTGCCCGATGACCCCACTCATATCCTGTCGCCCGCCGCCAAGGGCGCGCAGGACTGGCTGGACGAGGACTACAAGGTCATGCGTTTCGCCCCGGCACCGCTCACCCTGCGCCCCGGCGACGGCCCACCGCATATCCGCCTGGACCGCGCCGCGCAGTTTCTGTTCGGGGACACGCTGTGACTGTCCTGCGCCCCGCACAGCCCACCGATGCAGGTGCCGTTGGCGCGATCCTGTCGGGGTTCATCGACGGCACCGACTGGATGCCGCGCATCCACACCCGGGCCGAAGACTTGTCTTTCGCCGGTCATATGGTCGAACGCGGATGGGTGACAGTGGCCGAACGGCAGGGTCAGGTGCGCGCCTTTTCCGCCCGCAACGGCACCGATGTGCATGCGCTTTACGTCGCCGCTGACGTCCAGGGGCAGGGGATCGGCACGGATCTTCTGGCGCAGATGCAGGGGGCCGCAGATCACCTGACCCTCTGGACCTTTCAGGCCAACACGGGCGCGCAGCGGTTCTACCTGCGCCACGGCTTTGCCGAGGTTGAACGCACCGATGGCGCGCGCAACGACGAAGGACTGCCTGATATCCGCTACGACTGGCACAAGGAGGGCGCGTGATGGCCAAGGGTCCGGTTCTGATCGAAATCGACAATGACGCCGCCCCCGAAGTGGCCGATGCACCGCCCGTGCCCGACGCGGTGCCCGTCGCTGCTCCACAAGGTGCGGCGATGCAGATGGCGGCGCGGGTGGCGGCACGCAAACCGTCGCGGCTGGGCCGGTTGTTCTGGGGCTTGGCAGGCGCGCTGCTGGCGGCGGTGCTGAGTGCGGCGGCCTGGGACTTCGTGAATGGCTGGATCGCCCGCGCGCCGCTTGTGGGCTGGGCCTTTACCGGCCTGCTTGCTGCCTTTGTGCTCACACTTCTGATCATCGCTCTGCGCGAGCTGGCCGCCCTGCGGCGGCTCACCCGTCTTGACGGCCTGCGGCATGACGCGGCACAGGCGCTTGAACAGAACGATCTGGCCGCCGCACGCACGGTTGTGGACCGGCTCGACGCCCTCTACCGCGCGCGCCCGGACACCGATTGGGGCCGCGCGCGGCTCGCCGAATTGCGTGGCGATCAGATGGACGCGGCGGGCCTACTGAAATTGGCCGAAGACACGCTGGTGGCCCCGCTCGATCAGGCGGCGGAACGCGAGGTCGAGGCCGCGGCCCGGCAGGTGGCGGCTGTCACCGCGCTCGTACCCATAGCGCTTGCGGATGTCGCCGCCGCTCTCACCGCCAACCTGCGCATGATCCGGCGCATTGCCGAAGTCTATGGCGGGCGCGGTGGTCTTTTGGGCAGTTGGCGGCTGACCCGCGCCGTGATGGCGCATTTGGTGGCCACCGGTGCCGTCGCCGTGGGCGATGACATGCTGGAACCTGTTCTGGGCGGGTCTATCCTTGGCAAGCTGTCGCGCCGCTTTGGCGAAGGGTTAGTGAACGGCGCGCTGACGGCCCGTGTGGGCGTCGCGGCCATGGAAGTGTGCCGCCCGCTCACCTATTCTATCGACAACAGGCCCAAAGCCCGCCGGTTGGTGAAACAGGCGCTGGGCGGCCTATTTCAGGGCCAAAGAGACAAAGGACAGACCTGACCATGGAAACATTCGCCCCCGATCTGGCGACGATGGTGCGGACGCCGCTGACGGACGATCACGTCGCGGCGCTGCACCGCGTGGGCACACGCATGGACATCAAGGCGGGTGAATTCTTTCAGCGCGCCGGTGAACGGATCGAGACGTTTCACTACCTGCTTTCAGGTGAAACCGAGGCGGTGAATTCTGCAACCGGGCAGCGCTATGGCAATGCCACGCTGGGGCCGGGGCAGTTCTTTGGCGAATTGGCGTTCCTGAATGGCGGGCGCGCCTTTATGGGCGGTCGGGCGGTGCAGGACACGCAAATGCTGTGCGTCGGCAGGGATGACATGCTCAAGCTCATGGCCGACATCCCCGAGATGTCGGATATCATCATCACGGTCTTTGCCGCGCGCCGGCGGCGGATGTTGGACCTGTCGGAAGGTGGGCTGACCCTGATCGGGGGTGAGGTGGACCGCAACGTGCGCCGCATCGCCAGCTTTGCCTCGCGCAACCGTATCCCCTTTGTTGAGGTTGAAATCGACAGCTCGGAAGGCAACGAATTGGCGAATATGTGCAGCATCAACCGGGCGCACCCGGCGGTTGTCTTTGCCAAACATCAGGTGATTGATCCACCCACCCCGCGGGGGGTCGCGGCCACGCTCGGCCTCGATTTGGCCCTGCGCAAGGAAGACGTCTATGACGTGGCCATCGTCGGCGGTGGGCCCGCGGGCGTGGCGGCAGGCGTCTATGCGGGGGCCGAGGGCCTTTGTGCCGTCGTGCTCGAAGACCTCGCCATCGGCGGGCAGGCGGGCACCTCGTCACGTATCGAAAACTATATGGGCTTTCCCACCGGTATCTCGGGCGGCGACCTTGTGGGCCGGGGCGAAGTGCAGGCCATGAAGTTCGGCACCCGCTTTGCCATGCCCGTGCGCGCCACCGAACTGGAGCAATGCGAAAAGCATCTCTTCCACATCAAGCTCGACAATGACGACTGGGTGTCGGCCAAGGCGCTTATCGTGGCCACTGGTGTGCAATACCGCCGTCTGCCGCTTGAGCGTCTGGAAGAGTTGGAGGGCAGCGGCGTCTACTACGCCGCCACAGATGTCGAGGCGCGGTACTGCAAGGACACCGAAGTGGCGGTGATCGGCGGCGGCAACTCGGCGGGGCAGGCAGCGATGTTCCTGGCGCGCACGGCCCGTCACGTGCATGTGCTGGTCCGGGGCGAAACACTGGCGTCGTCCATGTCGGATTACCTGCTGCAACGGCTCGAAAGCCACCCGCGCATCACCATCCACCTGTGCACCGAGGTCAAGGAGTTGCACGGCGACGATCGGCTCGATGCGATCACCATCCGTGACCGCCGTGGCGGCCAGGATTGGCAACTCAACACCAAAGCGCTGTTTGTGATGGTGGGCGCGGCCCCCAACACCAGGTGGCTCTCCGATCTGGTCGAACTAGACGACAAGGGTTTTGTCAAAACCGGACCCGACGTGGGTGCGGCCAGCGGGTACGAAACCTCGCGCCCCGGCATCTTTGCCGTGGGGGACGTGCGCGCGGGATCGGTCAAGCGGGTGGCAAGCGCGGTCGGTGAAGGGTCCGTGGTCATGTCCGCCGTCTGGGCGCATATCGCCGACGACTAATCACGCCTCCGTGCATAGGGACGCAAGATCGAGTTGCAAAGGTCTGGAAAACCTTGCCTTCTCCCTCACGAACCCGTGACCTATCTTGAGGGCGGGGGCGTGTGAGGGACCTATATGGAAGCGGTGTTGATGTTGGGCGGTGTGGCGATCCTCGCGATCCCGGTGGCCGTCGTGTATTTGCTTGTGACAGTGTCCGGCCTGCGCAAACGCATAGCAGAGCTGGAACGCGCAGCCATCAGCGGTCCTGACGCGCCCCCAACCGATCTTGACGCCGTGGCGCCAAAGGTGCCGCAGCGCCCCGCCGACACCCCGTGGGACAAAGCGGCTTCCGACCGGGACACGCCTGCCGCACCCGAACGTGCTGAACCTGCCGCCGCCCGCGTGGTGGCTGCGCGCAAGGCCGCTGCCGCGACCCCGCCGCCAGACCCAACCCCCGCCGAACCAACGCCGATCATGCGCTTCGGGTCGTGGCTGGTCGCGAACTGGTTTTACGCCGTGTCGGCCCTGTCGCTGGCGCTGGCGGGCCTGTTTCTGGTGCAATACGGCATCGAAAACGACTTTTTCCCGCCCACGGCCCGCGTGCTGGCCGCGCTGGGCTTTGGCGGCGCGCTGATTGCGGGGGGCGAAGTGATCCGTCGCCGCTTTGGCGACGATCCCGACAGTGCCACCGCCTATATCCCGTCGGTATTTTCCGGGGCAGGATTGGTATCGCTGTTCGGGGGCGTTGCAGCAGCGCGCCTGCTCTACGGGCTGATCGGGGTTGAAACCGCCTTTGCCGGGATGGCCGCCGTGGGGCTCTTGGGCGTGGGCCTGGGCTGGCTTTATGGCCCACTCCTGGCTGCGGTGGGGGTGATCGGTGCGTTCACGGCGCCGCTGCTCGTCGGCAGCACCGTGCCCGCAACCGAATGGCTCTTTGTCTATTTTGGCGTGATCACGGCGGTGGGGCTGGGCATCGACACGATCCGACGCTGGGCGTGGGTGTCCGTGCTTAGCGTGGGGCTGGGGCTGGGCATGGGCTGGCTGACGGTCTTTGGCGGACCGAACCTGGAACTGGGCTTTCAGATCTACATGCTGGTGCTTGCGGCACTCGCGATCCTGATCCCGGCACGGTCTCTGCGCCCGGATCACGCCGGGGTGCTGCTGTCGACATTTGTGCGTGATGTCAAGGGCGCCAAACCGGGCTTCCCGACCATTCTGGCCGCAGCCACCGTTGCCGTGGGCTCGGCCTCCATCGTGTTTGCCGCCGGGGCGGGGGCAGAGCCCTATTGGACAGGCGTGTCGGTTCTCGTGATCCTGACGCTCGCGTTGGTCTACTGGTCCGTGGGCGGCCCGGCCTTGCAGGACCTGGCCCTTTTGCCTGTCGCTGCCACGGGCGCGCTCATCGCGCTGGAAGGCACGGAACGCGGCCCGGTTCTGCGTGCCTTTGTCGACACGTACGCCACCAATCCCGAGGCGGACGTCCCGTTGGCCGTCACGCTGCTTTGGGGTGTGGGCCTGCTGTTCAGTGGTGTCGCGGCACTGCATGCGCTGCGCGGTGGTCTGACCCTGGCCTGGGGCTTGGCTGCGGCGCTGGTGGCCCCCGTCTTTGCCATCATATTGGAACTGACCTGGGCCCCCGCCGACACGATCGGTGCCTACCCTTGGGCCTTGCACGCCATCGTGCTGGCCGCCGTCATGGTCAGCCTTGCGCTGCGCTTTGCCCGTGTGGACACACCGGACCGCACACGCGCGTCGGTCTTTGTTCTGTCGGCGCTGGCGTCAATCACCTTTGCGCTTGTCCTGATCCTGTCGCTTGCGGCCCTGACTGTGGCGCTGGCCGTGACAGTGCTGGTGGCCGCATGGCTGGACCGGCAATTCAGGTTGCCGCTCATGCAGGTGTTCATCACGATTGGCGTGGCTGCCGTGGGCGCGCGGCTGGTGGGCGATCCGGGGCTGTTCTGGGCGCTGGATGCGCCACTGTGGGAGATGCTGCTGGCCTATGCAGGATCGCTCGCCGCCTTTGTTGCAAGCTTCGTGCTGCTGCGCGGGATGGAACGGACAACGGCACGTGTGATGCTTGACACGGCCGCGTGGTCTACAGCGGGTCTGCTGGTGTCGCTGCTTTTGATGCGCTTTCTCGATGATGTGCTGACGGGGCATCACACCGATTCGCACTGGGCGATGGGCCTTTTTGCGGTGATCTGGCTGGGCCTGATGCTGGTGCAGCTGACGCGGATCGAGGGGCTGGGCGGCATACTGGCCTGGGTGCGCGGCCTCCTCGCTGCGCTCTTCGGCCTGATCGGACTGGGGGCGCTGGCGCTGGGCATGACGCTCTTGTCGCCCATGCTGGGCGGTTGGGGCGACCCCGTCGCCGGGCCGCCGGTGCTGAACACGCTGATCCCGGCCTATCTGCTGCCGGCGCTGCTTCTGGGCTTCGGTGCATGGCTTTTGCGCACGCTCTGGCTGCGCCGCGTGCTCGCCGGGGCGGCGCTGATCGTGCTGGTCTATTGGGCTTTTGCCACCATCCGCCATCTCTGGCAGGGCCCGGCTGCGATGGAGCTGAGCGATGGGTTCCTGCAGCCCGAGCTATATAGCTATACGGTCGCGATCCTGCTGACCGGGGCGATGCTGTTTTATCAGTCGCTGGCCCGCGGATCGACGATGCTGCGCCGCGCGGGGCTGGCGGTGATCGGCCTGGCTGTGGCCAAGGTGTTCCTGATCGACATTTCGGGTCTGGATGGTCTGGTGCGCGTCCTGAGCCTGGTGGTGCTGGGCCTATCGCTCGCCGGGCTCGCCTGGCTGAACCGCTGGGCACAGATGCGGCAGTCGCAGGATTGAGCGCGCTTTGGCGCGCACATGAGGTTTTGCGCCCGCCTTTGGCGGTCGCGGTATGCGAGGCGCTGCCTCGCGCTCCGTCGTATTTTCCGTCAGAAGAAGCTCAAGGCCTTGTGAGCCATGCAGGCGCTGCCTATAAGACGCGCATGATGCAGTGCAGCCTCATTCAGCGAATTATATCCCCGGCGCTCTGATCCATCATCGAGCCGCCGGGCAAAGGTGCTTGAGCCATCGCACCGAACCGCTATACCCCACCTGACCGAAGTTTCGAGGACGCCTTCGCATGTGCGCCGATACGCCTGACTACAAAGACACCCTGAATCTGCCCAAGACCGACTTTCCCATGCGCGCGGGCTTGCCCAAGCGCGAACCCGGGTGGCTGGAGCGCTGGGCGCGGATCGGGGTCTATGACCGGTTGCGGGAGAACGCCGACCTCGCCCGACAGGCGGCCGGACAAGAAAGCGTGCGGGAGCCTTTCACCCTCCACGACGGCCCGCCCTACGCCAACGGCCACCTGCATATCGGCCACGCCCTGAACAAGACGATCAAGGACATGATTGTCCGCTCCCACCAGATGATGGGCCATGACAGCCGTTACATCCCCGGCTGGGACTGCCACGGCCTGCCCATCGAATGGAAGATCGAGGAGCAGTACCGCAAGAAGGGCCGAGATAAGGATCAGGTGCCGATCAACGAGTTTCGCGCGGAGTGTCGCGATTTTGCCGCCGGATGGGTCGATATCCAGCGCGAAGAGTTCAAGCGTTTGGGCATCACCGGGAATTGGGATCAGCCCTATCTGACCATGGATTTCCACGCCGAACGGGTGATTGCCGAGGAATTCATGACCTTCCTGATGAACGGCACGCTCTATCAGGGATCGAAGCCCGTGATGTGGTCGCCGGTCGAACAGACCGCGCTGGCCGAGGCGGAGGTCGAGTACCACGACAAGGACAGCTTCACGATCTGGGTGAAGTTCAAGGTCGTGGGCACCGGCGACATGACACTCGACAGTGCCCAAGTGGTGATCTGGACTACCACGCCCTGGACCATGCCGTCGAACAAGGCCGTCGTCTATGGCCCCGACATCTCTTACGGCCTCTACGAAGTGATCGGACGGCCCGAGGAATGCTGGGCGCGGATCGGTGAACGCTATATCCTGGCCGACAATCTGGCCGCTGACGTGCTGGGCCGGGCGCGGCTGGACGACACCATGTACCGCCGCCTTTGCGATATCACGCAGGACGATCTGGCCAAGATCAAACTGACCCACCCCCTCAACGGAGCCGAGGACGCAAACGGCGAATGGGATGACATCCGCGACTTCCGTGCCGCGGATTTCGTGACCGACACCGAAGGCACCGGATTTGTGCACTGCGCCCCCTCCCACGGGATGGAGGAATACGAGCTTTACCGTGAGCTGGGCATGCTCGAACAGGTCATCACCTACAACGTGAACCCCGACGGGCGCTTCCGTGACGACCTGCCGTTCTTTGGCGGCAAGGCAATCCTCAAACCCAACGGGAAGGAAGGCAACGCCAACGCCGCCGTCATCGACAAACTGGCCGAGGTGGGCGGGCTGCTCGCGCGCGGCAAGATCAAGCATAGCTATCCGCATTCCTGGCGGTCCAAGGCCCCCGTGATCTACCGCAACACGCCGCAATGGTTTGCCGCCATCGACAAGGTGGTGGGCGACGGGCAGGATACGCACGGCACGACGATCCGGCAGCGCGCGCTGACCGAGATCGACAATGTGAACTGGACGCCGCGTTCAGGCCGCAACCGCCTGCATTCCATGATGGAAGCGCGCCCCGACTGGGTGCTCTCGCGCCAACGCGCCTGGGGCGTGCCGCTCACCTGCTTTACCAAACGCGGTGCACTGCCCACCTCCGATGAGTTCCTCCTCAGGAACGAAGAGGTCAACGTCCGCATCGTCGAAGCGTTCGAGGCCGAAGGCGCAGACGCCTGGTACGCCGACGGGGCCAAACAGCGCTTCCTCGACGGGATCGTAAACCCCGACGACTACGATCAGGTCACCGACATCCTCGACGTGTGGTTTGACTCAGGGTCCACTCACGCCTTTGTGCTGCGCGACCGCGCCGACGGGACCGAGGATGGCGTGGCAGACGTCTATATGGAAGGCACCGACCAACACCGTGGTTGGTTCCACTCGTCACTTCTGCAATCGGTCGGTACCACGGGCCGCGCGCCCTATCGCAACGTGGTCACCCACGGCATGACGCTCGATGAAAAGGGCCTCAAGATGTCCAAATCCATCGGGAACACCATCGTGCCTGAGGAAGTGGTCAAGCAATACGGCGCCGATATCCTGCGACTCTGGGTGGCGCAGACGGACTACACCGCCGACCAGCGGATCGGGCCGGAAATCCTGAAAGGCGTCGCCGACAGCTACCGCCGCCTGCGCAACACGATGCGGTTCATGCTGGGGTCTTTGAACGATTTTACCGAAGCGGACCGGACCGACCCGTCCGACATGCCGGAACTCGAACGCTGGGTGCTGCACCGCCTCGCCGAACTCGATGAGACGGTCCGCGAAGGTTACAAGAAGTTTGACTTCCAACGGGTGTTCTCGGCGGTCTTCACCTTTGCGACGGTGGACCTGTCGGCCTTCTATTTCGACATCCGCAAGGACGCGCTCTATTGCGATGGCGATACTCTCGAACGGCGCGCGGCGCGCACGGTGCTGGACCTGCTCTATCACCGGCTGACCACATGGCTTGCGCCGATCCTCGTCTTCACGATGGAGGAGGTCTGGCTCGAACGCTACCCCGGCGATGACAGCTCGGTGCACCTGACGGACATCCCCGACACGCCCAAGGCATGGCGCGATGATGCACTGGCCGCGAAATGGGCAGGCATCCGCAGCGCCCGCCGGGCCGTGACCGCAGCTTTGGAAATCCAGCGCACCGACAAGGTCATCGGTGCATCCCTCGAAGCCGCCCCCGTGGTGCATATCGAAGACGCGGACCTCGCCGCCGCCCTGCAAGCGCTGCCCTTTGCAGACATCTGCATCACCTCGCAGATCAGCGTGACCACCGACCCGTCGCCATCCGAAGCGTTCCGCCTGCCCGAAGTGCCGGGCATCGGCGTGGTGTTCGAAAAGGCGTCAGGCCAGAAATGCGCCCGCTGCTGGAAAGTGTTGCCCGATGTGGGCACACACAGCCACGAAGGCGTCTGCGGACGGTGCGAGGATGCACTGGCCTGATCCTCGCCCGGCATTGCCGTCAGAGGCCGCAGCGCTCAGCACCCTGGCGCTGCGGTCCAAGGCATATTGGGGCTATGACGCCGCCTTCATGGCGGCATGTGTGACCCCGCTCACCCTGACGCCTACCGACTTCGACAGCATGGAAATCGCGGTCATCGACGGCCCGGACGGTCCAGCGGCGTTCGCAGCGCTCGAGATCGAGGGCAGCACCGCCCATCTCGACAAGGCATTCGTCGAGCCTGCGGCGATGGGGCAGGGGCTTGGCCGCCGCCTGATGGCATGGGCCACCGCGCGCGCCCGCTTGCATGGCGCCACACATATGATCATCGAATCCGATCCCAAGGCCGCACCCTTCTATGCCGCGATGGGTGCCCGCACCGTGGGCACCGCCGCGTCCGAAGCGATCCCGGGTCGCACGTTGCCCTTGATGCGGATCGACCTGACCGATGGATGACGCGACCCTCGCACGCGCCATCCTGGACGCGGTGCACCACCGGGGGCCGGGCAAAACCACTTGCTCCTCCGAAGTCGCGCGTGATCTGACCGATGACTGGCGCCCCCTGATGCCCGCCCTCCGCCGCGTCGCTCAGACCCTCGTGGAGGCGGGCGACATCTCCGTCACCCAAAAAGGCGCGCCCGTCGACGCGACAGCCGCGCGCGGTCCCATCCGCTTGGGCCTGCCGGACGCGACGAAAGGGGGCGCTGCCCCCTCGCGCTGACGCGCTCACCCCCGTCGTATTTTTCGTCAGAAGAAGACAGGGGGTCCGCCCGGATGGTCAGACGCCTGTGCGAGAATTGAGTGTGCGCCACAATCATATCTTCTCTGGTTCAAAAAATCCCGGGGGAGTCGCCAACGGCGACGGGGGCTGGCCCCCTAAATCTGCACAAAATCACCGCGCGCACCGTTAACATTCAGCCCGATATGCCACATCGGTGTACAGGTTGTGCACACATTGTGTACGAGTTGTGCCTCGCCGCCTCAGCGTTCATCTTCCTGAAAACAAAGTGAATCGCGGCCCAAATCGCGCCGTGGTCTGCCATCGTTAATAAAAACTCAGCGGATCGATATCGACCGCCAGCCGCATCTCGCCTTACAACCGCAGCGGCGCGATCCATTGCGCAATTGCGCCCTGCAACGCCACACCCTTGCCCGCCTTGACCAGCAGCCGCACGCGGTGCCGCCCCCGAATGCGGGCGATGGGGGCAGGGGCGGGCCCAAAGACCTGCGCGCCCACGCGGGCCAATGGCGCGGTGTTGCGCGCCAAAAGGTTTGCAGTATCAAAGACTTGCGCTACATCCGGCCCGCTCAGGATGATCCCCGCCATCCGGCCGTAGGGCGGCACCCCCGCCGCCTCCCGCTGTGCGGCCTCGGCCCGCCAGAACCCTTCCTCATCCCCCGCCAGAATTGCCCGGATCACAGGATGCTCGGGCTGGTAGGTCTGGAGCAGCGCCGTGCCCGGCTTCTCTGCCCGTCCAGCCCGGCCCGCCACCTGCCGCATCAACTGAAACGTCCGCTCGGCTGCCCGCAGGTCCGACCCCTGCAACCCCAGATCGGCATCAATCACACCAACCAGCGTAAGTGACGGAAAGTTATGACCTTTTGCCACCAGCTGCGT
>JBCDEK010000084.1:0-13682 GCA_039179785.1 Pseudomonadota bacterium | reverse complement strand
TGGCTGCGTCCCGCCGGTTTTGCGATTTCGCGTGACGCAGCGGGCGGTTCTGTGCCACTGTCAACCCAAGTTGACAGGAGGACATTATGGATCACACAACCGGCGCCATCCTGGTCTTTGGCACAATCGCTGTCGGAGCCGTTGTCATGTTCGTGCTGGAACAGCGCGCGGCGGCCAGACGCAAAGAGGCCCGCGGCGGGCGCGAGATTGACGTGGCCAACCTGATCGCCTTCGGCTCTGCCGCGGGCGAAGGCGAAAAAACACACAAGTGACGTATGGAATGGCTTGGACTTGTCCTGCTGGTCTTTCTCGTTCTGGGCGTTGGCCTTGCTGTTCGTGAAAGACGCACCGGACGCGGAAAAATCATCGACGAACGGGTGCAAGATGCGTCCGAAACCGAAGTCGAGCGTGACCTGCAGCGCGCGAGCGATGCGTTTCGCGGAGATGGCGGCATGCCTCCCCATTAGTGTGCCACCCCGGCGGCCACGCTTTCGTCAATGAACCGGCCCTCGCGGAAGCGGTTCAACCCAAACTCATCGGTCAGCGGGGACCGCCCCTTGGCCATCAGCTCGGCCATGGCCCAGCCGGAACCAGGGATTGCCTTGAACCCACCCGTGCCCCAGCCGCAGTTGATGAACACTCCGTCGACGGGCGTTTTTGACAGGATGGGGGACCGGTCCCCCGTCACGTCCACGATCCCGCCCCATTGCCGCAGCATCTTGAGGCGCGAGATCATGGGGAAGGTTTCGATCAGCGCGCGCACGGTTTCCTCGATATGGTGGAAAGACCCGCGCTGGGTATAGTTGTTGTAGCCGTCCGTGCCGCCACCAATGACCATCTCGCCCTTGTCGGATTGGCTCATGTAGCCGTGCACGGTGTTGGCCATCACGACCACATCCATGCAGGGTTTGATCGGTTCGGACACAAGCGCTTGCAGCGCCACGGATTCGATAGGCAGACGGAAGCCCGCCATGTCGGCCAAATGGCCAGAGTGCCCCGCCACAACGACACCCAGCTTGTCGCAGTCGATGGCGCCCTTGGACGTATCGACGCCCACCACCTTGTCGCCCTCACGCCGAATACCCGTCACGTCGCATTTCTGGATCACGTCCATGCCCATGTCCGAGCACGCGCGGGCATAGCCCCAGGCCACGGCATCATGGCGCGCCGTGCCACCGCGGGCCTGCCACAGGCCACCCAGAACCGGATAGCGCGGGCCATCGAGATGGATGATCGGCACCAGTTCCTTTACCTTTTCGGGGCCGATAAATTCGGTCTTCACGCCTTGCAGCGCGTTGGCGTGCGCCGTGCGCTGGTAGCCGCGCACCTCGTGATGGGTCTGGGCCAGCATGATGACGCCGCGCGGGCTGAACATGACATTGTAGTTCAGGTCTTGGCTCATCGTTTCATAGAGCGACCGCGCCTTTTCGTAGATGGCCGCCGACGCGTCCTGAAGGTAATTCGAGCGGATGATGGTCGTGTTCCGCCCGGTATTGCCACCGCCCAGCCAGCCTTTTTCGAGGATCGCCACATTGGTAATCCCGAAATTCTTGCCCAGATAGTAAGCTGTGGCCAGCCCGTGACCGCCCGCTCCCACAATGATCACATCGTATTTCTTCTTGGGCTCAGGCGCACGCCAGGCGCGTTCCCACCCGGTGTGGTAGCGCGCTGCCTCTCGGGCGATGGCAAAGGCGGAGTATCGTTTCATAAGCAGCCGTCCCGGACCGTGGAATCGCAAGGCGAATTTCTGAGGTTTTAATCGCCTGAGCGCTGGCAAAAAAGGGGCGCGCCCGCGTCGCTTTTTGACGGATTTGCGACACTGCGACATCACGGGTCTTGCATGTCCCCTTTTGCATGTGCCGCGCAAAGGTTACATCAGCCAAACCAAAGGATTGTAGGGCGTATGGGATTCTGGATTGTCACGGCGGTTTTGACGCTGGGGGTGCTGGCCACCCTGGCACGCGCGATGCTGCGCGGATCGGTGGGGGACCGACCGCCTGCGGCTTATGATCTGGACGTCTATCGCGATCAGCTGCGCGAGGTAGAGCGCGATCTGGACCGCGGTGTCGTGTCTGAAGCGGATGCAGAGCGTGTGCGCACCGAAGTGTCGCGCAGGATCCTGGCCGCAGATGCCGCCCTGCGCAACCAGACCGAAAAACCGCATATTTCAGCCGGGTATGTCACGCTGGGTCTGACCCTTGGGGCAATCGTAGTGGGCACCTACGCCATTTACGCCCGGCTTGGCGCCCCCGGATATGGCGACCTAGCGCTGGCCGATCGGATCGAAGCCACTCAGACCTTTCGCGATGAACGGCCCAGCCAAGCCACCGCAGAGGCAAGCGTCGAGGGGCAGCGTGCCCCTATCGATGCGGGCCCTGACTATGTCGCATTGGTCGAACAACTGCGCCAGGCGGTCACGACCCGACCGGACGACATCCAGGGTCACGAGTTGCTAAGCCGCGCCGAAGGCCGGCTGGGCAACTTTAATGCAGCGCATCAGGCAAAGGCGCAAGTGATCGCATTGAAGGGCGATGACGCGACAGCCAAGGATTTTTCGCAATATGCCGACCTGCTGGTGCTGGCGGCCGGGAACTATGTGTCGCCCGAGGCCGAGCAGGTCTTGGAACGCACCCTTGCAATGGACGCCACCGATGGCCCGGCGCGGTACTATTACGGGCTCATGCTGGCACAAACGGGCCGACCGGACACAGCGTTACGGATCTGGGATCAGCTTTTGCGCGAAGGACCTGCAAGCGCCCCATGGATCGGTCCCGTCTCAGCCCAGATCGAGGACATCGCCATGCGGGCCGGTGTGAACTATGCCATACCCGCAATCGGAACAGGGCGCGGTCCCTCTGCCGATCAGATCGAGGCCGCAGAGGGTTTGAGCCCGGCAGAACGCATGGAGATGATACAGGGCATGGTCACGGGGCTGTCGGACCGGCTTGCGACCGAAGGCGGACCGGTCGAGGATTGGGCGCAGCTGATTTCGGCCCTCGGGGTCTTGGGCCAGATGGATCAGGCGCGTGCGATCCTGATCAACGCCCGTGAAGTATTTGGGGACGATCCCAGGGCCAAAGACATCCTCAGCCGCACGGCGGATCGTGTTGGTCTCGAATGATCACGGACGACACCGAAGCTTTTCTCGCCGCCCTGCCCTCGATGCAGGCGCTGATGGGTCTTGATCTGGGGGACAAGACCATCGGCGTGGCGGTGTCTGACACCTTTTGGTCGGTCGCCACACCGCTCGAAACGGTGCGCCGCAAGAAATTCGGGCTGGATGCTGCGCGGCTTCAGACCCTTTTGACAGAACGCAATGTTGGTGGCCTCGTTCTGGGCCTACCGCGAAACATGGACGGGACCGAGGGGCCGCGTTGTCAGTCCACCCGCGCCTTTGCCCGGAATTTCGAACGACTCTGGGACGGCCCCATCACCTTTTGGGACGAACGCCTGAGCACTGTGGCCGCCGAAAAAGCGCTGCTTGAGGCGGATACGACACGCAAACGTCGCGCCGAGGTGATTGATCACGTGGCCGCGGGCTATATCTTGCAAGGGCTGCTGGACCGGCTGGCAGCTATGAAGAGGCAGCTATGACAGACGTCCCCCGTTCCCTTGTGTGGCAGCGCAACGAGATTGAAAGCCCCTGCGTGCAGATCTGCGTGATCCATCCCGAGACGCGGCTGTGCACAGGCTGCGCCCGGTCCATTGACGAGATTGGCGGTTGGAGCCGAATGAGCACCGACGAGCGGCGGGCTATCATGGCCGACCTGCCAAACCGCGAAGCGGCCCCCAAGGGACGTCGCGGCGGACGCGCAGCCCGGCTGAAACGGTAGCAAGGACCGCCCCCGGTGTGCGGGTCGCGCCTGTAGCTTGTCTCAAAGACCGTCTAGCCATTCTGCCGGGTTGCCAAACTCAGGCCGAAAAAACGCGATCATCCTGCCCTCGCTGGCGTCCCCTTGCCACGGCGCGGTGCCGTGCAACGCAAAGCGATGGATCAAAAACGACTGACCCGGACGCGCCTGTAGTGACACCACTTCGCAGCTCTCGAACACATGTTTGCGCGCCGCGTGATAGGCGTCGGTCACATCAACCTCACGTGGGTCGGCGTTCCCGATCGCCTTGGCCAAAGCGGCGTGCATGATCCGGTGACTGCCCTTCCAAACGACGGTCGGCGCTGCGTCCACATCGTTCAGAGGTAGGCCAAGGATATAGGCGTGGAATTCGCGCGCGTATCGCCGTCGCTGCGGCCCATCGGGCAGCAAACCATCCACATGCGCGGCCATACGGTCTACGCGAAACCGGTGGTTCGCTTCGCTTTGGTCCGGGTCGCGCTGCGGATACCCCGGATAGACAATGGACAGCTGCGCGGCGTGTTGCGGCAAGTCCGGCACCTGCTCCACCCAAGTCCCGTCCAGCGCCACGCCATCCACCGACCCGTCGGCCGCATTGGGCAGCGTATCGACGCCCACAAACCAGGTCTTGCCATGGCGCAGATTGCGCGCTCTGGTTTCGGGATCGTCTGCAATGCCTTTGGCCACATCGTGCGCCGCCTCAGCCCACCGTGCCGTCCGCGGATCATGATCAAAGATCACAAAGCCGTCTTCTTCCATCATCCGAAGAGCGCCCGGCGCAGCATGTTCAAAGCCACAAGCACCAGAAACACCGCGAACACCCGCTTGAGCGGGCCGGGATCCATCGCATGTGCCAACCGCACACCCCAGGGGGCCGTGATCAGTGTCATAGCGATGATGATGGCAAAGGCGACAAGATTGACGGCTCCGACAGTGAGCGGCGGTACTGGTCCCTCCAGCGTGACAAACAAAAAGCCAATCACCGACGGCACTGCGATTAGAACACCGAACCCAGCCGCTGTCGCAACCGCCCGGTGGATCGGCACTGCATACAGGCTCATCAACGGCACACCAAAACTGCCTCCGCCAATCCCCATCAGGACAGACAAAAACCCCACACCCGGGGACAGGGCTGCGCGCCCTGCGCCGGTGGGCATCGCGGGTCCCAATCGCCAGGTGGCGCGGCCAAACCCCATATAAAGCCCCACGATCAGCGCCAGGATGCCGAAAATCGCCTGAAGAGTGGTGGTGCGCAATTGCGCCACAAGCAACATGCCCAGCACCGCACCAATCACGATGCCCGGTGCCCAACTGCGTAAGATGTCCCAGTCTACGGCGCCTTTCTTGTTGTGGCTCATGACCGAGCGGACCGAGGTCACGATAATCGTGGCCAGCGACGTGGCCAGACACATCTGCATCAGGTCCGGCCCACCATAGCCAAGGGTCTGAAACGCATAGAAAAACGCGGGCACCAGCACGATGCCGCCGCCCACCCCCAAAAGGCCAGCCAGTACACCGGCAAAGGCACCAATCACAGCCAGTACCACCAGCATCTGGATCAAGAGAATTGTGTCCGGCATCACGGGCTCCGCATGTCAGGTCGCGCGGTGCTACACCGCTTTGGCGTCGGGAACCAGTGCCGTCACGTGGCGCAGCGCAGCCTCGACCAGCTCGGGGCCAGCCCCGTCGCGCGTTGCCCCTTCGCTCAGCGTCCGGCGCCAGCCGCGCGCCCCCGGCCGTCCGGCAAAAAGACCCAGCATATGCCGCGTGACCTGATGCAACCGCCCGCCTTGGGTCAGATGACGCTCGATATAGGGCAGCATGGCCTGCACGGCGGCGTCAGCGCTTGTATCCTGACCTGCGCCATAGATACGCCGATCTGCCTGCGCCAGAATGTCAGCGGGTTGGTGATAGGCCGCCCGCCCGATCATCACGCCGTCAAGGCCGCTGTCCAAAAGCGCCTCGGCTTCCTCAAGCGAAGCGACCCCACCGTTGATCGAGATGTGAAGGTTGGGAAACAACCCTTTCATCCGCTGAACCAGATCATAATCCAGCGGCGGGATATCCCTGTTTTCCTTGGGCGACAGCCCCTTGAGCCAGGCCTTCCGCGCGTGGATGATCACACGCTCGCAGCCCGCCGCGACGATACGGGCCAGAAATTCAGGCAACACCTCTTCGGGGTTCTGTTCATCCACCCCGATGCGGCATTTGACGGTGACCGGCACGTCAATCGCATCACGCATTGCACTGACGCACGCCGCAACCGTCGCCGGATCACGCATCAGCACCGCACCAAAGGTGCCCGACTGCACGCGATCAGACGGGCAGCCACAATTCAGGTTGATCTCATCATACCCCACCTGCGCGCCCAACGTCGCTGCTTGCGCCAGTTCCTTGGAGTCCGACCCGCCAAGTTGCAATGCGACCGGATGCTCTGCCGGATCGTGATCCAAGAGGTGCAGCGCACCACCACGCACCAATGCGGGTGCGGTCACCATCTCGGTGTAAAGCAGCGCATGCCCGCTCAACTGCCGGTGCAGATAGCGACAATGCCGGTCGGTCCAATCCATCATCGGGGCGACCGATAGTCTGGCACTTTGGTTTAGTTGCATCTTTTTGTTTCAAGCTGTTTATAGCGCGCAAACCCATGCCGCGCCGAAGCGACAAGGACACGCACCGCACACATAGCGCACGGGCAGGACCGCTGCCAGACGCAAGCTGCCGCACAGCGTTTGTCTGACTGACCACGTCGTGACGTCACCTGTTGAGCACAAGTGAAGCAGCACCTGAACCGACAGAGAGGGCTGCAGATCGCGAGACACAGTTTTTCGCGATAATCCAAGGACATATATTGTCAGTCTGACGTTCAGAAACGCCCGCACAGTTGTGCCCACCGCCCCCGGTCATCGCCAACAGGCGTCCCCCAGGTCAGGCCGATGCGCGCCATTCCTCCAGCGCCGCATTCTCGCCCTGCGCCAGAGAAGCCGCCGTCAACTTTGCATCCGCCCCGGTATCGGCCACCCCGATCCCGTCATGGCGCATCTTCCGCAGAGCCGACACGTTCTCCATCACCTGCGGGACATGCGCCATCGACCGTGCAATCTCGCGCTGGAACTGCTGCGCCTTTACCTGATGACGCGCCCCGAAATAGAACGACACGATCACCCCGAGCAGCCACCAAAGCGGCTCGGGCACCAGCGCGATGCCCTGCATCCGCTCGGCAAACCACAAGGGCGACACCATGGCCGACACGAACAACCCGAGCGTGCCCAGGGCGAGCGCCGGACGTGGCAGGCGGTTGAGTGCGTCCATGAACCTGTCAAATGCGCCTTGACGCGGCACCGCGAACTCTGCCGCGAATTCGCGCATGGCCTCCAACTGCACCTCATGCCCGCGCGCCGATCCGGCCTCGGCATTCTCGCGAAACACCTCCGCCGTCTCCTTGACCACATTGCGGCTGCCGCCAAACAGCACCGCCAAAAGCCCCTGCATTACCCCCATGCCGCTACCCTTTCGCGAAATTGTGCATTCGTCATGTGAAACCGCGGCGCGATGAACTCTTCGGCCCGGCGGATCCAGCCCCCTTTGCCGCCCGCGCGACTGCGCGCGTATTTCCGGCTGGCGGGGCGTTTATCCGCGATGCGAAAATAGTAGTTGCGCCGCGCAATCCCGTAGGCATCCACCAGATGATCCGGCGCCGCACCAAAGGCCTCGCGGGCCGCACCAATGCTCTGGGGTCCCAGCGCGCCATCCACGCGCACTGCATAGCCCATGGCATTCAACAGACGCTGCAGGATCTTAATCGCGTTGCCGCCCGCATTGACATACATGTCGAACACCGTCGCATGCAGCGGCGCAGGCAATTCTGCGATGCGCGGCCTTTCAAAGTAGTGGGTGACAAAGATATCCACCGCCTGCGCACGGGTCAGCCTGCGCACGTCGCGCACATCGACATCACCGTCCCGGTCCAAATCCAGCCCCAGACGGCGCATTGTATGGATCGTCACCCCAAAATTCGTGGCCCCACCCGGATCGTCCGGGTCGTTTACAAAACCGCCCTCGCGGCCCACGATCTCTTCCGCAATCTCACGCACATCCTGCATGTTGTCCCCCTCGTGGTGTCCGATGGGGCAAACCTGCAGTGACGTTGGTTAATGGCTCTTAACGCGACCGTGCGCTACCCTTGCGGTTCCTTGTAGACACCCTGTTCCTTCAGCGCGTCCACCACCTCGGCAGGCATGTAAGTCTCATCATGTTTAGCAAGGATTTCAGAGGCTTCAAAGACACCGTTGATGTACTGACCGGTGCCCACCATGCCCTGGTTTTCTTCGAACAGGTCCGGCAGCACGCCCGTGAACACGACAGGCACGGTCGCGCCCCCATCGGTCACCTCAAAGCGAATCGAAGCCCCCTCACCGCGGATCAGCGACCCTTCGGCCACCAATCCGCCAATGCGAAACACCTCCGTAGGACCGGGCGGTTCCGCCACGATCTGACTGGGCGCGCGAAAGAAATTGATACCGTCGCGCATCGCATACCCAATCAGCACCGTCGACACGGTCAAGGCCACCGCCGCAAGGGCGATGATCTGGATCCGACGCTGTTTCTTCAGGCTCTTCATGGGTGCACTCTACGGAAACAACGGGGCCATCATCAGCCCCTCGACCTCAGAAATACCTAACATCAGATTGGCATTTTGCAACGCCTGCCCCGACGATCCCTTGGTCAAATTGTCGAGGGTCGCGACCACAACCGTCCGCCCCGGCAACCGATCCGCCGCCACGCCGATATGGCAAAAATTCGATCCACGGATGTGCCGCGTCGAGGGCACCTCGCCCATCGGCAACACCTCGATAAACGGCTCATCGGCATAGGCCGCCGCCAATGTCTCATACACCACCTGCGCATCGCCTTTGACATAAGCCGTGCCCAGAATTCCCCTGTTCGCCGGGATCAGATGCGGTTGAAACTGGATATGCACATCCCGCCCCGCAACTTTCGAAAACTCCTGATCGAACTCACCCAAATGCCGGTGCGAGCCACCGGTGGCGTAGGCGTGATAGCCCTCGGACAGCTCCGCATGCAGCAGGTTTTCCTTGAGCGCCCGACCCGCGCCCGAAACCGCCGCCTTCAGGTCCAGAATGATGTCATCCAGATCAATGACTCCCGCCGCGATCAGCGGCCGCAACGCAAACTGCCCCGTTGCGGCATTGCACCCGGTCCCGGCCACCAGCCGCGCCCTCGCAATCTCTTCCCGGTAAAACTCGGTCAGGCCGTAAACGGCCTCGCCCTGCATCTCGATCGCGCTGTGCGGATTGCCATACCATTTCTCATAGGCCGCAGGATCCTCCAGCCTGAAATCCGCGCTCAGATCAATGATCCGCAAGTTCTTCGGCAGGCCCGAGATCACCTCCTGGCTCGTCTTGTGCGGCAGTGCGCAGAAACACAGATCAATGCCAGACCAGTCGATCTGGTCGAACGCCACCATAGGCGGCAGATCCATATGGCGCAGATGCGGATACACCTGCGCCACGCTTTGGCCAGCTTTAGAAAACGCCCCCAAAGCCTTGATTTCAATGGAAGAGTGCCCGGCAATCAACCGGATCAGTTCAGCGCCCGTATAGCCGGAAGCGCCCAGAATAGCGATGTTGTAGGTCATGTCAGTCTTCTTGGATAAGGTATCAGATCAAGCGGCTTCAAACGTGATCTGTCGTCGCAAGAATTGCGTGGCGCGCTGGCTGACGGTCTTGGGATCACCCGTGGTCAGATAGCCGCTGGTGCCAGAGCCCATCTTGTCCGGATGCCGCTGCAGATAGTCGGCCAGGCTTTCGCCCACCAGCCCCGCTTGCGAATAGACGGCCACATCCGCGCCCAACGCGTCCTGGAATTCGTCCTGCATCAGCGGATAATGCGTGCAGCCCAGAATGGCCGCCTGCGGATGCGGCATCTTGCGCTTCAACGCATCCACATGGGACCGCACCAGCGCATCGGCCAGGATCATGTCGCCGTCTTCAATGGCATCCACGACGCCACCACAGGCCTGCGCCTCTACATCCACACCAATCGCGCGAAATGCCAACTCCCGCTGAAACGCGCGGCTTGCCACCGTCGCGGGCGTCGCAAACAGCGCCACATGCTGCACGGCCACCTCGCGCGGGGGCGAATTGTCGCCCCACTGCCGTTCCGTCAGCGCCTCGATCATCGGCACAAACACACCCAGCACTCGCTTGTCGGTGGGCACCCAGCCTTCCTGCATCCGCCGCAAAGCCGCCGCAGAGGCCGTGTTGCAGGCAAGGATCACCAGATCGCAGCCCGCATCGAACAGACGCTGCACGGCAGCCGTTGTCAGATCATAGATGTTGTCCGCTGTCCGGACGCCATAGGGCGCATTCGTACTGTCGGCCAGATACACGAACTCCACATCCGGCAGCCGCTTCTGCGCGGCGTCCAGCACGGTCAACCCGCCCAAACCGGAATCGAAAATCCCAACTGCCATGTCGCGTCCTTAACCGCGGTGCCGTTCCTCGAACTCATACCCCAGGTCAAAGACCTTGTTGGGGTTCGGGTTCAGCTCATACGTGGCTTTGCGCAGGAATTCCATCATCTGTTTCGGCTCTTTGGCCATCGGGTCCAGCAGATCCCTGCCGATGGGGTTTCCAACAACCACATCCACAGGCGTATCAACCCGCGTCTTGAACTCCTTGATCAGCAGGCCAAGGCGCAGCGTATTGTGCAAATGGCTAGCGATCTGGAACAAACGGCTGGTGTGGCCATCGAAGTAGAGCGGCACCACCGTCGCCTCCGACTTGGCAACCATGCGCGCCGTGAAACTGCGCCATCCGGGGTCCATGGGCCGGGAAAACGGCTTGGCCGCCGTGCTGACGGTTCCGCCGGGAAAGATACCGATGGCCCCGCCGTCGCCCAGATAGCGCAAGGCCTCCTTGCGCGTTGCCACGTTCAGCGCCATCGCCTCGCGCGTGTCATCAAAGCTGATCGGCAAAAGCACCCGGTTCAGCTCTTCGGCTTTCTTGAAAACCGAATTGGCCATGATCCGGAAATCACCCCGAACCGTCGACAGGATATGACCCATCATCAGCCCATCCATGATGCCATAAGGGTGGTTCGCGATCAGGATCAGCGGCCCGTCGCGCGGAATATTCTCAAGTTGCCCCGCCACCACATTCAACGTCAGCCCGTACCGTTCAACCATCACGGCCCAGAAATCACGCCCGGCGGCCACCTCATGCTCGTACCCTTCGGCGCGCTTGATCAACCGCAACCGCCCGGTCGTGTTCTCCAGCAAACGGATCAACGCCCGCCCGCCCTTCGTCTCGGCCGAATGGGAATAGCTGATCTCGCGCGTGATTTCGCGTTGCTGGCGGTTGGGCATGGGCTTCGGCCTGACGGATACGCTCGGGTCCCGTTCTACGAGGTGTGCGCCACCCTGCCTAGCCCATATGACACGAGTGTGACGCGATCACTCAGCCGCCTTGGCTTGTTGCGGCCCACCTGCATGGATCACCGACAAAAGTTCCTCGCGCCGTTTGGCCGCCTTGGCCTCATTCGCCTGTTTGACCGGGCCAAAGCCACGGATATCCAGCGGCAGCTGCGCCAGCGCCACGATCGCATCATGGGTCTGCGCATCGTGCTTGGGCAGCACGGCCTCTATGTCCGCCTCGTATTGCTTGATCAGCGCCCGCTCCGTCCTGCGTTCTTCGGTCCGGCCAAAGACATCCAGCGGCGTGCCCCGCAGCCCCTTCAGCTTCGCCAACAGGCGGAAGTTGCGCATCATGCCGGGCCCGTATTCCTTCTTCACAGGCCGCCCGTCCGGGCCTTCTTTCGACAGCATCGGCGGGGCCAGGTGGAACTTCACGGTGAAATCCCCCTCAAACTGCTCCCGCGCCTTGGCCTCGGTCGCCAGATGCAAGCGCGCCACTTCGTACTCGTCCTTGTAAGCCAACAGCTTGTGGTATCCCTTCGCCACTGCCTCTTTCACGGCGGCGTCCTCAATCCCGTCCACCAGTTTGCGATAGCGCTTCGCCAGCCGCTTCGACTGATACTTCACCAGATGATCGGCGCGGAACGCGATCTTGTCGTCCAGCGACTTCGGCAACTGAATGACCTTCGGCTCCGCGACCCGCGCAGCCTCCTCCGCATGCAGCACCGCCCAGCGCCCAATATCAAAGGCCCGTTTGTTGCGCTCAACCGCAGCGCCGTTCAGATCAATCGCTGCCATGATCGCATCAAAGCTCAGCGGCACCAGCCCCCGCTGCCACGCCGCCCCAAAGATCATCATGTTGGAAAAGATGCTGTCGCCCATCGTGGCCTTGGCCAGATCGGACGCATCGAACATATCCACCCGGTCCCGCAACCGCGCCTCAAGCGCAAGGCTCAGCCTGTCCGACGGCAGCGCAAACTCGGTGTTGCGGGTAAAATCCCCGGTGATGATTTCATGGCTGTTCACCACCGCACCCGTCCGCCCGGTACTGGTCAGCCCCAACGTCTTGGCCCCGGCAGACACCACCAGATCACCACCAATCAGCGCGTCGGCTTCGCCAGTCGCCACACGAATGGCGGAGATATCATGCGGGTCATTGGCAATGCGGCAATGGATATGCACAGCGCCACCCTTCTGGGCCAGCCCCGCCATCTCCATCATGCCCGCACCTTTGCCGTCGATATGCGCCGCCTGCGCCATAACGGCCCCGATGGTGACAACACCCGTGCCACCCACACCCGTGATGACCACATTCCAG
Organism: Pseudomonadota bacterium; assembly: GCA_039179785.1. Taxonomy (GTDB): domain Bacteria; phylum Pseudomonadota; class Alphaproteobacteria; order Rhodobacterales; family Rhodobacteraceae; genus Tateyamaria. The sequence goes on along the minus strand of JBCDEK010000084.1, from coordinate 1,075 downwards.
GTCCCATCAATCGCGGGCAATTCGGGCATCGGCAGGTCCGGCAAATGCAACTCGGTCGTCGCCGCTTTCTTCACCTGCGCGCCTTCGAGCGTCACAAAGCTGGGGCAAAACCCCTTGAGGCACGAAAAATCCTTGTTGCAGGACGACTGGTCAATCGCCCGCTTGCGGCCCAGCTCCGTCTCTTTCGGCACGATCGACACGCAGTTCGACTGCACCCCGCAATCGCCACAGCCCTCGCAAACATCGGTGTTGATGAATACCCGCTTGTCGATGTCGGGGAATGTCCCGCGCTTGCGCCGCCGCCGCTTCTCGGCCGCACAGGTCTGCACATAAACAATGACCGAAACGCCGTCCGTCTTGGCAAAGCGTTCCTGCACCACCTGCAACTCCGCCCGCTCATGGGTCGGCACGCCCGATGGGAAACGCGACACATCCAAGTCTTCCTTATCGTCATAAACCACGGCGACGTTCTGACACCCCATCGCCCGCACCTCATCCACGATACGGTAAGGATCAAGGCCACCCTCATTCCCCTGCCCGCCGGTCATGGCGACGGCATCGTTGTAAAGGATCTTGTACGTAATGTTCGTGCCCGCCGCCAAAGCCGCCCGAATGGCCTGAACGCCCGAGTGGTTATACGTCCCGTCGCCCAGGTTCTGGAACACGTGATCGCGCGTCGAAAACGGCGCCTCGCCAATCCAGTTCGCCCCTTCGGCGCCCATATGGGTGTAGCCAATGGTCTCTCGATCCATCCACTGCACCATGTAGTGGCATCCGATCCCGGCATAGGCGCGCGACCCATCGGGCACCTTGGTCGATGAATTGTGCGGGCAACCCGAACAGAAATACGGCAACCGCGCCGCGATATCCTCGGCATTGTCCGACCGGCGCGCCTCGTCCAGCTTGGCGAGCCCCGCCTTGATGCCATCGGTGTTGCGATCCTCTTCCAACAGGATCGCGCCAAGTTTCTCGGCAATCAGGATCGGGTCCAGCGCCCCACGGGTCGGTAACAACTCGTCACGATGCATGCCGCCCGCACCACCCTTGTACCAGCCATAGACACGCCTCCCCCGCC
>JBCDEK010000118.1:0-7106 GCA_039179785.1 Pseudomonadota bacterium | reverse complement strand
GTGACGATGACACATCTTCTATGCAGTATCTTTCTTAGACGTACATGCGCCCGCAATTCATCGCTTCGATGGGGCAACAGCGATGCCAATACTTTTTTTGTTTTACGACAAAACAGAAGGTGCACGATTTTCGCGCGGTCCAGTGGTCTGAACGACGTGTTGCAGGCATGTTGAGAAACCTTTGCCGCTTGAATAGGTTATCCCGTCATGGAACCTGCACAATTCACCACCGAAACACCGAAAGATCCTGCGCTGTGGTGGCGAGCGGTGACGCATGTGGCGCGGTTGAACAATGAAAAGCACCTTGGGCTCATTGCGGCAGGTGTTGCGTTCTATGCCATCCTGGCTGTGTTCCCCGGCATTGCAGCGACCATTGCGCTTTGGGGGATTGTGGGCGACCCGGCGCTTGCGCTGGAACAAATGCAGGAATTTCAGGCGCTGATCCCGGCGGATGTATATGCGTTGCTTTCAGGACAACTTGTAAAACTGGCAACCACCGATGGTTTGACGCTTGGGTGGGCATCTTTGTTGTCGTTCGGCTTCGCACTCTGGTCTGCGCGGGCGGGCGTGGCAGCGCTGATGCAGGGCCTGAATGCAATCTATGATGCACCAAATCGCAGCGGGTTGTCGCACTATCTGCGTGCGTTCGTGCTAACCTTCAGCCTGATCGGCGTTGTGCTGACCGCGATGGCCTGCATTGTGGTCATGCCAGTGGTCCTGGCTTTTCTGCCATTGGGACCTTGGGCCAATTTCGGGGTCGAGGTTGTGCGCTGGGTTCTGGGGATCGGCGTGCTGTTGGCTGGTTTTGCCGTGATCTACCGCCTTGGTCCAAACCTTGCTGGGAAACGCCCGCGCCTGATCTCGCCCGGTGCTATTTTTGCTGTCGTGTTCTGGGTTGCGGCCTCGACTGGATTTTCGATCTATTTGCAGAATTTTGGGAATTACAACGAGGTCTACGGATCCATCGGTGCTGTGATCGTCATGTTGATGTGGCTGTTTATCAGTGCCTATCTGGTGCTGCTGGGCGGTGCGTTGAATGCAGAATTGGCGCGCGCACGGCGGGCCAAGCTGGCTATCCCAGAGCCACCAACCACATCCACGCCGTCAGGATCGTAAGCGCAGTGGCCACAAGGACAGAGGTGGCCGCCACCCGTTTGGCCCGCCCGTACATGTTGGCAAAGATATAGCCGTTCACCCCAGGCGCCATGGCCGCGGTAAGGACTGCGGTTTTGTAGGTCTCGGACGGTACCGACAAAGCGCTGCCCAGCATAAACGTGATGGCGGGGTGAATCAGCAGAGAGATGACACAGATCATCGCGATCACCCGTGCATCGCCTTCGGGTTTGTATTGGATCAGAACGCCACCCAGGGCAAAGAGCGCGGTGGGCAGGGCGGCCCGGATCACCAGATCGAGCCCGTCGCGCAACACACCGGGCAAAGCGATGCCGCTAAGGTTCACGATGAAGCCTGCAACGATGGCAAGCACCAGTACATTGCGAAACATGGCTCGCGCCACACCGCGTGCCATGCTGAGGGGGGAGCCACCGCGGTTGCGTGCGATCTCCATCGCGGTGATCCCCAGCCCGTAGCAAAAGGGCGAGTGAAAGGCGATGATTGTGTAGGCCCCTGCCAGCGCCTCGGGGCCGTAGGCGCGTTCATTGATGGCGAGGCCCAAAAGAACCGAGTTGGAGAAGAGGCAACAAAAGCCGATCGCGATGCTGTCTTCTATATCGCGCTTGAAGAGGTAATAGGCCCCTGCCGTTCCCAACGCGAACCCGGTGGCCGCACCGATGTAGAAGCTGGTGAGCAGGCGCAGATCGAGACTCGTGGACAGGTCCAGATTGGCGATGGCCGAGAACAGCAGGCATGGAATGGCGAAGTTCTGGGAGAACTTCATCAGCGCGTCGACCCCCGCGCCGGTGAAAAAGCCACGCCAGACAGCGACGTAGCCAAACCCGATCACCAGAAAGACGGGCAGGATGACGTCGAGGAGGGCTTGCATGATCGGACCTATGGCGGCGGCGTCAGAGGGCGGGAGCCTCCGGCGGCGGTTTATTTGGCAAGATGAAGGAGGATCAGGGCACGGCGACTTCGAGCGTCATGCCATCGTAAGCAGGTTCGATATGGTCGGGGGTTTCGTAGAGCACGGTCTCGTAGTCGAGGTCGATGTGCATGTTGGTGAGGACCGCACGCTTCGGTTTGACGCGGTCGATCCAGTCCAGCGTGTTGGCGAGGTGACTGTGGGTGGGGTGAGGATCGCGGCGCAGGGCGTCGACGATCCAGATGTCGAGGTTCTCGAGATACGGCCACGCGGCGTCAGGGATGGTGGCCACGTCCGGCAGGTAGGCCACATCGCCGATGCGGAAGCCAAGGGCGTCAATGCTGCCGTGGCTCACCTCGAACGGGGTGAAGGTGATGGGGCCGCCGGGGCCCTCGATCACCGTGTCGCCGTCAATGGTGTTGAGGTCGAGGATTGGCGGGTAGGGCGATGATTTTGGCTGCACGAACGCGTAGCCAAAGCGACTGATCAGGTCGTTTTGGGTGTTGCCGTTGGCCCAGACCTGAAGACGCTGGCGCATGTTGAAGACGATCATGCGCAGGTCATCAATGCCGTGCACATGGTCCGCGTGTTCATGCGTGTAGATCACCCCGTCGAGCCGTCCGGTGCCGCTGGCGAGCAATTGGTTGCGCAGATCGGGTGAGGTATCGACCAGCACGGTCGTCGTGCCCGCGTCGCTTGTGCGTTCGACCAGAAGGGAACACCGCTGGCGTCGGTTCTTTGGGTTGTTCGGGTCGCACGCCCCCCAATGACCACCCAGCCGGGGTACGCCGCCGGAGGAGCCGCAGCCAAGGATCGTGAAGGTCAGCGTGTCGCTCATACGGGCACTGTGTAGGCCGCCGCCTTCGAGAACAAGCGGTCAAAGTTCTTTTGCGTTTGCGCGGCAAAGTCGGTGTAGTCGAGGCCCATGGTTTCAGCACCCTTGCGAGCGGTGTGTGCCGTGTAGGCGGGTTCGTTCCGCTTGCCCCGATGTGGGGGTGGGGCGAGGTAGGGGGCGTCGGTTTCCACAAGAATGCGGTCGACGGGGGCTGCGGCGAAGATATCGCGCAACTCCTGGCTTTTCGGGAACACCGCAATGCCGGACATCGACAGGTAGAAGCCCAGGTCAAGGGCAGCGTGCGCCAGCTCTTTCGACGACGAGAAGCAGTGCATGACGCACGAGTATGCGCCCTGTTTGTATTCGTCCGTGAGGATGCGCGCCATGTCGTCGTCCGCGGCGCGCGCGTGAATGATCAGGGGCAGGCCGGTGTCGCGGGCAGCATCGATGTGGATGCGAAGCGATTGTTTTTGGATGTCAGCGCTCTCGGACGTGTAGTGGTAATCGAGGCCGGTTTCGCCGATGCCCACGAATTTGGGGTGTCGTGCCAGCCCGATCAACTCATCGGTGGTTGCAAGTGGCTCGTCGGCGGCACTCATTGGGTGGGTGCCCGCGGCATAGAAGACGGGCGCGTGCGCCTCGGCAATCGCGCGCACCTGTGGCTCCAGCCGCAGTTTGGTGCAGATGGTGACCATGCGCGTTACGCCTGCGTCTGCTGCGTTCTGGATGACCTGTGGAAGCTGCCCCTCGAAATCCGGGAAGTCGAGGTGGCAATGGCTGTCGGTGATTTCTGGCGTCATCGGGCGGGGGCCGTCTCGGAAAGCTTGAAAAGCGTATCTAGGACCAATGCAGCAGGGTCAAGGTTGACCGCCCGTCCGTGCCGCGCGCGTCCAAGCGCTGTTTGAGCGGTGTCAGCCCATGCACGGGCCTGCGGGGCGTGAGGGGCCAGGCGGGTCAGGATTGCAGCCTCGTTCGGCGCTGCCTCAATCTGCGGTGGATGACCGAGCGCACCCGTCCGGGCCAGGCGGCTGAGCGCCACCTCGATCAGGGTGTAGAGCAGATCGAGCTTTTCTTCGGCGCCGCGCCCGGCGGCGGCTTCGGCCAATGCAAGCGCACGGCTGCGGTCGAGGTTGGGCAGAGTGCCCAGAAGGTGGATGACCTCTCGATAGATTTTGAGACCGTCAAGCAGCGACAGGCGGAGCGCGTCGCCAACCGATCCGGCGCTGAGTTCTGCGAGGGCAGCTGCATCTGGACCGGGCTCGATGCCCGCTTGGGCCATGGCCTGCCCCATCTGTGCCGGGTCAAGCGTGCCAAGCCGCAAGGTGCGACAGCGCGAGCGGATCGTGGGCAAGAGGCGGCTGGGCTGGTGGCAGATCAACAGCAGCGTGGTGCGGGCAGGCGGCTCTTCGAGCATCTTCAAAAGCGCGTTGGCCGCGTTCACGTTCATGTCGTCAGCAGCGTCGATGATCACCACGCGGCGCCCGCCATCGGTAGCGCTGAGCTGGAAGAAGGAGCCAAGCGCACGGATATCGTCGATGGTGATCTGGTCACGCAGGCGCTTGGTTTTCTCGTTCTCGGTGCGGTGCACGGATTTGAGGCCGGGATCGGCGCCCGCGGCGATGCGCCTTGCGACCGGATGATCGGCAGAGATATCGAGACTGTCAGGAACTGGAGCGCCAAACATGTCGTTTGGGTCCGGGTCGAGCGTTGCCAGCAGGAAGCGTGCGATGCGCCACGCGAGCGTCGCCTTGCCCACACCGCGCGGTCCGGTCAGCAACCACGCATGATGCAGGCGCCCGGTGTTGAACGCGTCAAGAAAGGCCTGCTGGGCCGCGTCCTGGCCGAACAGTGTTTCTGTCTCGCGTGGGTGCGGTGCGCCCGGCACACGGGAGGGGTCCTGGATCTCGTCGGCCATGAGTTTGCTCTAGCATTCGAGCGGGGCGGGGGGCCAGCCCCCTGGCGCATCCGCACCTTGCGCCGCGCTGGTATCAGCCAGATGACGTCAGATGCGCGTGCACGGTGGATCGCACATCCTGCGCAACCGCATCCATGTGCTGTGCGCCGTTGATGATGCGAAAACGGTCTTTGAATTCGCTGGCAAGCGCCAGAAAGCCGGCCCGCATCTTTTCCTGAAGGTCGGTGCCGAAATCCTCGAACCTTTCTTCGATGCCTTGCCGCCCCTTGGCGCGGGCAAGGCCCTGCGCAGGATCCATGTCGATCAGGATGGTCAGATCGGGTTCACGTCCGATCATCAGGCTGTGCAACGTATCGACCTTGGACCGCAAATCGCCCCGGCTTAAACCCTGGTACATGCGGGTGCTGTCGGCAAAGCGATCACAGATCACGATCTGGCCCGCATCAATGGCAGGCTGGATCAGGCGTTCCATGTGGTCGCGGCGCGCTGCGGTAAACAGCAAAAGCTCTGTCTCGGCTGACCAACGGTCGGGATCACCCTGCAGCACGAGTGTGCGAATCTCTTCCGCGCCCGGGCTGCCGCCGGGTTCGCGGGTCAGGATTACATCATGGCCTTGGCCGCGCAAATGATCCGCAAGCATACGCGCTTGTGTGGATTTACCCGAGCCGTCAATGCCTTCGAAGGTGATGAAATGCCCTTTGGCTGTCACACGCCACCTTCGGGTGTCGGTGTCGTGAACCGGTCGATCAGGGACAGGGCGGCCGTCGATATCTTGGCCAGAAAGCCACCATGAGCGATGTCGGTTTCGGCAACCAGAGGGATCCTGCGCTCAGGCAAACCCTCGGGCTGGATCACCAGTTCAGCCAGCGGTGTGCCCGCAGCAATGGGGGCCTGGATCGGGCCGGTATAGACAACTTCGGCATCTACTGTTTTGCCAGCAAGGATTGGCAGCAAAACGGTGATGTCTTCTTCGGGCACAAGGCCCACTTCGGGTTCGGCCCCTTCCCAGACGCGCGCGGTGGCGACGCGGGCACCCGCATCTACCACTGTGCGTTCGGCGAACTGACGGAACGCCCAGTTCACGATTGCTTCGGACTCCTGCGCCCGTGCAGCTGCGGTATCCAGTCCCGAGATGACAAAAACAACGCGACGGTCGCCCTGTTTGGCAGAGCCTGTCAGGCCGTAGCCCGCTTCTTGCGTGTGGCCTGTCTTCAGGCCGTCCGCGCCAATGCCAAGGGTCAGAAGCGGATTGCGGTTGAAGCGGTTGGAGCTTTCGGTTTCGTCGAAAAGGAACTCGGTTTCCGAAAACATCGGGTAGTATTCGGGATAGTCCTGGATCAGCCGCTGCGACAACAGGCCAAGATCGCGCATCGACATCAGGTGCCCCGCCGCGGGCCAGCCGCTGGAGTTGGCGAAGGTCGAGTTTGTCATGCCCATTTCCTGCGCCCGTCGGGTCATCAGCCGGGCAAAGCCAGCTTCAGTCCCATCAGGGCTAAGCGCTTCGGCGATCACAACGCAGGCGTCGTTGCCCGACAAAACGATAATGCCGCGGATCAAATCTTCGACCGTTATCCGTTCGCCCTGTTTCAGGAACAGGGTGGAGCCACCAAAGCTGTTGGCATGCGCCGACACAACCAGCTCATCCGTCATGGAAAGCTGCCCGCGCTCAATCGCTTCGAACGCCATGTAAAGCGTCATCAGCTTTGACATGGATGCGGGCGGCAACGGGTCGTCTGCATTCTTGTTCAACAACACGGTGCCTGTCGTGTGATCGATCACATATGCCGCCGTCGCCCGCGTTTCGAACGCGGTGACGGGCACGGCAGTGCTTGCGATCAACAGGGCGGCGGCAGCAAGGGGTCGGATCACGGGTGGGATGCTCCTGGTCAGTTGGTGACGGCGTATGCGTCCGTGAAACCCTCGCCCTTGATGGTCTTCAGCAACTGGCTGCGTTCGGATGTCGTACCTGCTGGACCGACAACGACGCGCCAAAAGGTTTTGCCGTCGCGTTCAAAGGTTTTCACGGTGGGGATGACACCCGCGCTGCGCATCTGCTTGGCCGTACGCTCCGCATTGGCTTGGATCGAGAAGATGCCGATCTGAATGAACGGCTTTTCAAGGCGCGATGCGGTTGGCCGCGTGGTTGCGGCAGCCGGCGTCACTTGGGGTTTCGGGTCGGGTTGAATGCCCTGGACCGCTGTTGTTGCAGCGGCTGGTGTTGCCTCGGGCAATGGCGCGTCCAGTGCTGCAGCGGCACTTTCAATCGGATCAAGCGTGGTTTCGGTGATTGCGGCAGGGGCGGCGACGGCCTCGGC
>JBCDEK010000095.1:0-11049 GCA_039179785.1 Pseudomonadota bacterium | reverse complement strand
TGATGTTGCCCAGCAGGTCGGGTTTGTAGCCCTGGCTGCGCATGATCAGGTATTGCTGGGTGAAGGTGATCACGTTGTTGGCGATCCAGTAGACGACGAGGCCGCTGGCAAAGCCGCCCAGCATGAACATGAAGACCCAGGGCATCCAGGCAAAGATCATCTGTTGCGTGGGGTCGGTGGGGGCCGGGTTCAGTTTTTGCTGCAGCCACATCGAGATGCCGAGCAGGATCGGCAGGATGCCGATGAAGATCAGCGCCATGAGGCTGGTGGGGTCCGGCGCCTCATTCGGCAAGAGGCCGAAGAGGTTGATGATCGAGGTGGGGTCGGGTGCGCTGAGGTCCTGGAAGGGGCCGAAGAAGGGCGCGTGGCGCAGCTCGATCGTGACGAAGATCACCTTGTAGAGCGAGAAGAAGATCGGGATTTGCAGCAAGATGGGCAGGCAGCCTGCGGCGGGGTTCACCTTTTCCTTCTTGTAAAGCTCCATCATGCCTTGTTGGAGCTTCTGCTTGTCGTCGCCCGCGCGTTCCTTGAGTTCTTCCATGCGGGGCTGCAGTTCCTTCATCTTGGCCATGGAGACGTAGGATTTGTAGGCCAGCGGCACGAGGACCGCCTTGATGATGAGGGTGAGGCCGATGATGGCCCAGCCCATGTTGCCGATCAGGGCGTTGAGTTCGTGCAAGAGCCAGAAGATCGGTTTGGTCAGGAAAAAGAACCAGCCCCAGTCGATGCTGTCGATGAACCCGTCAACGCCGCCGGATTGGTATTCGCGGATGGCTTCCCATTCCTTGGCTCCGGCGAAGAGCTGGGTCGACACGGCGACGGTTGCGCCCGCGGCCACGTCTTGCGTGGGCAGGCGGGTCACCGCGCGATATACGTCACTGCGGGGGGCGTAGGTCAGGGCCTGGTCAAAGCTTTGGACGCCGGTGGGGATCAGGATGGATTGCCAGTAATGGTCGGTGAAGCCGACCCAGCCCTTGGTCACACCGGATGTGACGATGGCGGGGCGGCCCCAGGCGGGATCAACCTCGGCCTCGGGGATTTCGTCCCAGTTGGTTTCGGCCAGCTCGCCATCGGCCATGGCGACGGCACCTTCGTGCAGGATGAAGAAATTCTTGAGATCGGACGGTTCGCCGTGGCGGGTCAACATCCCGTAGGGCGCGGCGCGCACGGCGGCCCCTGTGGTGTTGGTCACCGATTGCGTGATGTCGAACATATACTGGTCGTCGATGCTGATCTCGCGCTCGAAGACCAGACCGGCACCGTTGTCCCAGGTCAGGGTCACAGGCGCGCCGACGCCCAGCGTATCGCCCGACGTTTGTGTCCATAGCGTGTTGGGGCCGGGCACGGCGGCCGCATCAAGCCCGCTGCCTGGAGCCCAGCCGTAGACTGCATAGTAGGCGTCGGCGGAGCCGACGGGCGACAGCATGTTCACGATATCGGCACCGGGTTCGAGACTGGTGCGGTAATCCTTGAGCTTCAGATCATCGATGCGTCCACCGAGAAGCGAAATGGAGCCGGAGACGCGCTGCGTTTCAATCCCGATCCGCGGCGCATCGGCGGTTTCAGTTGCAGTATCTGGTGTGGGTTGTGCAGGGGTGGTTGCGCCAGGTGCGGTGGGCACGGCACCGCCCTCTTCGGCCTGCACAGTTCGAGGCGCGGTTGCGTCCAGTGGCACCTCAGGTTCGGGCGGCGGAAACAGGACGAACCACACGAGGATGACGAGGAAACTGAGCGCCGTTGCAAGAATGAGGTTCTTGTTCTGATCGTCCATCGGGGACTGCCACCTGCTGTCTGAAACGTTGCACGGGTTCAACAGAGTGCACGGCCAAAGGTCAAGCGGATTCCGGTCTTCAGATGCTTGCGCCATGTAGGGCATGGCGCGGTTCATTGGGTGTTGGAGGGGATAAGCGACGCGCCAACGCGCCGCCCGATCAGTTTGTACGCCGAAGGGGAAGCGTCGGCGCATCCTGCAGCTTGTTTTCGTGCGCGCGCACCCAATCCAGCGTTTTTTCGAAGGGCATCGGGCGGGCGATCCCAAAGCCTTGCACGAAATCACAACCAAGCTGCGCAAGAAGGGCATGTTCGCCCACGGTTTCCACGCCTTCGGCCAGTGTTTCGATGTTGAGCCGTTCCGCCATCGTCAGGACCGCGCTGATCATCCGCTGCTGTTCCGGGTCGCGATCCGCCTTCATCACAAAGGAGCGGTCAATCTTGATTCGACCCACGCCAAAGCGCCGGATAGAAGAGATCGAGGCATGACCTGTGCCAAAGTCATCCAGGTCGATACGGCAGCCCAGCCTGGTCAGTGCATTGATGTTGCGGGTGATTGTGTCGTCAGTATTGTCGGTCACCACCGTTTCGAGAATTTCGACGGCAAGCCGGTCGGGGGTCAAGTCAAACCGATCCAGTTCCCAGCGAATCTTGTCCACAAGCTTTGGATTGCTCAGCTCGGAGCCGCTGAAGTTGACACCGACATGTGGCACTGCCAACCCTGCGGAATCCCAGGCCTTGAGTGCGGTGAAGCTGTGATAGATCATGATTTCGGCCAACCGTTCAAGCAGGCCTGCGTCTTCGATGGCGGGTAAAAACTCGGCTGGTGAAATCGCCCCTTTGTCGGGGTGAATCCAGCGGGCCAACGCCTCAAAACCCGACACCTTGCCTGTATCCGTCGAAATCTGGGGCTGGAACCAGGGCTGAATATGCCCCTGTTCGAGGGCGCTGGCGACCTCGTCCCGAAGGCTTGCCCGGTTTTTCAGACGCGAATGCAATTCAGTAGAATAGGCCCGGACCGATGATGGACCACGGCGCTGCGCCTCTGTCAGGGCGGCCTGTGCGGCATTCGTCCAGTCGCGCGCGGTCGGTCCGGGCGCGCGGTTGAGCAGGCAGAACCCGACGCTGACCGACACATAAATCGTTGCGCCATCAATGGCGATAGGTTCTTCAATCGCTTGTTGGTAGCGACCGCACATCTGGATGCAGCTTTCCAGGTCAAGGTGCTGCACGGCCCCCAGACACAGAGAGAACCGGAAATCGCCGGTGCGACACAGGATGTCGGCATCGCGCATTGTTGTGATAAGGCGGTCAGCGACGGCCTTGAGAATCCGGTCGATGGCGGCGGGTTCGAAGCGTTCGTTCAGCGCGGTATGATCGTCCAACTCGATCGAGAAGATGGCACTGTTGCAGTCCGCCGGTGGCGCATCGTCGCGCATGGCGTCAATCTTGGTATCGAACACATCCTGCGACACAAGTCCGGGCTGCAACGACCGCGCCACCTGCTTGTTCAGCACCTCGTCAATCCCGCCCAGGGCGAACCAGGTCATGGGCAAGGCGACAGCCACCGCGATCAAGGCCAATTCGCCGCCCAGCCAATACGCCATCAGCATGAGCGCGGGCAGAAAGGCAAGCATCTGCGGCCCAATCAGCGCCGCAGCAACACGTTCGCGCACATATCTAAGCCTGTCTGAAGTGCGACCCTGCATCTGTAACCCCTTTTCCGACCACCCGGATTGCGACCACGGGTGACAACAGCAGTAAGGATACGAGGTGAGTCACCGCTTAACGCAGCTTCGGAATGTTCACGTTTTTTTCTTCAAATTGTTCCGAGCTGCGGACAAGGCCAGCAAAGTCGAACAGTTTGTGGTCGAGCAGGTGCGACGGCCGGGCATTCATAAGCGCGCGGAACATCACCTGACGGCGTCCGGGGCTGTTGGCCTCCCACCCGTCCAGAATCTGCTTGACCTGTTGACGTTGCAGCCCGTCCTGACTGCCGCATAGATCGCAGGGAATGATCGGGTAATTCATTGCTTTTGCGAATTTTTCGCAGTCGGCTTCGGCGACATGAGCGAGCGGGCGGTAGACAAAGAGGTCGCCTTCTTCGTTGATCAGTTTGGGCGGCATGGTCGCGAGGCGTCCGCCGTGGAACAGGTTCATGAAGAAGGTTTCGAGGATGTCATCGCGATGATGGCCCAGAACAACCGCGGTACACCCTTCCTCGCGTGCGATGCGGTAGAGATTGCCGCGGCGCAGTCGCGAGCAGAGCGCGCAGTAGGTGCGCCCCTGGGGCACTTTGTCGACCACGATAGAATAGGTGTCCTGGTATTCGATCCGGTGCGGCACCTGCACACGGTCGAGGAAGTCGGGCAGGACCGTGGCGGGAAATCCGGGCTGCCCCTGGTCCAGATTGCACGCCAGCAGTTCGACCGGCAGCAGACCGCGCCATTTGAGTTCGTGCAGCACGGCCAGCAGCGTGTAGCTGTCCTTGCCACCGGACAGGCAGACCAGCCATTTGCCGCCCGGTTCGATCATGCCGTACTGCTCGACCGCTTCGCGGGTGTAGCGGACGATGCGTTTGCGCAGCTTTTTGAATTCGGTTGTGGCGGGCGCCCCGGCAAAGAGCGGATGGATGTCATCGCTGTCGTCAAGCATGCGGCGTCCTTTGGGCTGGCGTTTTGCCTTCATATACCAGGGGCCGTCCGAACCAAAAGGGGGGAAGAGGCGGGGCGGGTCGTGGGCCCGGGGATGGAGTGGCACGGGCCGGTGAGGCGGCTTGAGGTGTCAGGGGTCGTCACGCTCTGGAACCGGGTCGTAGCCGGTGCCGCCCCAGGGATGGCAGCGTGCGATGCGGCGCGCGGCCATCCAGCCGCCCTTGAGCGCGCCGTGTTTTTCCAGGGCATCGAGGGCATATGCGCTGCAGGTGGGCTGGTAGCGGCAATTGAAGCCGACCCATGGTGAAAGAAGCAGCCGGTAGGCGCGCACGGGGAGGGAGACGACAAAAGCCAGCGGCGTCATGTTAGCCGGTCCAGTGCGCTGTTCAGATCGTCGACAAGTGTCGAAAAGGTGCGTGATGCGGTGACGTCTGCCCGCCCGACCAGCACGTAGTCCGTCGCCGGTGCGGCGCGGCGGCCGAACACTTGCTGGGCCAGAGCGCGCAGGCGCCGCTTGGCGCGGTTGCGTGCAACGGCGTTGCCGACCTTCTTGGAGCAGGTGAAGCCGACCCGGACGGGGCCGTTGTCGTTGCGCGCCCGCGCCTGGAGGATAAAGCCCGGCATCACAACCCGACGCGCCCGGGCGGCCCGCAGGAAATCGGCGCGCTTTTTCAGCGTCTCGAAACGCAAAGGCCCCGCCTGCGGCGCGTCCTCGCCAGCAGTGGTGCTGGGCGAAGAGGCCTCGGGCAGGGTCATGGTGTTTCCTGTGTCAGGGGCGCTTAGGCGCTCAGCGACTTCCTGCCGCGGGCGCGGCGGGCGTTGAGGATCTTGCGGCCAGCCTTGGTTGCCATGCGGGCACGGAAACCGTGACGGCGTTTGCGCACGAGGTTCGAAGGTTGATAGGTGCGTTTCATCGCAGTGGCTCCGGATCTGTTGGCCCTGGTCCGCGCGGATTCGGGACGGGCGGTATTCGAAGCCCGTCCTCTAAAGCGGAGGCCGGGGCAAGTAAACCCTTTGGACGGTGAATTTGGCGGGGATTGCAACAAAACGGCCCGAATATCGGTTGCTATGTTTCAATCTGTGACGTCGAACGGACAAAACCTCGCAAAACAGGGTGTTGGTGATCAATGCGGCGTGATCACCCTGTTTTGGACCGTGCGGCGGGCGCATTTTCACGTCAGAACAGCAGGCAACCCAATGCCTGATGGAATGGACGCTCCGAAGGATACGGCATGACTGACACAAGCCAACCCCGCAAATCGGGCCTTATGCGGAATCTTCCGTTGATCGCTATCGTGATCGTGGCCGCCATCGGCGCATTTACGCTGCGCGACTACCTGAGCTTTCAGACGCTGGCTGACAACCGAGAGGCGCTGATCGACTTTCGCGATGCCAACTACCTTCTGACGGCGCTTGTCTATGTTGGTGTCTATATCCTGATTGTCGGCTTTTCACTGCCCGGGGCCAGTATTGCGACGCTGACTGGCGGCTTTCTGTTCGGGACCGTGTTCGGGTCGGTCTTTACCGTGGCGGCGGCCACCATCGGGGCGACCGTTATCTTTCTGGCCGCGCGCCATGGATTTGGCGAAACGCTTGGGCAGAAAATGGATGCGTCCAAAGGCACCATCAAGAAGATCAAGGACGGGATCGATGAAAACCAGTGGTCGATGCTGTTTGTGATCCGCCTGGTGCCGGTCGTGCCGTTTTTCGTCGCCAACCTGATTCCGGCCTTTATGCAGGTTCCGCTGCACCGCTACATGATTTCGACGTTCCTGGGGATTATTCCCGGATCCGTGGTCTACACCTCTGTCGGTGCGGGCCTGGGCGAAGTCTTTGCCCGTGGCGAGACACCGAACCTGGGCATCATATTTGAACCGCATATCCTTTTGCCGATCCTGGGTCTGGCGGCACTGTCGCTGCTGCCAGTGATGGTCAAGGCCGTGACGGGCAAGAAAGGTCTGTAATTCCAATGACGCGTATCAAGACCGACATCCTGGTCATCGGGGCCGGGTCCGGAGGCCTGTCTGTCGCCGCCGGGGCCGTGCAAATGGGGGCCAAGGTCGTCCTGCTGGAAGGCCACAAGATGGGCGGCGATTGCCTGAATTATGGCTGCGTCCCGTCCAAGGCTCTGATTGCCAGCGGCAAGATGGCTTATGGCCAGACCCACAGCGCGGAATATGGTGTGGCCAATGCTGCGCCGCAGGTCGACTATGCCGCCGCCAAGGATCACGTGAACCAAGTCATCGCGCAGATCGAGCCGGTCGACAGCCAGGAACGGTTTGAGGGTCTGGGCGTGCAGGTCATACGCGCGTTTGGGCACTTCATCTCGGACACCGAGGTGCAGGCAGGCGATACTGTCATCACTGCAAGACGTATTGTCATTGCCACCGGATCAAGCCCGCTGGTGCCCCCCATCGACGGGATCGACACCGTTCCCTATCTGACCAATGAAAGCCTGTGGGACTTGCGCGAACGCCCCGATCACCTGTTGATCATCGGAGGCGGGCCCATCGGGATGGAAATGGCGCAGGCGCATCGCCGCCTTGGATCAAAAGTGACCGTGATTGAGGGGGCCAAAGCGCTGGGCAAAGATGACCCGGAGATGGCTGATGTGGTGCTGACCAACCTGCGTCGCGAGGGGATCGAGATTGCCGAAGACGCTGTGGCCGAGAGGATCGAAGGCGGAGAGGGCGATGTGACCGTCCACACCAAGGACGGGCGCAGCTTTGCCGGGTCGCACCTGCTGGTGGCGGTAGGGCGCAAATCGAACACCGACAAGCTGCAGCTTGAGGCGGCGGGCATCGAAACCACCAGAACCGGCGTCAAAGTCGATGACAGCCTGCGGACCACCAATCGCCGTGTCTATGCGGTGGGGGATGCTGCCGGGGGGCTGCAGTTCACCCATGTGGCGGGCTATCATGCGGGCGTGATCATCCGCTCACTGCTATTTGCCCTGCCATCCAAGGCCAAGACGGCACACATCCCTTGGGCCACATATACCGATCCCGAGCTTGCCCAGGTCGGTCTGACCGAGGCACAGGCCAAGGATGCGCATGGCGAAAGGCTTGAGGTTGTGCGCTTTCACTATACGCACAATGATCGCGCCATTGCCGAGCGCAAGACCGACGGATTGATCAAGGTGATGGTGGTCAAGGGGCGACCTGTGGGGGTGTCGATCGCTGGTCATCAGGCCGGCGAGTTGATCAACCTGTGGTCTATGGTGATCGCAAACAACATGAAGATGAGCCAGGTCGCGGCCATGGTGTCGCCCTATCCCACCATTGGCGAGGTGAACAAACGCGCGGCCGGTGCCTACTTTAGTCCGCGCCTTTTTGAAAGCGATATGGTCAAGCGGGTGGTAGGGCTTGTACAGCGCCTCATTCCCTGACCACATACGATCCATGATGAACTCTCTTTCTGGCCGCTTTCTGATCCTGACCACGATTTTCGTGATGTTGGCAGAGATCCTGATTTTCGTGCCGTCGATTGCGCGGTTCCGCGAAGAGTATTTGCAGAACCGTCTCGAGCGTGCGCAGATCGCATCTCTTGCATTGCTGGCCGACGATATGATCGACAGTGAGCTTGAGGCTGAGCTGCTGGAAAATGCAGGCGTTTTCAACGTTGTGCTGCGGCGGGATGAGGTGCGGCAGCTGATGCTTGCGTCGCCCATGCCGCAACCGATTGACGGCACGTTTGACCTGCGTGACGGGTCGGCGCCGGTGCTGATCCGTGACGCGCTTATGCGCATTGTCGAGCCGGACAATCAGGTGATCCGGGTGATCGGAGCGCCCACACGCGAGGCCGGCCTGTTGATCGAAGTGACGATGGAAACCGCACCGTTGCGGGCGGCCATGATTGATTACGGCATTCGCATTCTGGTGCTGTCGGCGGTCATCTCCATTGTGACCGCTGGCCTGCTGTTCATCGCTGTACGGGCCATTCTGGTGAAACCGATCCGTGGTGTGGTGGGGCACATGCAGCGCTATGCCGCCGCACCCGAAGATGCGCGCCGCATCATCACGCCGAACGCAGGTGTGACCGAGTTGCGCGAAGCCGAAGAAGCGCTGCGCAGTTTGCAGACCGAGTTGATTTCGGCCCTGCGCCAAAAGGACCGGTTGGCGCAACTGGGCGGTGCCGTGTCCAAGATCAGCCATGACTTGCGCAATATCCTGACCTCGGCGCAGTTGTTTACGGACCGGATTGAGGCGTCAGAGGATCCGTTGGTGCGGCGCATGGCGCCCAAGCTGGTCAATTCCATGACGCGCGCTGTGCATCTGTGTGAAAGCACGCTGGCCTTTGGCAAGGCAGAGGAACCGAGCCCGACGCTGATGATCTTTATGCTGGATGATCTGGTGGCCGATGTGCTGGACAGCGAGCGTTTGGCGGTGGGTGAGCATGATCTGTCGCTGAGCGAGAACATCCCGCCGCTGTTTTCGTTGCGCGCGGATCAGGAACAGTTGTTTCGCGTGATTTCGAACCTGGTGCGCAACGCGCGGCAAGCGATCATTGCGACGGGGGAGCCGGGTGAGATCAACGTGTCGGCCTATGAGGACGCCGACAACTGGTGGATCGAGATTTCGGATACAGGCCCGGGCTTGCCGCCCAAGGCGCAAGAGCATCTGTTCCAGCCGTTTCAGGGTGGCGTGGCCAAAGGTGGCACGGGGCTGGGTCTTGCCATTGCACAGGAGTTGATCCGCGGTCATGGGGGCGCGCTGGAACTGGACCGCACAGGCCCCAAGGGCACGGTGTTTTCGATCCGCCTGCCCAAAGGGGATGACATTTGAGACCCGCGGCGCTTTTGCCGTGATATCCCCTTGCAAACCGCCGCGGTCAGGACTAAACCGCCCGCCAGTGGACCGATAGCTCAGCTGGATAGAGTACCTGACTACGAATCAGGGGGTCGGGGGTTCGAATCCTCCTCGGTCCGCCACTTCCCTTGCTGTTGTGAGATGACAGGTAGCTTTGTGTTTCGTGACACATAGGACTGATTTGTCACTCGAAGCGTCGTTTTCTGCATTTCCAACAGTCGCCACGCCCTCCGCCCCTGGTCGTCCGGACTTTCGGCGAAGGATGACCTGATGCGTCTGAGCCCAGTGTGCTGCATAGTCGCGGCGAAAGGGTGCTGACATGGTCGAACATTCTCTTTCGGTGTCGGAAACAAAGCTTGTGATTTCTGATCACCCGGATGTTGCGCGACAGGATGGAAGCCGGTTTGAACCCCGCGCCGAGATCGTCGATGAGCAGGGCAGGCGGTCGCTTGTTTGCCTCTTCCCTCCGGATGACTCTGGACCTGCCCTGACCCAAGACGTGAAGATGGCACGGGAAGATGCTGGAGCTGCGCAGGTCATTCATTTGCGGTCTGACGCGGGTGTGGCTCTTGTGGCGCGCAAGCTCGGCTCTGGGTTTCGATACCAAATGACCGATAGAACCGTCGCCCTTGGCGGGCATCAGATTTCCATCAGAAATCTGTGCGAACGCTTCCCCGTTGCGCGCCGGGCGGGCTGGAACGACCTGCCTTTGAGCGATAAGGGTTTGCCGACGTTTTTCGACATTGAGAGCTTTTTGAGCTGATGGGACTTTGTGCCAGGCAAACAGCGGTTCGAAATGGTGAACGGGCAGGTGCACTTGGTCCCCAGACGACCACCTGCTGCCCAAAACGGGTTTCAAATAGAGAATGAAGTGAAAAGGTCGCTTCCAGCGCCGTTCTTTGCCATTCCCAACATGCTGTTTCGTGCCGGTGCCTTGTCTGCTTTGCACGTGCCAATCTCGATCTGTCGCAAACCGCTTTCAGATGGTCCTTTTGTTGTACCTGCTGCCGCGATGTACCGTGTGTGGGACGCACCGTCGAAACGCGTTGCGTTGGAGCGGGTGGCCCTACTTCAGAACAGGTCGACACCGTGTGCCATTTTTGACCACAGCACTGGCGTGTGGAGGTCACGTGATTGGTCCGTGATGGAGTCCGTCGATCTTGGCAAAGATAGCCTGAACTTGAAAGGCGCGTCGCCTTGAGCCAAGGCGGCTCGCAGCCCGCTTATCGGATGAGGTGGATGGCTCCTGCTCCAACAGCATCGAACGTGCCAAAATGCAGTTGTCATCGACTGCTAGGAAAGGAGCCACCCAATGACAGTAAAGACTGTGGGCCTTGATTTGGCCAAGGACGTTTTCCAAGTGCACTGTGTTTCTGCAACGGGGCGTAAGATCATCAACAAGAAGATCAAACGCGCGAAGCTGATTAGCTTCTTCGAGACAGTGCCGCCTTGCGTTGTTGGGATGGAGGCTTGTGGCTCGTCACATGATTGGGCGCGGGAACTCAGCAAGCTCGGCCATGACGTGCGGCTCATGCCAGCAGCCTATGTCAAACCCTATGTGAAGCGTGGCGAGACAGACGCGGCAGATGCCGAGGCGATCTGCGAAGCTGGGCGTCGCCCCACCATGCGCTTCGTCGAAATCAAATCAGAAGACCAGCAGGCTGTACTTGCCATCCATCGTGCGCGGGATCTGGTCGTCCGCCAGCGCACCCAGGTCGTGAACATGATCCGCAGCATCCTTCGTGAGTTCGGGCATATCCTGCTAACGGGCATCGAGGCTGTGTCGAAGTTCGCCCGGGAACACGGCACCGAAGAAC
>JBCDEK010000017.1:0-44311 GCA_039179785.1 Pseudomonadota bacterium | reverse complement strand
GGCAAGGCGCGCCTTGTTCCATCTCCTGCGTCTTGGCGTTGAACGCCTTGCAGAATTCCATGATGTTGATGCCGCGCTGACCCAGGGCCGGACCAACCGGCGGGGATGGGTTTGCTTGACCGGCGGGCACCTGCAATTTCATGGTGCCTGCGAGTTTCTTGGCCATGTGCCAATCTCCTTTTCAAACAGCCAATGGACGCGTCCCGTGGCCTATGTTGATGTGGTCGTGGTCCGGGCCTCGCGTGGCCCTCGCCTCCCACATTGGATGCTGCGTAACGCAACAGGAGCGCCGATTACAGCGCTCCTGCTCATAATACAAGGGCCAAAACGCCAGGGGTGTGTCCCCGCGGGGACGGCGTTTCAGCCCTCTTCGAGGATCACGTCGAACCGCACCCGGCTGCCGGGCAGACCGGCCTCGTCCAGCGGACGCGAGGGGGCGGCGATGATGATCTCTTCGGACGCGACGCCGCGGCCCACGAGCATCGCCATCAGCGCTTTGGCGCGCAGGAGACCGGTGGACACGCCCTCGCCCGCTTGCACGTCACCGGCGTGGTGACCGATCACGCGCAGACGGGCGTGCGGGCACTCCATCGCCAGCGTCGCGAGGCCCATGGCCGTATCGAGGTCGCCTGAGCCGAGGGACACGGAGCGTGGGGCGTAGAAAAGAACAGTGTTATCAACAGCTTGCTGCAGTTGCGTCACGCAGGAGGCGTTGGCCCACGGGTTCTGTTTGACCACCGGCGCGCGCACGGCGACGCGTGTGACCTGCTCGACAATCGAGAACTCGACGCGCCGGTCGTAATAGGAACTAGGTTGTTCGCCGACGATGCCCGAGGGTTGCTGGTCGCCCAAGCCTTCGGCAAAGAACATAGTGGTGTCGATGCCCGACGCGCCGATGCGCTTGATGACTTCCTGGGCGCGCGCCTCGCTGAGGCGCAGGTTGGCCGCGGGATCTCCGGACGGGTCCGAATGGCCCTCGACCCGGATTTGGACGCCGGGGCAGGATTCGGCGATCATGCCCAGAAGGCGGCCCTGCTCGATCCCGCCCTGATCTGCGGTCAGACCACCGCTGGGAAAGTAGACGCGCGCCTGTGCGGCCATGGTCTTGAGGTCATCCACGCATTGCTGCTGCGCGCCTGCGCCGAAGGTGTTTGTGTTGAAGAACGGGGTCGCAGGCGCGGGTGCGAGCGATGCGGTGCGCTCCTGAACCGGTTCGACAACAGGCGTAGGTTCTGGCGCGGGTGCGGCGGCCACCGGTTGGGTCTGCGGCGCGGTTACGGTTGTCAGCGACGTCTCGGGCGCGACCTGGCGGGTGACGACCTCTTCCTCTTGTGGCGTGGCAGCGGGCAGCGCTGCGGGTGCCGGTGCGGGTTGGGCCGCGGGCGAAGAGAACGTGGCAACCGCCGCCTGTTCAGTGGCCGCAGCGTCGTCGCCGCCACCCAATTCCAGAAATCCGGATGCTGCAAATACAATCGCTGCGGACGGAACCAGCCATGGGAGGCTGTCCCTCAAATACTTCAATGCCATTAGAATATCCCCCAGATACGCTGCTCGACTTGTGGTCGCACATCTACATCGTGTGCCTGTGTCTAGCAGTAGGCGACAATCCGCCGCATTCGTCAACAGGCGGTGGGGATGTTTCTGTGGATAAGTCTGGGTTTGTGGGAGATATGCGCCGCATCAAGCGGCACAGCAGCGAATGGTCGTTTCGAGCCCATACCTCTTGGTTGATCATGGCGCAGCGAAGGTCTGCTTTTCTTTTGTCGTTACCGAGTGAATTTGCTCTTCTCTCTCGTAATCTTCTTCGAAAAGAAATCCACGAAGGCGCGCACACGTGCCGTGTTGCGCAAGTCGCTATGCAAGAGCAACCAAAGCGATCGAACCTTTTGCGGCTCTGCCCCCGGCACGCGCACCAAACGCGCATCTGCGTCGCCCAGAAACCCAGGGATCCACGTCATGCCAACACCGCTCGCCGCAGCCTCGATCTGCAGAAACACTTCAAAAAGCGCGTGCCGTTGCGGCGCTTTGGGAAACGGGGTGTTCTCGATCCACGCGCCGTCATCGCCCCAGCCAATCCAGTTGGCATTCGCTCCGTCGCCGACCTCTGGGACACCGACGCGATCAAGGTATTCGGGTGCGGCATAGGCGGCCGCCACATAGTCAACCAACCGCCTGCCGACGACATCATCTTCAACGGAATGAGCGGCGCGAATGGACACATCCGCTTCGTGCCGCGCCAGGTCCGAATGGGCGTTGGTGGCGATGACATCGACGTCGATTTCCGGATAGGCGAGCGCAAATTCTGCGAGATACGGCGCAAAGAACGCCCCCGCGAAAGACGGTGGGATACTCACGGCAATGCGACCGCGCGGCACATTGTCGAGGCCATAGATGCGGCGCTCGATGTCCAGTGTCTGGCGCTCCATTTGCTCGGCATGTTCAAGCAGCATCTCACCGGACGGGGTGAGTTGCAGGCCTTGACCGGACCGTTCGAACACACGCGTCTCGATTTCATCTTCAAGGCGCTCGATGGCACGGCGCACGGTGGCGTGGCCATTGTTCAAGGTTTCGGCGGCGGCGCGCAGGCTGCCCGCCCGATAGGCGGCAAGGAAAATGCGCAGCGTGTCCCAATCAAGGTTCATAGGCGTGGATCATTTCTGAACCGGTTCGGTTCGATATCTTCAGTCGTGCATCATCAGTAGATCACCCAGATTGGGCTCGTCAATGACCGGGGCGATCTGCTCCGTCACCTACAGGAGCTTGACCCAATGAACAAACTGACCCAAATCGCCCTCGCGGCCTCCGTTTCCACCGCAGCGCTCGCATCGGCCGCACTTGCCGAAACCCGCACAGAAACGTTGTCCAGCAACTCGCTGATCACCATCGCACTGGTTGACGCGCACCACGAACACCGCAACGTCTTCATGGACGAGCTGTTCCCATCCGTGCTGCCTGCCATCGAAGAAGTCGGCGGTCGTCTGGTGGCCACGTTCGAGACCATCGACGTCGAAGAAGGCGACTACACACCGCAGCACATCATGCTGCTGGAATGGCCCTCTGTTGAAGCCTTCGAGACAGCCGCCAACGATCCGCGCAACCTGGCCGTTCTGGATCGTCGCGCTGAAGCGATGCGCGATTTCACCATCGGCTTCTTCACGATCCCAGAGGATGTTACGCTCACGCTCGAAGACGATGTTGTCTATGAGTTCTTCGCCGGTATCCCTGCTGGCCCGGACACACCCAACCAGCTTCAGACCTTCTTCCAGAACGTGATCCCGACGGCTCTGGAATACGGCCGCGCAGACGCTTTGCTGATGCAGCCGGTTGAAAGCGAGCGCAACGGCTACTTCCGTCCCATCGCTGGTCTGGCGACCTGGCCGTCTGCCGCGCATTTCGAGCAGTTTACCGAAACGACGGTCTTCCGCGAAAACATCGAGGCCTACCGGAACCCTGCCTTTGCGCAGCTGGAGCTGATCAACACGTATTTCGTGGAGTGATCAGACCCGTGGGGCAACCCACGCATCCGTTCCCCTCGGGCCAAAACGTCCGGGGGGGACGTCAAATCCGGGAGCTGAAACATGAACAAGCGTGTCACAATGGTCGAGGGGGCCATCCACAACCCTGCGGAACCCCGGCATTTCATGCAGATCAAGCCAGTTGACCGTGAGGTCCGCATCTGGATTGGCGAAACACTTGTCGCCAAGACCTCTGACGCCCTCCGCGTCCTTGAAATCGGCGCGCAGGCCTACGACCCGGTGCTTTACGTGCCACGGGACGACATTCAAGGCAGCATTCACCGCTCTAACAGACCGACGACACATTGCCCGCTGAAAGGCGACGCCTCGTATTTCGACATCACCGATGAAGCCGGATCGCTGATCGGCGAAGCGATGGCGTGGAGCTACGAATACACCTTCGGCTTCGCGCGACAGCTCGAAGACCGCATCGCATTCTTTGGGGACAAGGTTTCCACCCAGGAACGTCCCCTCAACCACCAGCCAGACACCATTTGAAGGAGAACGACATGGCGACCAAAACAGAAGACCCCATTGGCCTGGACACCGGCAGTGCAGCGCCCAACACGGCGCTGAAAGACGATACCGGCGCGACCCTGAACCTGCATGACGCCATGGGCAAGAACGGTGTGGCCGTAGCCTTTGTCCGATCGCTCGGCTGGTGCCCGTTCTGCAAAAAGCAAATCCGGCAACTCGACGAGGTGCGCGATCAGATCGAGGCCGCAGGTTGGACGGTTGTGTCGCTGACCTACGACGCGCCCGATGTCCTTGCGACCTTCCGTGAAAAGACAGGGGTGACCCTTCCTCTGTTGTCAGATGAGGGTTCGGTCGCCATCGATGCCTACAACCTGCGCAACAAGGGCGTGAAGCCGGGCGGCAAATCTGTGGGCGTTCCGCACCCTGCCGTTGTCTTTGTGGGCACGGATGGCACGGTCAAGGAGATGCTGCGGCACAAAGGCTATCAGACGCGCCCAAGCGCTGAAGATGTGGTCGAAGCGGCTCGGAGACTTGGCTGAGGCCTACGATTATGGATCGCCAGTGATCTGGCGATCCATCTTTTTCAGAATTTGGTCAAGCTGCCGCCTTTCGTCGACACTCAGGACCGACAGCATTCTCTCGAGGGCATCCATGCGTGTCTCAATCCCGGCGGCCAGAAATTCCTTGCCCACCTCTGTCAACTGCACAAGCACCGAACGGCGGTCCGCAGGATGTGGTTTTCGCTCGACCAGCGTGTCTTTCTCCAACGCATCGACGATCTTCGTGACGGCATATGGCGTTAACCGCAGGGCTTTTGCGATCTCGGACATGGAGGCTTCTGCGTGCTTGTCCACGGCGCACAGGGCATTGAGCTGCGTGAGTGTCAGATGGACCGACGCGATGCAGCTTTTCATGTACCCCGCATAATTCGGAACAAATGCGTCAAACTGTTCTGCAAGGGTCTTCAGCTCTGGTTCGCTCACGGTTCTGTGACCTCACTGTTCTTGCACACAAAGATAATCAACTAGTTTAGTATATAAGAGTATAGCGAATGAGGCTCCAGGTATGAAGATGATTTTCAAAACGGTTGGTCTGTTGCTGGCCGGTGTGGTTTTTCTGGCCATCGGTGCTTTGGGATACTGGCATCTCACGAACCCGTCGCCTTCGGTTTCGGCGGCTCAGTCCGGTTCAACGACGACTTTCGACGCCGATACGGTCGTTGTTCTGGTGGATGGCGACATGTCAGGGACGGCTTATGCCGATGGGGTTTTACATCCTGTCCCGGACGCTGCGGATCAGCTTGTCCTGATACCTGATCTGAATGCACCCAACTCCGCGTCTCCCGGTTTGCCGGTCAGCAACACCGTCATGGGGTGGCCCGGCTCGCTCGTTTTGTCCCCCGATGGGCGGTTTGCCTACGCCTTGTCGTCCCGAGGCGCAGTAGATCGTTCCATCGAAACTGTGGACAATGTCTGGGATGGCATCCCGCCGGCGCGAAGTCTCAAGATCATTGACCTCGATGCAGGTGCGATTGTGGCTGAGTACGAGACTTGCGAAGCACCACTTTCCGCCGACATATCGTCAGAAGGAACGTGGCTGCTGGTTGCGTGCGGCAACAATGAAACGCAACTTCAGGTGATCGAATTGCAAGACGGGTTGCCCACGGGTTCCCGTGACTTCGCACTTGACCTGCCAGCCCACGAATTGATGAACGAAGAGCCCGGAGCGCGATACGCGATGATCCACCCCTCTGGATCAGCGGCTGGCGTGCTGTTGCACAATCGGGCGGTCACACTTGTTCGGTTCAAGCTGGACGAAAGCGGCGTGCCAACGTCCGCCGACGCTGAGACCCCGGCAG
Source organism: Pseudomonadota bacterium (assembly GCA_039179785.1). Taxonomy (GTDB): domain Bacteria; phylum Pseudomonadota; class Alphaproteobacteria; order Rhodobacterales; family Rhodobacteraceae; genus Tateyamaria. Next base: position 38,461 of record JBCDEK010000017.1, on the reverse strand, counting down.
ACACCGATGGCTGGCTTTCCGTAGCGAGGTGGACACCATCAGGCGATCATTTGCTTGTGGCCGACGTGGCCTGGGGGCCGCGCCCCACCGACGGGCTGTTCAACGGACCCGGCCGCGTGCTGTCCTTTGCATTGTCACCTGACGATGAGGCCCGTGGCATCGTGTCGGAGGCCAATGTGTCACTCAGCCCGGAAGCGTTTGAGCTGAACCGGGCCGGGGATCTTCTGGCGGTCGTGAACATGGAGCGATCCTACCTGCCGGGCGGACCTCTGGCGTTGGCACCAGGGCGCGGGGCATCGTCTTTGTCCCTCGTTGCCGTTGATGACGCGACGGGTGCGGTCACCGCACTTGGCGACCCGGTTGGATTTCCCGGCGTCCTGCCCGAAGACGCTGCATTCGACGCAGACGGAGACAGGTTGACTGTCGTTGTCTATCAGGATCACGATGCCCCAAAAAGCGATGGGTGGTTGGCGCATTTCGAGGTCCAGAGCACAGCGGAAGGACCACGCGCCGTCCTTCTGGAAACGCGGACACCGCTGCCGCGCGGCGGACATGATCTGGCGGTCAGGTATTGAGCATGAAGGTCCGGCACATTCTTCCCGATCTTCTCATGTTGACCGATGGCGGGATTAATATGTACGCGCTTCAGACGAACGACGGCACGATCCTGGTCGATTGCGGGACCGAAGCCATGGGCCCGACAATCCTGCAACACGTCGTGTCGCAAGACCCCTTGCTTGGGATCATTGTGACACACGCGCACTATGATCATGCGGGCGGCGCAGCCCTTGTTGCAAAGGAAACCGGTGCTCCTGTTTGGATGCACGAAACAGACGCGGCATTGGTTGCAGACGGTCGGTGGAAACGCCCGGCGCGCCACGCTGGTACGCCACTAAGCTGGCTGTTGAACAGGCAGGTCGTCGAGAAGGCTCCTGCAACCATTCCGAAACTGCAGGTCACGCACAGATTGAACGGAAATCAACAGATCGCCCTGGCGAACGGAATAGAGGCCCATGAGATGCCCGGTCACTCGGCTGGTCAGATCGCGCTGACCTGGGAGAACCGCGATGGAAGAAGGGTGCTTTTTGCAGCCGATACCTGCATGAACGTGTTCGGGTTGACGCAGCCCATCATCTACGAGTCCGCATCTGATGGGCGGGCGAGCATCGCGACGCTTGCGGACCTGTCCGAACAGGCTGACCTGATGGTTTTCGGGCACGGGCGGCCCCTGAAAAACCCGTACGGAAAAATGCGTCGCTTCGCACAGCGTGTCGGTTGAGCAGGAAGAGCGTCGCGATAGCGAACGTCACCCGCAGCTTGTTGCAAGGATGCGGCTGATCTCCTTCAGTGATCGGCCCGACTGATCGGCCCAGGTGTTGATCGCGGCCTGCACTTCGGTCATGGCTTTCTTGGACGTCGGCGGTTTGTCGATCACGCCCTCGGCCACCAGCCGTCCAATGACGTCCTTTGACAGGATGTACCCATCGACGCCCATCGCGCGCAGGAAGTACTGCGCGGTCGTGCCGCCCAGCCTGTTGCCCTCCTTCTTCAGCTTCTCAAGCAATCCGGCGAAATCGTCTTGCGGCCACCCGGCAACCATCTGCCCAAAGCTGCCATGCTCGGATGCGACCTCTTGAATGAAGACGGCGTTTTCCTGGACGGAACGGATTTTCTGCGGGTAGCGCACGATGGACGTGTCCTTGCAAAGCGCGTCGAACCTGTCATCGCTCATCATCGCATTGCGCCCGATGTCGAAGCCGTGGAAAGCGATCTCGAACCCCGGCCACATGGCATCGACGACTTTCCAGTTGAACCCGGCCTGAAAAATAGCGCGGGTCATTTCAGCCAGCCAGCGGTCGTCGCGAACAGCAGCTAAATCGGCAGGTGTATTTGAAGGCTGATAGCTCTCGAAAATGGCGTCCTCGCCGCCCTTTCGCTCCGCACTGATCGCCAGAATTTCGTCTAAAGTTCGCATGTGTTTCTCCGCTTTTTTCTATGGTGTCGTCTTGGGTCGCGCGCCACCGATTAGGTCTGTCTTGTCCAGAATGGCTTCGGCCAGGAACTTCGCGAAGACGCGCACCCGTTCCATGCGCCGCAAGTCGGGGTGAGTCAGGAGCCAGCCGGGAAAAGAGTCTGTGAGTTGACCACCTGGCGCGCGAACGAGACCTGGAAACTGATCGCCCATTACGCATGGGATCGAGGTCATGCCCAACCCGCTGGCCGCCGCCTGCGCGTGCAGGTTCAGATTGGGCATGATCCAGTTGATCTTCGCTTTCGGGAAACTGGCCTTTCGGGCGCGCTCAAAAAGAGGCCCATCCGTCGGCCAGCCGATCCATTCGGGGTCAACCGGGCGTCCATTGTCCCAATGTGCCGCGATGTATTCAGGTGAGGCAAAGACAGCATCCCGAAACACTGGAAGCCGTCGTCCGACCAGATAATCGTCGGGCTTTTCCGAAAAGCGGATGGCAAGATCCGCGTCCCGCCGTGACAGGTCCGCGTGGCCGTATTTCGACTCAATGTCGATGGTGATCAGCGGATACTGTTTCTTGAATTCCGCGATCAACGGCAGGATCAGATATTCCGAGATCGGCGGCGGTGCGGTCAGTCGTATGTCACCCTGCAGTCGGACATCATTGCCGACGACGAGCCGTTCCAGTTCCAGCATTTCCGCTTCGATCTGTTGGGCTCGTGCAAGGATGCGCGCCCCGGATGCATTCGCGACAAAGCCATCCGGAGTGCGGTCGAAGAGCTTGGTTCCAAAACGTTTTTCCATGGCATCAAGACGCCGCGAAATCGTCGAGTGACTGACTTTCAACCGCGCGCCAGCTTCGCGTGCCGTCTTGCCACGCTCGATCGCGAGGAAAATCTGGAGATCATTCCAGTCGTACTGCATTGCCAGTTCCTTGGTGCATTTTCGGACCAGACCCAAAGCAACATTGGTTCTTCTGTAACGAAATTGCACTGCGTAACTTGTAATTGCAACACGAAACAGGAGAGCAATAATGTCTGCCCCCAATGTCACAGAACGCAACTTCCCGATTCACACCGCGGACTCCGCACCTGACGGATCGAAGGAACCCATCAACTGGTATGTCAAAAACTTTGGCATGGTCCCAAACCTTGCCGGCATCCTTGCAGAAAGCCCTGCGCTTCTGACCTCTTACTGGCAGACGCAGAACAATCTGCTGGCCAATGCAGCGCTGACGCCCCAGGAAATCAACATCGTTCAGAACAGCGTGGCCCACGCAAATGCGTGCCAATACTGCGTTGCCGGTCACACCGCGTTCGGCAAGATGGAGATCTTCGGCAACTCTGATGAACAGCTGAACGCTGTGCGTCAGGACAAGGCATTCGAAGATCCCAAGATGGAAGCGCTGCGTGACTTCACGCTGCTGGTTTTGCGCAACCAAGGCCGCATGGCCTCCAGCCAGCTTCAGAGCTTCATTGATGCTGGCTTCTCGCGTCAAGCTGCTCTCGATGTCGTTGCCTGCGTCGCTGCCAAGGTGATGTCAAACTACGCAAACCAGATCGCCATGACACCGGTTGACGAAGCCTTCGCGCCGCTCACGGTCGACCTGCCGTACCGCGAAGATCGCGCGGTTCACGCAGCCGCCATAGCCGCTGAATAAGCGCGGCCGGAGCGGGCTGACAGCCCGCTCCTCTTCCACACACACCGAAACCGAAACTTGATCAGGAGAACTCCTATGCAACTGTCCCGTCTCTTCACGTACAGCTTCGACCCGAATGTCGGCCCCTATGACCGCGTCTTCCGCATCATCTCGGGACTGGCGCTCGCCATCTTTCCGTTCGTCACCAGCATGGCCGTGCCGATGTGGCTGACGGTCGTTCTGACGGTCTTCGGTCTGGCCTGGTTCATGACCGGCGCGGTCAGCCGGTGTGGCATGTACTACATGCTGGGTCTTTCCACCCGCAAGGCCGGGTAAGCGCCATGGCACGTTTCGACGGAAAATCTGTGATCGTCACGGGGGGCAACAGTGGCATTGGTCTTGCGACCGCCAAGATGTTTGCCGCCGAAGGCGCCCAGGTCGCCATCACTGGCCGGTCAGAAGAAAAGCTGGCTGCCGCAAAGGCCGAAATCGATGGAGACGTGCATGGGAAATCCGTGGACATGTCCTCCGTCGACGAAATCGGAGCCTTCGTTGAAGAAGTTGCGGCCAAACACGGAAAGATCGACATTGTGGTTGCTGCCGCAGGCGGCGCACAAGTGCGGCCATTTGAAATGATGGACGAGGCGCTGTTCGACGACGATCTCGACCGGAACTTTAAGGGCGCATACTTCACGGCACAAAAGGCTTTGCCTCACGTACCGGAAGGCGGTTCCTTAGTTTTCCTCGGCTCTGCCGCAGGTTCTAAGGGATTTGCGGCCATGAGTGTTTACGGGCCTTCCAAGGCTGCTTTGCGCGGTCTTGTCCGGACGCTGGCCACCGAGCTTGCGCCCAAAGGCATCCGTTCGAATGTGGTATCTCCCGGCCCCATTCCCACGCCCGGAATGGACCGACTGGGCCTTCCGCCGGAACAAATCGAAGGTGTGAAACAGCAGTTTGTGAAGGAAGTCCCGATGTCTCGCATGGGAACGGTTGAGGACATCGCAAACGCCATCACCTTCCTCGCTTCTGATCAGGCAGCCTACATCACCGGCACTGAACTCGCCGTCGATGGCGGACACGCCCAAGTCTGATCCTTCACCCCAGGGTCCCTTGCCAAGTCCTCCCCACCGCGAGGGACCCACCACTCCCACTTCCTCCGAAAGGAAAAGAACATGCTCTGGAAAAACTCACGCTCATTGATCCTGGCCGCCACCATGGCGGCATCTCTGGCAGCGCCTGCTTTCGCTGAAGACGCAACACCTGCGTATCTGGTTGCTCAGCTCAATATCACTGACCTGCAGACTTACATGCAGGACTATGGGATGCCTGTATTCCCGCAACTGATTGCCGCTGGTGGCGAAGTGCTGGTCGCAACTCCGGAAGCCCAAGTGCTCGAAGGCTCGACAGATGCCACATGGTCCGTTGTGGTTCGGTTCCCGGATATGAACGCGTTGAACGGCTGGTATTCGTCCGAAGAGTATCAAGCGGTTGCACCGCGCCGCCGCGAGCTGACGGACGGCAATCAATCTTTCCTGATCGCAGCCCCGCAATTCGAAGGCCTTCCCGGCTGATACTTACCCGCTGCCTCCCCGGCGGCGGGTCTTCTCACCCATCTCGGAGATGGACCAATGCGTGCCATCGGCTTTGCCAAAAACCTCCCAATCGATGAAAGCGAAGCGCTTGTCGCGATTGATCTTCCTGATCCGGTCGCCAAAGACCGCGAACTGCTGGTTGAAATCCAAGCGGTGTCTGTCAATCCGGCAGACGCCAAGCTGCGGCAGATTCTCCCACCGTTGGACGACGGGCATCACGTGCTTGGCTTCGACGCTGTGGGACGGGTGATGTCCACCGGTCATGGCGTTGCTGAATTCAAACCCGGAGATGTCGTCTGGTACGCGGGCGTTCTGGGGCGCCAAGGCTCAAATGCCGAGAGGCAAATCGTCGACGAGCGCATCGTGTCGAAAGCGCCGACGAATCTTTCCGCCGAAGACGCAGCGGCGCTGCCTCTGACATCCATCACATCCTGGGAAATCCTCTTTGACCGTTTCGGCCTCACGCATGGCAGTGGTGAGGGTCAGACCCTGTTGATCGTCGGGGGTGCTGGTGGCGTTGGCTCTATTCTGATCCAATTGGCCAGACAGCTCACCAACCTGACCGTTGTGGCAACGGCGTCCCGCCCCCAGACCCGGAAATGGGTCAAAGAAATGGGCGCTCATCACGTCATTGATCACTCAGGCGATATGAAGGCGCAGCTCGAAAAGAAAGAGCTGAGCGTCGATCTGATCGCCGGGCTGACCGCCACCGAAACGCATTTTCCAGCCTACGCGGACATCATTGAACCGCAGGGGAAGCTGGTCCTGATTGATGACCCTGATCCCAAGTCAATCGACATCTCGCTTCTCAAGATGAAGTCCATCGCTCTGATCTGGGAGTTCATGTTCACCCGTCCGATGTTTGGCACGTCCGACATGCACAAGCAGGGCATCTATCTCGGCCAGACCGCCGCGATGATTGAAGACGGCACCCTGAAAACAACTACCACCAAGAACCTCGGCCCCCTCACGGTCGAGACGCTGCGCAAGGCACACACCATTGCCGAAAGCGGGAAAGCCATCGGCAAGACCGTTCTCGGCAAACCTCAAATCTGATCCTCCCCCACTGAAAGGCCAGTCCCATGACACGTCCCATCAATCGCCGCGACCTTCTCAAGACGGCTGCAATCGTTGCAGGCGCAGGCGTCACCCTGCCCGCGCCCATGGCGCAAGCCCAGACCGTCGTGGACGGTGCGCCTTATGGCCTGAAAATCTCAGCCGAGTTTCCGTTCGAGAAGAAACGTGTTTCCGTGAACGGGTCGGACATGGCCTATGTCGATGAGGGGGACGGTCCTGTTGTCCTGTTCCTGCACGGAAATCCAACATCTTCCTATCTTTGGCGAAACGTCATTCCCTATGTGAAGGGCGATTATCGCGCCATTGCGCCCGATCTGATCGGGATGGGCGAAAGCGACAAGCCCGATATCGGTTACACCTTCGAGGAGCACGCCAGCTATCTCGACGGGTTCGTAGCCGCTCTTGGGCTGACCAACATCACGCTCGTGATCCACGATTGGGGATCGGCTCTGGGAATGCGCTATGCCCGCCTGAACCCCGACAACGTGCGGGCCATGGCCTATATGGAAGCCATCGTGCCGCCGTCGATGCCCGTACCAAGCTACGAGGCCATGGGCGAAACCGGTGAACTGTTCCGCGCACTGCGCACGCCCGGACAGGGCGAACAGATGGTTCTCGACGGCAATTTCTTTGTCGAAGAAGTTCTGCCCAACTTTGGCGTGTCGCGCACGATGACCGATGCGGAAATGGAGGCTTACCGCGCCCCCTATCCGACCCGCGAAAGCCGTCTGCCCACGCTACAATGGCCACGCGAAATCCCCATCGGCGGCGAACCCGAAACCGCGACGGCCGAGATCGTCGCGAACGGCGAGTGGCTCTATTCGAGCGAAATCCCAAAGCTGCTTTTCTATGCCACGCCCGGCGTTCTGACCCCGGAACCGGTCGTCGCTTACATGGTGCAAAACGTGCCCAATCTCGAAGTGCGCTTCCTGGGGCGCGGGCTGCACTTTCTCCAGGAAGACCACCCCGACCTCATCGGGGCTGGCATCCACGATTGGCTGCGCCGCAACGCCTCCTGATCGCCACACCAAACTGAAAGACCAAGACCATGACTATCGAACTTTGGGCCCTGCTTGTCACGGGCATCATGACCTACCTCACCATTTTGTTTCAGCAGCTGAACATGTCTGCCTCTCAAGGCAGCGCTTACAGTCTCTCGAACCGAGACACTCCCATTGAGGAAACACCTCTGGCCGGTCGCCTGCGCCGTGCGGCCAAGAACGGCACCGAGGCCGTGGCTGTGTTCGCGCCGCTCGTGCTCGTCGCACAGTTCCTCGACATCTCGAACGGCTGGACACAATACCCCGCCATCGCCTTCATGATCGCGCGGGTTCTCTACCTGCCGTCCTATGCGCTTGGTCTTGTGCCAATCCGCACAATGGTTTGGTCGCTAGGGTTTTTCGCTTTGCCGTTCTTCGTAGCTGGCATCTTCATTGGCATGTGACTGCTTTGTGGGTGGTCGGCATTTCCCCGGCCGACCACCTACACACTTTGAAACAGGTGCAATCATGGCTTGGGTGTTTCTTTCACTTGCAGCGGTCTTCGAGGTTGCCTTCGCCCTGTCCATGAAGGCATCAAAAGGCTTCACGGTGTTTTGGCCGAGCGTCTTCACCGCATTCGCTGTTGTTGCCGGAATCGGCCTTCTCACGATGGCGCTGCGCACTCTTCCAGTGTCAATCGGCTACCCGATCTGGGTTGGGGCTGGCGCGCTCGGAACGGTGCTGTTTGGGCACCTGGTCTTCGGTGAAGTCTTGACCCCGCTGAAAATCGGGAGTGTGGCCCTCATCGCACTCGGCGTCGTCGGTCTGAAGATCGCTGCCAACTAACACTGCAGACTTTCCGATTTGGAGATCCAAGATGAAGCATGAAGACTTTATTGCGCGGCAGAAAAGGATCGTCCTCGACGGCGTTGCGCACATCCCCATGGAGATTGCTTACACCGATCTGGGGAATGGCGATCCGATCATCCTGATGCACGGCATCCCGACGTGGTCTTATCTCTACCACGAGGTTTTGGACCGGCTGGCAAAAAACAACCGGGTTCTTGCGCCAGATTTCATCGGCCATGGAATGTCCGACCAGCGCGACCAGTTCGACCGCTCGTTGCGTGCGCAAAGAGACATGATCGTCTCCTTCATGAACGCACTGGATGTCAGCAGCGCCACTTTGATCGGTCACGACACCGGCGGCGGTGTGGCTTTGATCATGGCAGTCGAAAACCCCGACCGTGTGAACAAACTCGTGCTCTCCAACATTGTAGCTTACGACAGTTGGCCCATTGACGACATGATCAGCGTTGGGCATCCCGATTGGGCCCGAAAGTCAAATGCGGAAATCCGAGAGTTTTTGGTTGGCGGTTTCGATGACGGCCTGTCACGGAAAGACCGCCTCACTCAGGAGTTTGTTGATGGCATCGTGGCTCCCTACGTGACGGACGCGGGCAAAATAAGCCTCGTTCGAAACGCCTCCGACCTCAACACAAGCCACACGACGATGCTTGAGGATCGTCACCAAAAAATTTCTGCGGACACGCTGCTGGTATGGGGCGAAGACGACCCTTGGCAACCTGTCACTGATGGAGAACGACTCGCGCGCGATATTCCGAACGCAAGGCTGGCTCGCATTCGGAATGCATCTCATTGGATACCGCAAGACGCACCGGAGGAATGGTTGACGGAGGTCTTAGCTTTCGTTCGATAAATCGACTGCGCCGAAGATCCAAAAGCGGCCATTCACCTTAAGAAGGCAAACGGCAGGTTTGTCCCGCACCACCGACATTGAAAGTACGAGAAGCCGCAAGCCGTGCCATCGTCGGGCCGCGGGTGGGCGATCTGACGGATGTTCGGCAGAGCTTTATCGTTGCCACGTACATCTTCCATATGAGCGATGCACATCCGACAGACGTATCGCCGACCCGGGGGGCGGGCCGGCGATGGCACGGCGGCTTCGCCTTGATTCCGTGCGGGGTGGGTTGAATGAACGGTAGAAAAGTCCGCAAAGCTGACATTGGTCAAACGTTCGCTTTGCCCGCGCAGCCGACCACCGTTCAGCCACGGAACCGAAACACCCTCTTCACATCGCCGAAAGAATAGTATTTCCCGACAGTGCAACCGCCGGAGATACCCAGGATGACCCCCGAAGAGATCGAGAAGCTGCCCTATCGCAAGAATGTGGGCGTCATGGTGATCAACGTCGATGGCTTGGTCTGGGTCGGGCAGCGCACGGACCGGTATCGCGACGCATGGCAGATGCCGCAGGGCGGTGTCGACAAGGGTGAGGATGCGCGGGACGCGGCGTTGCGGGAGTTGGAGGAGGAGACCTCGATCCCTGCAAGTGCGGTTGAGCTTGTGGCGGAGACAGCTGACTGGTTGCCCTATGAATTGCCGCATGACCTGATCCCGAAGCTGTGGAAGGGCAAGTACCGGGGGCAGAAGCAGAAGTGGTTCTTACTGCGCTTCACAGGGTCCGATGACGTTATTGATCTGGACACGGCTGACCCGGAATTTTCGGCCTGGAAATGGATGGCGCCTGCGGATTTGCCGGAGGCCATCGTGCCGTTCAAACGCGATGTCTATGTGCGCGTTCTGGCTGAATTCGCGCCGCATATGTCCCATGATATTGCATAACAAAGGGGCCTGACCCCATGTGTTGCAAGGGCGAACGGGCCCTTTCCCGTTCCCTGGCAAGGGTGGGGCGCGGTATGCGATTTTTAGGTGCTTTGTTGGCGGTACTGCCGTGTCCTGCCCTTGCCTTGTCTTGCTTGCCGCATGGGGTCACCAACGCCTATCAGGAGGCAGCAGGGGCCGAAGAGGGCTATGTGCCCGTGCTGGGGACGCTGGACTTTGATGCCGATCTGGTGCCCGAGATGGACCTGTCAGGGCAGAGCGCTGTGCCCGAGGTGACGTTGATCCCCGCGACGTTCCGCGGTGAGGCGCTGACCGTGCGGGGGATTGCGCAGCCCTTTGAGACGGATGTGGTGCTGGAGGTGCACTGCGCAGGGCCGTGGTGTCCGCAGCCTGCGCCCGGAGAGATGCTGGGGTTTCTGCGCAAGACCAGCCACAGCTATGTGCTGCACACCCATGCCTGCGGCGGGTTCCTGTTTGGCAATCCGACCGAGGCGCAGGTGGCTCAGGTCAAGGAGTGTCTGGCCGGGCGGTCGTGCGCGGCGGCAACGCGGCCTTAGGAATCGAAAATCGGCACGTGTGGGGCAAGGCCGCGGTCAAAGCCGAAGGTGAGCCGTGGGTCGTCGGCCACTTCGACTTTCTGACGGATGGGTACAAAGCCTGAGCGGCGGTAGAACCCAAGCGCCTGTGGGCTGTCGAGCGTGCAGGTGAAGACATGGAAGCGGGTGATGTCGGCGCTCCAGGCGGCATCGATGGCGGCGTTCATCAGGAAGCGGCCTGCACCGGTGCCGATCAGGGGCGCGGTGAGGCCGAAATAGGCCAGTTCGCATTCCTTGTCTGTCCGGAAGTCGAGTTCGAGCAGTGCGCCATCCATACCGTCCTTTTGCAGCGTGTAGACGTGCACCTTCGGGTTCGACAGGATCGCGTCCAGCTCGGCCTCGGGCAGTTTCAGCCGCCCGAACCAAAGCCAGTCGGCCCCCACGGCGGCAAAGAGCGCGCGGTACCAGTCGGTTGTGGGGGTCTGGATGCGGGTCAGCGTCCAGCCCTCGGGTGTGGGCACGTCCCGCGTTTCCGGGCGGGCGCGCATTTCGAGATTGGTAACAACCGTGGCAATCTTGCCCTTGGGCACCTCATGATATCCGTCACTCAGCATGGCTTCATTGTTCCTCAAATATGCAAATCCGACAGATGCCCTGGGCACCCCGCCTGGTCAGAGCAGACCGGCGCTGGCAAAGTGCTGTTTCATGTCGATCTGGGGGCGGGGGCCGATATGGCTGATCACTTCCGCTGCACACAGGTTGCCCATGCGGCCACAGGAGGCCAGGTCGCGGCCTGTGGCGAGGCCATAGATGAACCCGGCTGCAAACTGGTCGCCTGCGCCTGTTGCATCGACGGGGGTGATCGTTTCCACCGGGATGTCGTGACGTTGGCCGTGTCCGATTATTGTGACGCCGTCACCGGACTTGGTGCAGACCAGCAGGTCGATCATGTCGGCGGTCTTGGTCAGCGCCGCTTCGAGGTCGTCGGTTTCGAAGAGCGATTTGATCTCGTGTTCGTTGCCGATGACGAAGTCCAGTTCGTTGCCGATCATGTCGAGGAAGTCGGGGCGGTGGCGGTCGACGCAGAACGGATCGGAAATGGCGATGCCCGCCTTGCCGCCCGCGCCGCGGGTGAAGCGGGAGGCCTGGCGGAACGCCTCTTTGCCCTTGTCCTTGTCGAAGAGGTAGCCTTCGAGGAACATAATCTCGGCATTTGCGGCGACCGCTTCCGGCACATCATCGGGCCCAAGTTCGGTTGAGATGCCCAAATACGTGTTGAGCGACCGTTCGCCATCGGGTGTCACAAAGATCATGCAGCGCGAAGTGGGCAATTCGCCATCGGGGATCGGCGCGTTCACAAAGTCGGTGCCGCTGTCCTGCATCGACTGGGCATAAAACCGCCCCAGCGCGTCATCGTGCACCCGTCCGATGAAGGCGGTGGGCAGGCCGAGCGCACCGACGCCCGCAATGGTGTTGGCCACGGCTCCGCCGGGGGTTTGCAGGCGTTCGGTCATGGAGGCGTAGAGCACCTCGCCCCGGTCCTGTTCGATCAGCTGCATGATGCCCTTCTCGATCCCCATGAGGTCGAGAAAGCTGTCATCGGCATTGGAAATCACATCGACAACAGCGTTGCCGATGCCAGCGAGCGTGTATTTGGTCATTGGGTTTTGTCCTCAAAGGGGCAGAGATCGCGGATGATGCAGGTGGGGCATTGCGGCTTGCGCGCTTTGCAGTGGTAGCGTCCGTGCAGGATCATCCAGTGGTGGGCGTGCAGCTGGAAATCGGCGGGAATGTTGTCTTCGATGGCGCGTTCGACGGCGTCCACGGTTTTGCCGGGCGCGATGCCGGTGCGGTTGCCGAGGCGGAAGATGTGGGTGTCGACGGCCTGGGCCGGAAAGCTCCACCACATGTTCAGGACCACGTTGGCGGTCTTGCGCCCCACGCCCGGCAGCGATTGCAGGGCGGCGCGGGAATTGGGGACCTCGCCGCCGTATTCGTCGACGAGGATCTGGGACAGCTTTATGACGTTCTTGGCCTTTTGCCGGTAAAGGCCGATGGTCTTGATATGGTCGGTCAGCCCGTCGATCCCAAGATCGAGCATCTTTTGCGGCGTGTCGGCGATCTGGAAGAGCGCCTTGGTGGCCTTGTTCACGCCCGCATCCGTGGCTTGGGCCGAGAGCGCCACGGCCACGACGAGGGTGTAGACGTTCACGTGATCCAACTCGCCCTTGGGTTCTGGGTCAGCCTCGTGAAAGCGGGTGAAGATCTGGCGGATCGTGTGATAGTCGAGCTGTTTGGCCATGGCGGAGGCTTATGGGGGAACTTCGCGAGACGGGCAAGGCTTGGGCTGTTGCCGCGTCGGTTTTGCGTTAGATCGTGCGCTGTGATGCCAGGGGGAGCAGCGGATGAAGTCGCGTCTGAAGTGGATCAAACTGGTTTTTCTGCGGTATTACCGCGACATGGGGCTGCGCGTGCTGCTTTATGCGTTGCTGTCGGTGGTGGCGACGCTGGTGAGCCCGCTGGCCAACACATGGCTGGGCGAGGGCATCAAAGCCAAGATCGACTTTCAGGCGGTCATGGCGGTGCTGACGATCCTGGCCTCGTCGATGCTGGCGGTGTCGACATTTTCGCTCAACATCATGGTGTCGGCGCACCGGGCGGCGGCGGCAAACGCCACGCCGCGGGTGCACCGCATCCTGCTGGAGGACACGACCACCCAGTCGGTGCTGGCGGCGTTCATCGGGGCCTTTGTCTATTCGCTGGGGTCGATTGTGCTGTATCGGCTGGGATTTTACCCCCCGGATGCGGCGTTTTTCGTGATGATGATCACGGTGGCGGTGGTTGTTCTGGTGGTGGTGTCACTGCTGCGGTGGATTCAGCACCTGACGATGCTGGGCAGTGTCGAGGAGAGCCTGAACGCCGCCCGGGAACGGGCGCGGGAGTCCCTGCTGGCGCTGGCGCACAACCCTCGCCATGGCGCGTCGCAACTGTCGCAAGAGACGGTGTTGCCGCAGGTCCTGACGCCGCTCCCCGCGCCGTGTACCGGATTTTTGCAACTGATTGATATGGCGTCGCTGGAAGAGTGTCTGCCGGAGGCGTCGGTCATCTATCTCAAGGTGCGGCCCGGATCACATGTGCTGGAGGGCGAGACGTTGGGCCATGTGTCCGGCACTGTGACAGATGCAGCGCTGGAGCAAATCGCCAAGCAATTCACATTCGGCGCACATCGCACCCACGAAAAGGACGCACAATTCGGGCTGACAGTGTTGTCCGAGATTGCGTCGAAAGCGCTGTCGCCGGGGATCAATGACCCGGGCACGGCCATCGAGGCGTTGCTGGATCTGAAGGAGCTGTTGTGGGACTACGCGCGGGCCACACCCGACGCAGAAGCGTCATCGTCGCCACGGGTGTTCGTGGCGTTTCCTGAAGCCGATGACTTTGTCGAAGCATCCTTTGCCGCGATTGCGCGGGACGGGGCGGGCACGATCGAGGTGGCGCTGACCCTGCGCAAGGCGTTGGCCGCTCTGGCGGGGTGTGGCGACGACGAGATGGCGGATGCGGCGCGGGACTTTGCCGCGCGGGCGATGTTGTATGCGGAGGAGGCGGGTCTGCCTGAGCGCAGCCTGGAGCAGTTGCGGGCGGTGGAGGTGGGGGAGCCTGCGGAGCGGTTGGCGTAGGGGCGGGTTGGGGCCGACTTTGGCCGTTGGCGCGTGACAGGGCACCCGGCGCGATGGCGAAACTGCTGTGTTTTCTGGGCGCGCAGTGAGTGTCACAAAGATGATACGTAACGGAAGTAGGCAGCAGATATGAATATCCTTGTCCTTTGCACCGGCAATTCGGCGCGCTCAATCCTACTGGAGTGCATATTGAACAAGCGAGGCGGCGCGCGTGTCAAAGCCTACTCTGCCGGGTCGCGACCGGCGGGTCAGGTACACCCGATGGCGCTGCGTTTGTTGACGAGGCTCGGGTACACGACGTCGCAGTTGCGGTCGAAAAGCTGGGATGAATTTGCCACGCCAGACGCCCCTGAGATGGGGCTGGTGATCACCGTTTGTGGGAACGCTGCGGAAGAAGCCTGCCCGATATGGCCGGGTGCACCGGTTCGCACTCATTGGGGAGTGGACGATCCGGCGACCGCTTCGGAAGAGGATCAGCAGGACGCTTTTGAGGCCGCCTATGCAATCCTGGAAGCCCGCGCACGGTCCATGCTTGACCTGCCCTTTGAAACGATGGACCAGAGCCAGTTGTCCGCTGAACTTGCGAAAATATCCCGGGTTGTGAAGTGACCCTTTTGTTCCGCCTGTAGCATCCAAGGCGTCCTCCCCCTTGGTCCCCCTCCATGCAAGAGGGGGAGGCGGTGGTTGCGACGTTGGGGTCTGTATTCTGTTGGCGGGGTAGGCGGAGACCTGCCAAACCGCGCTTGACCGCTTCCCGCAGGAAACGGGTCGCGCCGGGGGCCGGCTTGGCCTAGTTTCCATCCCATGGAACACACAGCACAGACCACCACCGAAACCGGGTATCACTATGGCGTCATGCGCCGGGCCATTGATCTGATTGATGGGGCCGAAGCGCCTTTGAGCCTTGATGCTCTGGCGGCTGAGATGGGGATGAGCCCCGCGCATTTTCAGCGTGTGTTTTCGCGCTGGGTGGGCGTGTCGCCCAAGCGATATCAGCAATATCTCGCGTTGGGTCATGCCAAGGCGCTGCTGAATGACCGCTTCACCACGCTGGAGACGGCACATGCCACAGGCCTAAGCGGGTCGGGGCGGCTGCATGATTTGTTTTTGCGGTGGGAATCCATGAGCCCGGGCGACTACGCCAAGGGCGGGCAAGGTCTGACCATCTACTGGGGGTGGTTCGACAGCCCCTTTGGACTGGCGCTGGTGATGGGCACCGACAAGGGGATCTGCGGCCTGGGGTTTGCTGCCGAGATGGGCGAGGACTGGGCGATGCAGGATTTGGTGTGCCGCTGGCCTAAGGCGGCCTTTGTCGAGGACCCGATGCGGCTGCGACCTTGGGTGCTGGCGGCCTTTGGAGCCGAAGATGCGGAATTGAAAGAGGCGCCGCTCTACCTGATCGGTGCCCCGTTCCAGATCAAGGTGTGGGAGGCGTTGTTGCGCGTCCCCTCGGGCCAAGTGACGACTTATTCCGAGATTGCGGACAGCATCGGCAATCCGCGCGCCGTGCGGGCCGTGGGCACGGCTGTGGGCCGCAATCCGGTCAGTTGGCTGATCCCGTGCCACCGGGCCTTGCGCAAGTCGGGGGGCTTGGGCGGCTACCATTGGGGGCTGCCTGTGAAACGCGCGCTTTTGGCCTATGAATCGGCACGGGCCGAGGCCTGAGACGCTTGTTCACAATCGTGCGCGGGATGCCGCTTATGGCATTTTCCCCCTATTTCTTGGAACACAGCGCCCCTATCTTGCGTCCATATAAGGGGGCGTGCCCGAACACGGCCCCGTTTTGGAAGGCAGTAGGACAATAGATATGCTTAAATCTCCCACACTTATCGCCGTTGGCGCCATCGCTGCGCTGAGCGCCTGTACGGACCCTGGAGCCCTAGGCACGGTTGGACCGAGCGGCGAGCCCATCAACCAGAAACGCAACACCGGCGCCGCCATCGGCGCTGCGTCGGGCGCTTTGGTCGGCGGCCTCGCGGGTGACACGGGCACAGCCGTGGCGGGTGCCGTTGTGGGTGGCCTGATCGGCGGCGCCATCGGCTATGACCTGGACCAGCAGGAGGCCGAACTGCGCCGTGAGTTGGCGAGTGGTGTGACCATCACCAACACCGGCGATCGGTTGATTGTGTCGTTCCCCGAGGCGATCCTGTTCGCCGTCAACAGCTTTACCGTACGTCCGGGGCTGAATTCGGACATGGCAGCGCTGGCGCGCAGTTTGGAGCGGTATCCGGCGTCGACCGTGCAGATCGTCGGCCATACCGACAGTGACGGCGATGCGGCGTTCAACCAGCAACTGTCTGAGCGGCGTGCGAATGCCGTGGCGGATGTGCTGCTGGCGCAGGGCGTGCCGTTCAATCGGGTACAGACCTTCGGCCGTGGCGAAAGCCAGCCGATTGCCACCAACGCCACCGCGGCAGGCAAGCAGCAGAACCGCCGGGTCGAGATCGTGATCCTGCCCAACGCGCGGTAGTCCGAAAACCACATCAATCACGTCACGAGGCCCCGGAACATCACCGGGGCCTCTTGCGTTTGAGGGGCACCGCGCCATTCTGGGCACAGATTTCTGACCAAGGACCCCGCCATGACGACACCGACCCTGCTGGGCATTTCCGGCGCGCTGCGCGCCGAGTCGACCAATTCCAAACTGCTGCGCGAGGCGGCGCGGTTGTTTGGCGAATGTACTTACGTCGAAGGGGATGTGCGGTTTCCGCTGTATGACGGGGACCTTGAGGCGTCCGACGGGGTGCCACCGGAGGTCGAAGCGCTGGCGCGGCAGATCGATGAAGCGGATGCGGTCATCATCTCTACCCCGGAATACAACAAGGGACCCTCGGGTGCGCTGAAGAACGTGCTGGATTGGGTGAGCCGAGTGAAGGGCAATCCGTGGGCGGGCAAGCCGCTCGCGGTGATGTCGGCAGCGTCAGGACGGGCGGGTGGCGAGCGGGCGCAGATGGTGTTGCGCGGCTTCATGGTGCCGTTTCGTCCGCGGATACTGCAGGGGCCGGAGATACATGTGGCGAACTGTTCGGAGCAGTTTGATGCGGACGGGCATCTGACGGGCGAGATGTATGTGGAGGAACTGACCCAACTGATGCAGGCGCTGCGCGCTGAGATCGGCCGCTAGGCCCGTGTGCTGATTTCGATCAGATTGCCATCCGGGTCGCGGACATAGAGCGAGATGATCGGAAATTGCGCGCCGGAGCGGGGGACGGGGCCGTCTTCAATTGTTGTGTCGGTGGCGTGGAGGTGGGCCTGCCATGTGTCGATAGCCACGTCGGTGAGAAAGCAGAGGTCGGCGCTGCCTTTTGTGGGGCGCGCGGCCTTGGGGTCAAAGGTGGTGTCGGCCTGATGCAGGTTGATCTTTTGTGTGCCGAAGCCGAGCGCATGGCGGGTTGAGCCGTCGGCCACTTGGAAGGGCGTGTGGGTCATGCCCAGGACGCGGGTGTAGAACGCGATGGTCGCGTCAAGGTCGGCGACCGTGAGGACGAGGTGATCGAGCGCGCTGAGTTTCGGTTGTTCCATTTTGCGTCCTGTCCCATGGTGCGGCGCATGGAGAATGACCCCGACAGAACCGTTCGTCAAAGCGATGTGATGGACCCCGCGCGGGCCCGTGCGATGCAGGCGACACTGGGGCGTGAGCCCGATCTGGTGGTGGGCGATGCGCTGCCGCCATTTTTTCATCAGCTTTACTTCTGGGCTCCAGAGCCGCCGGAGCGGTTGGGGCGCGATGGGCATTCGAAGGTGGGCGGCGTGATCCCTGATATGGGACTGCCGCGACGGATGTGGGCCGGGGGGCGTTTGGCGTTTCATGCCCCTTTGCGTGTTGGGGTCGAGGCGGCGCGGGTCACGGTGTGTGAAAAGGCCGAGCACAAGGCCGGGCGGACGGGGCCGTTGGCCTTTGTCACCTTGTGCCATGAGATATGGCAGGGCGGCGCGCTGTGTGTGACGGAGTGGCAGGATCTGGTCTATCGCGAGGACCCGGAGCAGGGCGCGCCGCAGCCTGTGCCGCCAGTGGCCCCGGTGGATGAGGAGGAGGCGGAGGAGCGGTCGTTCAATGCGACGCTGCTGTTTCTCTATTCGGCGCTGACGTTCAATGGGCACCGGATTCACTATGACCAGCCCTATGCCCGCGCGGTCGAGGGCTATGACGGGTTGGTGGTGCATGGGCCGCTGCTCGCCCAGCATCTGATGTTGATGGCCGAGGCAGCTTTGGGGCCGTTGGAGCGCTTTCGGTTTCGGGCGACGTCGCCGTTGATGCACCATGAGGTGGCCACCGTCTGCCGGAAAGGTCGGCAGCTTTGGGTGCGCGGGCCGGATGGGCGGATGTGCATGGAGGCGGAGGCCTAGAGAGAGTCCGCGACGGCGAACCCCTGCGGGATTGTGTCGAGGCCGTCGAGGATGAGGTCGGCCATTGTTGTCGCCACTTTAGGGGCCATGCCGAAGCCGATCTTGAACCCACCATTGGCGATGTAGTGGCCGGGCTGATCGGGCCAGGGGCCGAGCATCGGCGCGCGGCTGCGCGAACGGGGGCGTAGGCCTGCCCATTTGGCGATGACTTTGGCGTCCTTTAGCGCCGTTACGGCGGTGCGGGCGCGGGTGACGATGTCGTCGAGTTGTGCGTCGGTGCTGGTTGGGTCGTCATACGCCCGCTCGGTCGTCGAGCCGATAGCGGTGGTGCCGTCGGCGTGTGGAATGATGTGGAGCGTGTCGGCAAAGAGTTGCGGCGCGTTGGGGGCGGCGAAATCCAGAAGGGCGGCCTGGCCCTTGATCCCTGTGCCCACCATGCGGGTATGGCCTGCGTTGAGCGTCTTAAGTCCTGCGACGCCGGTGGCGTGGAGGGTGATCCCGGTCTCGGGGGCGTCGGGTTGGACCGTGACGCCTTTGGTTTCGAGGGCTGCGGCCAAGGCGTAGCAGGCTTGATGCGGGTGGATGCGGGCGCTGAGGGTGTCGAAGATTTCCATGCCGGTGGGGCTGTGGGCCGTCCAGTCTGGGTTTTCGACGGGGCGGACTGTCCATGTGGCAGCGTCGCCCCAGAGGGTTTTGGCGGTTTCGCTGCGTTGGTGGGCGAGGGCGAGTGCTGCGTCGTCCGCGATGGGTTGGCAGCGGCCTGTGCGTCCGTATCCCGGCGATTGGCCGCCTGCGGCTTCAACCTCGGCCCAGAACGCTTCGGCCATCAGCAGGCTTTCCAGTTGGAACTGCTTTTTCGGGTTCCAGTTTTCCGGGACATGCGGGGCGAGGGCGCCGACGATGCCACCCGAGGCGCCAGCGGCGAGGCCGTTGGGGTCAATGACTTGCACCCGTGCGCCACGGCCTGCGAGGACCCATGCGATGGACAGGCCAAAGATGCCAGCGCCGCGGACGGTGATGTCTGCCGTTGCCATTCGTTTTGCCTTTCGCCAAGGTCGCGCCGGTATCCTTTACAGGGGCGGGGAATGCAGGACCAGCGGGCGGAACTGGAATGGCGCGAGGGTCGTGTGCCGGTGTCTGTGCGCTTTGATGATCCGTATTTTTCGCTTGAGGACGGGCTGGCCGAGACGCGGCATGTGTTTTTGCAGGGCAACAACCTGCCTGCGCGGTTCCGCGACGGGTTTCATGTGGCGGAGTTGGGGTTTGGCACGGGGCTGAACTTTCTGACGGCTTGGGCGGCGTGGCGTGCGGCCGGGGTGCCGGGGCGGCTGCACTTCACCAGCTTTGAGGCGTTTCCGATGGAGGTCTCCGCGATGGAGCGGGCATTAGCCGCGTTTCCCAAGGTGGCGGAACTGGCTGCTGCGTTGATTGCTGCCGGTGGGGGATCGGCAGCGTTTGAGGATGCGACGTTAACCGTGATCGAAGGCGATGCGCGTGAGACGTTGGCGGCATGGGGCGGCAAGGCGGATGCGTGGTTTCTGGACGGGTTTTCGCCTGCGAAGAACCCTGAGCTGTGGGGAGCGGACCTGATGGCGGAGGTGGCGCGTCACACTGTCCCCGCGGGGACAGTGGCGACCTACACCGCCGCTGGTTTCGTGCGGCGGGGGTTGGAGGAGGCGGGTTTTGCCGTGTCCCGCGTGCCTGGCTTTGGTCGCAAGCGGCATATGACGCGGGGCGTATTGGGGTGAGCCAGGGCAACAACACGCGGTTGGGCATTGCGCTGATGATCGCGGTGTCGGTGGTGTTTGCGAGTCAGGATGGCATCTCGCGCCACCTTGCGGCCGAATACAACGTCTTCATGGTTGTGATGATCCGGTATTGGTTCTTTGCGGCCTTTGTCATCACGATTGCGGCCCGCAAGGCCGGGGGCGTGCGAGCGGCGGCGCAGACACGGCAACCGGTGGTGCAGGGGCTGCGCGGGTTGCTGCTGGCCGCCGAGATTTGCGTGATGGTGACCGCGTTCACCGTGCTGGGGCTGGTGGAGAGCCACGCCGTCTTTGCCGCGTATCCCTTGCTCGTCGCGGCCCTGTCCGGGCCGATTTTGGGAGAGCATGTGGGTTGGCGGCGCTGGGCTGCGATTGGGGTTGGCTTTGTTGGTGTGCTGTTCATTCTGAAACCGGGTCTTGGCGTGTTCGACCCGGCGGCGGTGATCCCGCTGGCGTCAGCCATCATGTTTGCCGTCTATGGCCTGCTGACCCGGTACGTGGCGCGGGATGACAGTACGGCGACGAGTTTCTTCTGGACCGGGACGAGTGGGGCCGTTGCCATGACCTGCGTGGGCCTGTGGTTCTGGGAGCCGATGACGGGGTCGGACTGGGCGTGGATGGGGGCGCTGTGTTTGACAGGGGCGCTGGGCCACTGGCTGCTGATCCGCACCTATGAGGTGGCAGAGGCGAGTGCGGTGCAGCCCTTTGCCTATTTCCAGATGGTCTTTGCCGCCGCCGTGGGCATCATCGTCTTTGGCGAGGTGCTGGAGGTGAATGTGATCATTGGCGCCGCCATCATCGTCGGCGCCGGGCTATTCACCTTGTGGCGGGAGCGGCAGCAGGGTTGAGCCGATGAGTTCCTCGCTGAACGGTACAGGCAACGGGTCTTTGCCCAGCCGGGCGCGGTAGATGGGCAGGCTTTCGGCGACGCGCATCACGTAGTTGCGGGTTTCGCGGAAGGGGATGTGTTCGATCCAGTCAATGACATCGAAATCGTCGGTGCCGCGGCGGGGGTCGCCGTAGAGGTCCATCCAGCGGATCGGGCGGGAGGGGCCAGCGTTGTAGCCCGCGGACATCAGGATCACATTGCCATCGAAGCGGCGGGCCAGCTGGCTGAGATAGGTGGCGCCGAGGCGGGCGTTGTAGACCGGATCGGTGGTCAGCCGGGCGGTGCTGTGTTCGGCGCGCAGGCCAAGCGAGGCGGCGACCTCGCGCCCGGTGGCGGGCATGATCTGCATCAGCCCGCGCGCGCCAACGCCGGAGCGGACCACGGGGTCAAATTCGCTTTCGCGCCGGGCGATGGCAAGGGACATCTCGGGGGCAATGGGCAGGTCCGCCTTGGCCAGCGGATGCAGCGGGTAGTAGGGCGCATGCAGGGTCAGGCCCCGGCGCGCGAGGCGCTTGCCAATCATGACGCCAAGATGGGGCTGGCCCACATCGATGGCAGCCTGGCCCAGTTGGCCCGCCTCGGCGCGGTCGAGGTTTTCGGCGAGGTGGGTCCAGAACCGTTCGGCGAGCGTGATCTCGCCCGAGGCTTGCAGGAGCAGACCCGCCCGGAACAGGTCGCGACGGGCCAGATCGCTGTCTTCCCACGGGTCAAAGGGTTCGGCCCCGTCCAGGTCGGGGTCGGTGGGCAGACCGCCGCGTTCGGCGGCCAACAAGCCATAGAAAGACGTTTGGTACTGCGCACCGTCGGCATAGGCGGCCTGGGCCTCGTCGGTGTTGCCCATCGCCTCATGCGCGCGGCCCATCCAGTAGCCCGCGCGCCCGCGCGAGATCGGGGAACGGGTGGCATCCCTGTGGTTGGTGAAGTGACCGAGGGCCAGTTCGGCGTCGCCCAGCAGGCGCAGGGCGACATAGCCCGCAAGCCATTCAAGATCGGCATAGGCGGACCCTTCGGTCAGGAAATGGCGGGCGGCCATCTGGTAGGCGCGGCTGGCGTCGCCGTCGCGCATTTCGTCGCGCGCCAAGGCACGGCGGCGGTTGGCCCAGGCATCGGGTTGCCCCAGCGTTTCGGCGGAGCGGGAGCGGTCAAGAAGTAGGTCCTTGGCATCATCCCAGCGACCCTTGCGGCTACGCCATTCAAAGCGGCCGTGGGCGAGGCCGGGGTCATCTTGCAGGGCCTTTGGCACCGCTTCGATCAGGCTGTCGACGTTGCCTGCGAGTTGGCGCAGGCCGATGCGGGCCTGGGCAAGCGCAGTCCAATCCTCGCCCACGAGCGGGAACATGCGCCGGGCGCTTGAGCGATCGTCGGACCACAAAAGCGCATCGAGCCGGGCGGTGTGATGCGGTTTCAGCAGGTCGCCATGAACAGCGCGGTAGCGCGCCTGGGTCGTGGCGGTCATGGGCAGGGTGCGCCAAGCGAGGACTACATTGGCCTCGGCCTCTCCGCTGCGGTCGGCGCGGGTGAGGGCCGCGGCGTGGGCCAGGATGCCTTCGGGGGACTGGGCAGGTTGATCTTCGAAGAAGGGCAGCAGGACCCTGTCGGGCGCGCGCATGATCGCGGTTTCGGAGCGGCGGCGCAGAAGCGCTTCGCCCGGCCAATCGGGGCGGCGGTTCAGGAAATCGGTGACTTGCGCATAGGTGCCGCGCCCTGCCCGCAGGCGCTGCCATTCGACAATGTCGGCGGCGACATCGCCGTCGCGGGCGGCGATCCGGGCGGCGGTGTCCCAGTTGCCACTGCGCACAGCCTCCATCGCCCAGCCAAGGGGGCGGGGGCGTTCGGCCATGGCGGCCACACCGCCTGCAAAAAGCAGAACAAAGGCCAGGGCAATCCGGCTGATCACTTGCAATTCCTGTCCTCGCATGGCTAGAGCCTGTGAGCATATGTGCGGGTCGTGACAGTTCAACTCACGTTTCCGGGCATTTGTATGTCAAATTTCAGGCCCTCGGCCTGCCACACGTCAAAAAAGGAGCTTTGAGATGTTCAAAGGGTCTATGCCCGCGCTGATCACGCCGTTTCGCAACGGCGCTTTGGATCTGGAAACGCTCAAGAAGCTGGTCGAGTGGCATGTGGGCGAAGGATCGCATGGTCTGGTGCCTGTTGGGACCACCGGCGAAAGCCCGACGCTGACCCACGAAGAACATGAGATGGTGATTGAGACGGTGGTCAAGGCCGCGGCGGGTCGTATTCCGGTGATTGCCGGGGCCGGGTCGAACAACACGGTCGAGGCCATTCGGTTTGTCGAATATGCCGCCAAGATCGGTGCCGATGCGGCGCTGGTTGTGACGCCCTATTACAACAAGCCGACCCAGCGCGGGTTGATTGCGCATTTCACGGCGCTGCATGATTGTGCCGATATTCCGATTGTCATCTATAACATTCCGCCGCGGTCAGTGATCGACATGAGCCCGGAGACGATGGGCGAGTTGGCCAAACTGCCCCGTATTGTGGGGGTCAAGGACGCGACGGGCGATTTGGCGCGCGTGTCGCACCAGCGCATGAGTTGCGGGCCGGATTTTGTGCAGTTGTCGGGTGAAGATGCGACGGCGCACGGGTTCAATGCGCAAGGCGGCGTGGGCTGTATTTCGGTGACGGCGAACGTCGCGCCGAAGTTGTCGAGCCAATTGCAGGAGGCGTGTCTGGCGGGCGACTATGCCGCGGCGCTGGAGGTGCAGGACAAGCTGATGCCGCTGCACAAGGCGATCTTTACCGAGCCGGGGCTGGTCGGGGTCAAGTACGCCATGTCGCGGCTGGGCCTGTGTTCGGACGAGGTGCGGTTGCCGTTGACCGGGTTGGCGGACGAGACCAAGACGCTGGTCGATGCGGCGTTGGAGCACGCTGGGTTGATGTAGAAAAGGTGGGCAAATTGCCGACCCTACATGATGTGTGTTCGTCGGGTGGGCAATTTGCCCACCGTAATCACCGTTTGCCGTAGTAGAGGCCAACCACGTGCTCGGCCTCGGCAAAGAACAACCAGCGCGAGGCGAGCGCGCCTGCGATGTGGCTGATCACGGCGATCACTGCGACCCAGTGCGAGAATGGCAGGGCCAGCAGCAGGACAGGGATAACGACCATCAGGACAAACGAGATGGCGCGTAGTTTCTGGCTGTGTTTGCGGCCCACGACATAGGCGAATTCCTTGAGCAGGTAGTTGGTGCCTGTATGCGGCGGCTCGAATGCGCGGACAGCACCGATAGTGCCGAGACCGGTTGCGGTGGCCATCGAAGTGCCGGAGGTTTTGAACGCGCCGTCGCCCTGCATCCAGAGCACGACTTGGAAAACGCCCGAGATGGCAATGAGCGCCATGGCCCATGTGACCTGACCCGCCAGCAGCGCACCACCTGCGAGGCTGAAGCTAAGGAACATGACCGGCGTGAGAGGCGAGTTCCAGCGCGGGATTGTCTTGAGCTGGGTGTAGATCATCGATGTGGTGAACACGGTCAGCAGCGAGAAGATCGCGCCGATGAGACCCAGAAGGCCCCAGCGCTGGCCCAAGAACACAAGGCCCGCGCCGTAGAGCGCCATGGTGATCAGGGCGATGAGGGCACAGACACCCTCTCGGCTGAGCCAGGAAGAGCGCCATTGGGTGAACGCCTTTATAGCGCGTTCGGGGTGGCCGAGGTGGAAGGTGGAGGAGATGAGGCCGCCTACGGCGCAGAGATAGGCGATGGTGAAGAAGGCGAAGGCGGACCAGCCTGTGACCGCCGGGTAGCCGAGGCCGAGGAAGGTCAGAAGGCCAAAGCCGATGCCAGAAAAGACGGTGAAGAAGATGACGGAAGGGGCCGGATGCATCAGAGTTTCTCCAACGTCTTGTCGAGCCAGCCGAGAAAGCCCTTGGCTTCCTGTGCGACGGGTTCGAGGTAGGGGGCGAGGATGTCGATGTCGCCCGCGCCTTCGGACAGCGTGTCCTTGGGGCGTGGCGGCAGGTACTGGTTGACTGGTTTGGTGCCCTGTTCGGGCATCAGGTCCATGCCGCCGCGTTCAGCGGTGAGTTTCGACACGTCGCTGTCGGGGTCTGCGAAGTCACCGAAGTGGCGCGCGCCTGCGGGACAGGTGCGCACGCAAGCGGGCACGCGGTCTTCTTCCGGTAGGTTGTCATTGTAGATGCGGTCGACGCAGAGGGTGCATTTCTTCATCACCTTTTCGACCGCATCCAGTTCGCGCGCGCCGTAGGGGCAGGCCCAGGCACACAAACCGCAGCCGATGCAGTCGGATTCATTCACCAGTACGATGCCGTCCTCGACCCGTTTGTAGCTGGCGCCCGTGGGGCAGACGGTGACGCAGGGCGCGTCCTCGCAATGCAGGCAGGACTTGGGGAAGTGAATGAGTTGCGCTTCGCCCTGTTCAGGTTGCACCTCAAAACTGTGCACGCGGTTGAGGAAGGTGCCGGAGGGGTCACTGCCATACGCGTCCGTGTCGGCCAGAGGTGCGCCGTAGTTTTCGGTGTTCCAGCCTTTGCACGAGATCACGCAGGCGTGGCAGCCGACGCAGGTGTCGAGGTCGATGACGAGGCCGAGTTTGCGTTCGGTTTTTTCGGGCAATGTGGTCATGCGGTTGTCCTCACTGAGAGGGCAGGACTGGGGCGCTGCCCCAGACCCCGCCGTACTGTCAAAGAGAAGAAGGTGCTGTTATCGGTAGCACCGATGGGTTCGGCTTTGGACGCGTCCCAATTGGCGATGAAATAGATGAAGGTGCCGACAGCGATCGTGACAAAGGCTGCGATGACGAGGATGGTGCGCTGGATGGGGGTCATTTGCCAACCTTCCATGCCAATTGAGCTGGTCCTTTGCCCACGGGTGATTTGATCGGTTTCATGGCCGGTTGGCTTTCGCTTGGCGCGTCTGCCTTCGCTACGCGGACCTTGAGGTCAAACCACGCCGCTTGTCCCGTGATCGGGTCGGAGTTGGCCCAGCGGAGGCCGTCGCCCTTGGGTGGCAGCAGCTCGTGGATCAGGTGGTTCAGGAGGAAGCCTTTGGTGGCTTCGGGCGCGTTTTCATCCAGGGCCCACGCGCCTTTGCGCTTGCCGATCGCGTTCCAGGTCCAGACCGTGCTTTCGTTCAGCGCGGCCATTTCGAGGACCGGTACGGTGATTTCGCCGTGAGGGGACGTGACTTTGGCCCAGTCGCCGTCCGACAAATCGTTTTCGCGCATCAGCTTGGTGGGCAGATAAAGTGGGTTGTGGCCGTGCAGTTGCCGCAGCCATGCGTTTTGGGACCCCCAGGAGTGGTACATTGCCATGGGGCGCTGGGTGAGCGCAGTGATCGGATAGTCGTCGCCGTGGTTGTCGGGCGCGGGGTCGTACCAGAAGGGTAGCGGGTCCATTGTGGCCTTGATCCGTTCGCGCAGGTGTTCCGGGGGCTGGCGGTCGCCATGGCCTTCGGCGGCCAGCTGAAAGCGGCGCATGGGTTCGACATAGAGCGTGAAGAGATAGGGTTGCGGGCTGTCGAAAAGGCCCATTTCCACGGCCCAGTTCTGGTAAGCGCTGTTCCACGGTTTGTAATAGAGCGCTTCGTCCGGGATGTGGCCGACCCAGAAGCCGCCATTGGCGATGTAGCTGTCTAGCTGGCCGTGGTTCACGCCGCCGCGTCCGTTGACCAGACCGTTTTCACCCATGCGCCATCCGGCAAGCGGGCCGATGCCGGGTTTGCGTTCGTGGTTGACGATGTAGTCGCCGTAGTCGGCGTATTTCTGGCTGCCGTCGTCATTGGTGAAGCCGGGCAGGCCAAGCTTGGCTCCAAGCTCGCACAGCACCGATTGGAAGCCGCGCACGTCGCGGTCGGGTTCGATCACGGGCCAGCGGATGGCGTCGGCGGCGGCGTCGGCCTCGCAAATCGGGCGGTCGAGCAGCGAGATGCAGTCGTGCCGTTCGAGATACGTGGTGTCGGGCAGGATCAGGTCGGCATAGGCCACCATTTCCGAGCTATACGCATCTGAATAGATGATCCGCGGGATCACGTAGTCGCCGTTGTCGTCCTTGTCCGTCAACATGTCGATCACGCCGCGGGTGTTCATGGAAGAGTTCCACGACATGTTCGCCATGTACATGAAGAGCGTGTCGATTTTGTAGGGGTCACCCGCATAGGCGTTCGAGATCACCATGTGCATCAGCCCGTGGGCGGACATTGGGTTTTCCCAGCTGAACGCCTTGTCGATGCGGGCAGGGGTGCCATCTTTTTTCAGTGCCAGATCATCAGGGCCTTGGACAAAGCCCAGATGCGGGCCGTCCAGCGGTTGATCGGGTGCGGTGCCGCTGTGTGGCTTAGGGTGAGCGGTGGCCGGTTTCGGATAGGGCGGCTTGAAGCGGAAGCCGCCGGGCACTTCGACGGTGCCGAGCAGGATTTGCAGCACGTGCAGGGCGCGGCAGGTCTGGAAGCCGTTGGCGTGGGCGCTGATCCCGCGCATGGAGTGGAAAGACACCGGGCGGCCTTGCATGGTCTTGTGTGTCTCGCCGCGGAAGTCGGTCCATTCCTGATCGAGTTCGAACGCTTCGTCGAAGGCGACGCGGGCGATTTCTGCGGCCAGTGTGCGGATGCGCTTGGCCGAGATGCCGACACGGTCGGCCACGGCTTCGGGGGCGTATTCGTCAGACAGGTAGCGTTCTGCCATGTGCTGCATGACGGTGCGGTGGCTGAAGCCCGCATGGCGGTACGTGGCGGTCAGGTCCGGTTTGACGCCTTTTTGGTCGAACGGGGTCAGCTTGCCTGTGGTCCGGTCCATGACAAGTTCCTTGCCATCGTCATCACGGAGCAAGAGGCCGAACTCGGGGGATTTTTCGTCACCGTTGATCAGGCAGGGCGCATTGGTGAATTGGGCAAGGTAATTCACGTCGATCTTGCCGGCTTTCATCAGGCAATGGACAAGGCTCAGGATGAACAACCCGTCTGTACCTGGTGTGATGCCGACCCAATCATCGGCCACGGCGTTATAGCCGGTGCGGATCGGGTTCACGCCGATGACGCGCGCGCCGCGGGCCTTGATCTTGCCGATACCCATCTTGATCGGGTTGCTGTCGTGGTCTTCGGCGACGCCAAACAGCATGAAGAGCTTGGTGTGGTCCCAATCGGGCTGGCCAAATTCCCAAAAAGCGCCGCCCATTGTGTAGATACCAGCGGCGGCCATGTTGACCGAGCAGAAGCCGCCATGGGCGGCATAGTTGGGCGTGCCAAAGTTCTGTGCCCAGAAGCTTGTGAAGGATTGGGACTGGTCCCGGCCTGTGAAGAAGGCCAGTTTCGATGGGTCATCCTTGCGGATGGGGGCCAGCCAGTCGGTCGCGATTTGCAGCGCCTCGTCCCATTCGATTTCCTGGAATTCGCCCGAGCCGCGTTCACCCACGCGTTTCAGCGGCTTGCGCAGACGCGACGGGGCGTTGACCTGCATGATGCCCGCAGAGCCTTTGGCGCAGAGCACACCCTGGTTTACCGGGTGGTCGCGGTTGCCTTCAATATAGGCCACCTTGCCGTCCTTGAGGTGTACGTTGATGCCGCAGCGGCAGGCGCACATGTAACAGGTCGTTTTGCGCACCTCGTCCGAGACTTTTGGGGACAGGTTGATATCCGGTTGATCCTTGGGCATCAGGTGTCTCCTTTGATCAGCTTGAGCGCATCAGTGGCGATCTGGCGTTCTTCGTCGGCTTTGATGACGTGCACGGGGACGTCGCCGAAGAGTTTCAGGTGGTCGATGATACGGGTGCGAATGGGTTCTGCATTCTCGCCGATGCCGCCGGTGAAGGCGACTGCGTCAAGACCGCCCATGGCGACAATGGCAGAGCCTGCGTGGCGGGCGGCCCAGTAGCAGAAGTGGTCGACGGCGAGTTTCGCGTTTTCCGTGTCTGCGGCGAGGAGGAGGCGCATGTCGTTGCTGCCGCCCAGGCCCTTGAGCCCACTTTCGTGGTTGAGCATGTGGGCCGCTTGGTCGTGGCCGTAGATTTCGGCAAGGCGCAGCACGGCCATGCCGTCGATCGCGCCGGAGCGGGTGCCCATGGTCAGGCCGTCGAGGGGCGAATAGCCCATGGAGGTGGCAACGGAGCGTCCCTCATGTATCGCGCAAAGCGATGCGCCGGAGCCGAGGTGGAAGGCGAGTAGGCGGGCTGGCAAGTCTGTGCCGAATTGCGTGACGATCCAGGCGTAGCTGAGGCCGTGGAAACCGTAGCGGCGGATGCCCATGCTGCGCGGTTCGCGGGGCAGGGCGTAGGTGGTGGCGACCTCGGGTTGGCCCGCATGAAAAGCCGTACCGAAGCTGGCATATTGCGGTAGACCGGGGGCGAGCGTTTGCAGCGCGCGGATACCTGCGAGGTTGTTGGGGTTGTGCAGTGGGGCGAGGGGCGTGGCCGCTTCGATCCCTGCGACCACTGTGTCGTCGACAGCGACAGGGTCCACCAATGATGTGCCGCCATGCACCACGCGGTGAGCGGCGGCGGTGAGACTGTCGGGGGCGATCCCTTGCCGCGCGAGGCTGTCGAGGATTGTGGTCAGGGCCGCGTCGTGGTCGGCAGCGCTGACATCCCGGTCTTCAGTGCCCAGCGTCAGGTGGGCCAATGCGCCGCCAATGCCGCTGACTTGTCCTGCCATCACGTTCGTCAGGTCGGACTGGAACAGCGCCACCTTGATGGAGGACGAGCCTGCGTTGACGACAAGGATCATGCGGCGGCCATGATGGCCCCGAGGGCCACGGACGAGAGGCGCGCAGCGGGTGGGTCGGCGCGGCTGGTCAACAAGATCGGGACCTTTGCGCCCATCACGATGCCGCCTGCGCAGCCGCCTGCAAGGTAGACGAAGGATTTGAACAGACCGTTGCCCGACACGATGTCGGGCACGATGATTGCGTCGGCTTTGCCCGCCACGGGGTCGTCGGTCATCTTTTTCGTGGCGACGGATTTGGGCGACATGATGAGGTCGAACGCCAGAGGGCCCGAAAAATCGGCGTCCGTGATGCTGTCACGTGCCCAGTCGCGCAGTTCGCGGGCCTCCATGGAGGACGGCACGCTTTCGATGGCGGACTCGGTCGCGGATAGGAACGCCACCTTGGGACGGGCATTGCCCAGCTTGTGCAGCAGCTTGACCACCTCGGCGGTGGCATCTTTGCGGGTGTCGAGGTTGGGAGTCACGTTCACCGCAGCGTCCGAGATCGTGATCGACCCGGTTCCGTCCGGCGTGGTGATGTGGAAGATATGGACAAAGCGCTTGCCCGTCCGCAGGCCCGCATCGCGCGACACAGCGGCGCGCATGAACGCATCCGTATGGAGCTGCCCTTTCATCAGGACATCCGCGCGACCTTCGCCGCAGGCGACCGCTGCAGCCATGCCAGAGGCCGCTTCCCCTTCGGCCTCGATCAACTCGAAGCCCGAGATGTCCCACTCCAGTTTTTCGGCCTCGGCCTCGATCATCTGGCGCTCGCCGGTAAAGACCGGGATCATCATGTTGGCTTCGGTTGCTTCCTTGGCCGCCAGCATCGGCAGGGGCGCACCGGCGCGGGCGATGGCCACGCGGGGGCTGGCCGCTTTTTGCGCCATTTCAATGATGTGCGCGGGTGCGACGGTTGAGGCGTCGGACAGGAAGGATTGGGGCACGAATTACCTTTCAAAAAATGCAAAAGAGGGGACAGGCGCGCGCCCATCCCCTCAATGCTTAGCAGATCACGCGACGGTTTGCGGGACCATATCGTCTTTGGAGATACCCGCGACCGACACGGGCTTTTTCATCGCGTCGCGGCGGAACGGGTCACCCAGTTCCTGGTTGATCATCGCTTCGATCAGGGTGGTGATGCCGTTTTCCATCTGGTCCTTGATCGCCTGGTTCAGGGCTGCTGTCAGCTCTTCCTGTGTGCGGGCAACGACACCCTTCAGGCCACACGCGTTCGCGATGCCGGAGTAGGACACGTCCTCGTCCAACTCGGTGCCGACGAAGTTATCATCGAACCAAAGCGTGGAATTCCGCTTTTCCGCGCCCCACTGGTAGTTGCGGAAGACGATCTGTGTGATGGCAGGCCAGTCGCCGCGGCCAATGGCCGTCAGTTCGTTCACCGCGATGCCAAAGGCGCCGTCACCGGCAAAGCCCACGACGGGCACGTCAGGCTGGCCGATTTTCGCACCCACGATGGCAGGCAAGCCGTAGCCGCAAGGGCCGAACAGGCCGGGGGCAAGGTATTTGCGGCCCTCTTCAAACGACGGATACGCGTTGCCGATGGCGCAGTTGTTGCCGATGTCAGAGGAGATGATCGCCTCGACCGGCAGGGCCGATTGGATTGCGCGCCACGCCATGCGGGGGCTCATCCAGTCAGGCTTGGCCGCGCGGGCGCGTTCGTTCCAGTTGGTGCCGGGATCGTCCTGTTCTTCATTCATGGACGTCAGTTCCTGCGCCCATGCGGATTTCTTTTGGGCGATGTTGGCCTTGCGCTCTTCGCGGCCTGCGTCGCCTGCATCATCGGCCAGCTGGTCCAGGATGCCGGTGGCCACTTTCGCAGCGTCGCCCACGATGCCCACTGTGACCTTTTTGGTCAGGCCGATGCGGTCGGGGTTGATGTCGACCTGGATGATTTTCGCATCAGTCGGCCAGTAATCGATGCCGTAGCCGGGCAGGGTCGAGAACGGGTTGAGGCGGGTGCCGAGGCACAGAACCACGTCCGCTTCGGAGATGAGCTGCATGCCCGCCTTGGACCCGTTGTAGCCCAATGGGCCCGCGAACAGAGGGTGATTGCCGGGGAACGCGTCATTGTGCTGGTAGCCCACGCAAACGGGGGCGGTCAGACGCTCGGCCAGCGCTTGCGATGCAGCAAGGCCACCTGCGGACAGGACAACGCCTGCGCCGTTCAGGATCACAGGGTTCTTCGCCTCGGACAGGATTTTAGCCGCTTCAGCGACCGAGTTCTGGCCGCCGGGGGAGGCTTCGAATTCGATGGGATCGGGGATTTCGATGTCGATCACTTGCGTCCAGAAGTCACGCGGGATGTTCAGCTGTGCGGGGCCGGACAGGCGCTTGGCCTGGCTGATCACGCGGGTCAGCACTTCAGCCACGCGGGACGGGTCGCGCACTTCTTCCTGGTAGGCGACCATGTCTTCGAACAGTTTCATCTGCTCGACTTCCTGAAATCCACCTTGACCAATCGTTTTGTTGGCGGCCTGTGGGGTTACCAAAAGTAAAGGTGTGTGGTTCCAGTATGCCGTCTTGACCGCTGTCACGAAGTTGGTGATGCCTGGGCCGTTCTGTGCAATCATCATCGACATTTTGCCGGTGGCGCGGGTGAAGCCGTCAGACATCATACCGGCGGATCCTTCGTGGGCACAGTCCCAGAACTTGATGCCAGCATCCGGGAAGATGTCGGAAATGGGCATCATGGCCGATCCGATAATGCCAAAGGCGTGTTCGATGCCGTGGCGCTGCAGGCATTTCACAAAGGCTTCTTCGGTGGTCATTTTCATGGGGCATCTCCAATAGGGGCGGGGGCGTCGAATCGCCCCGGATGAGTTGGCTATGACATTAGTGCCAAGAATGGCCTTCGGTTAGGGCCAGATGTGTGATCCATTTAAGTCCAGGCTATGTCTACAGATGTGTGGCGATAAGGCCAACGCCATCGCGGATGCGATCCACGTGGATCGAAGAATAGCCGAGCCGGTAGAACCCGTGCGGCTGGGCGTCGCCCGAAAAGAATGCGTGGCCGGGCTCGATCAACACGCCAACCCTTTGCAATTGCTGCGCAAGCGTCTGGGTGTCGACCCCTTGGGGCGCGCGCATCCAGTAGGACGAGCCGCCGAAGGCGCCCTGACCCGCGATGTCGAGATTGTGGGTGTCTATGGCATCCTGCATGGCGTCACGGCGGGCGTGGAGGGCGGCGCTCATCTTGCGGATTTGGGCGTCGTAGTGGCCCATTGACAGGAAATAGGCGGCGGTGCGTTGGATGTGGCCGGGCGGGTGGCGCAGGACCGACGTGCGCAGGGCGCGGGCCTCGCGGACAAAGGGCTCTGAGCCAACCAGATAACCCAACCGCAGACCCGGAAAGAGCGACTTGGAGAAGCTGCCCACATAGATGACGCGCCCGTCGGTATCGAGTGATTTCAGGGCGGGCGACGGGGGGTTGAGGAAGGACATCTCGAATTCGTAGTCGTCCTCGACAATCAGGGCGTCCAGATCGCGCGCGCGATCAAGCAGGGCCTGCCGGCGCGCCATGGGCATGGTCGAGGTGGTTGGGCACTGGTGGCTGGGCGTGGAAAAGATCACGTCGGTATCGGGCGGGATACCATCGGGCGGCAGGCCGTCCCGGTCCACGCGCACAGGCGCCAGATGGCAACGGGACTGGGTCAAAATCTCGCGCAGGGCGGGATAGCACGGGTCCTCGAACGCGGCGGTGCGGCGTTGGGTGAGCAGGATTTGGGCGGCGAGCCAAAGGGCGTTTTGGGCGCCTAGGGTGATCAGGATCTGGTCGGCATTGGCCGAGATCCCGCGCCGCGGTAGCGTATTTCTCTGAATAAATTCAATGAGCTGAGGATCGTCCTGGTCGAAGTAGTCCGAGGTCAGTGCGGCAAAGTCCCGTTGCCCCAGAGCCTGCAAGGCGCATTGCCGCCAGTTGGCGTGATCAAAAAGCTGGGGGTCGGTCTGGCCGTAGATGAAGGGATATTTGAACCGCGCCCAGTTCTGCGGTTTGGCCAGCGTTGCACCGCCCGAAAACCGCTGCCCGATGGCGCGGGACCAGTCCACGGCGTCGCCCGTGGCGGGTTGCGGTTGGTAGCTGGGCGGGACGGGCGCGTTGGCCGACACATAATAGCCGGAGCGGCCACGGGCGGTGAGGTAATCGGAGGCGACAAGTTCGGTATAGGCCAGTGTGACAGTGATGCGGCTGATGCCCAGATGGGCGGCAAGCTTGCGGGTCGAGGGCAGTTTCTCGCCCGATCCAAAGCGGCCCGACAGGATGCCGTGGGCGATCATCTGCTGCACCTGGCTTTGCAGCGTGCCCTGATGGCCGGGCTGGAGAAAGAAGGTTTCGACAGGAAGTGCCATGGGTGCAGGTTAAACTGGACCTAAATAGAAATCAATCTGGCATTAATGCAGCACGAAACTGCTACGCTCGTACCGGTTGCGAGATGGACCAAAATATTCAATTAATGAGATTATTTGTATCATTATTTATGAGGTAAAGCAAGGCCGTGCCTGAAACCCGCTGTGCACACCCCGTACACAATGTGTGCACAGGACGTGCACCGTTTATGCACCGTGCGGTGCCATAATGCGACTTTTACGAAATCCCGCGAGGGTTGCGCCGACCAAGCGAGAGGATTTGAAAATGGCCACCCCGTCCAAAGCCGCAGCACACACCCAGGCGATGTATGAACTGGAACGGCTGCAAAACGATCTGTTCTGCCAGTGGCGGGACAAGAGCCTGCCCAAGCAATGGAACGGGTTTGATCTGGACGATCCGGTGCAGCCGCACAAAACGCGTGTCACGCTGCGGATCGACAGTGACATGCTGACCTGGTTCCGCAAGCTGGGGCCGGGATACCAAAAGCGGATCAATCGGGTGCTGCGGGTCTATTGGCTGTCGCTGTTGTGCGGGTACATCAAAGGTTACCCGTCCGACAACACGCTGCCGCGGCTTGAATCGGACGCCAGACAGATACTGCAGGATATGAAAGACAAGTTCGGCGATCAGTATCGGTGACCTGACCCAAGCGCACCCCTCGCCGGAGGCGCGGCTGCCCCTGTCGGCGTCTGGTGCCGCGCGCCACCGGGGCGGTGGCTGATGAACCAAAACGGTCACCCTGCTGCCCCAATTTCGGCACAACTTTCCTTAAATTGATCCGAGAAGCAGCTTGACGTCATGAGGCGCGGGCAAGGGTTATTTTGGAAAGAGCAGAATGTTTGCCAGACACACACTGAAAATTCTCGCATGCGCGGCCGCCATGGCTGCGTCACCGGTTGCTGCGGCAACCTATGCGCCATCGGGTATGGGCACATCCTTTGGTGGGCTGGTGTTCGAGGCCCATGGCCTGAATGGTCAACGGCTGATCAGCAAGACCGCTGCATCAGACCTGAACAGTGGCGTGGCGCGGGGCGATCCCGAGACCAATGACTTTTTCATCGGCGAGCAAGGCGGATTCACCGCGGGTTTGCTGGGACAGCTTGGCGGCGGGTTTTCGTCCGTTTCGGTGCGGCTTACCCTGTTTGACGGGGACAATGACCCCGGAAACTATGACTTCAACGAAAACTTCCTGCGCGTTAACGATGTCATCTTTGGCAACTTCAGCGAGGTTGTGACGACAACCACGGACGACGAAGGCAATATCCTGAACGGGCTGAATGACGGTATCGGGTTTGGTGATGAAGAAACCGACACCGGGACGTTTACACTGGCAGACCAACCCGCCCTTGCGACGTTGTTCAGCTCTTTGCTGGACACAAACACGTTGAGTTTTGAAATCGACAAGCGGGACGACAGCGGAAACTTCTTTGATTTTTCCAGCAGGCATCGGATTCCCTCAGGGCTTTCGGTTGATCCGACGATTGCCCCTGTTCCATTGCCCGCGGGCGGTTGGCTGCTTTTGGCCGGGCTTGGCGGTCTGGGGCTGATGCGCCGCCGTAAATCGGTCTGATCTGACCGACATGGAAAAGGCGGGGATGACCCCGCCGTCTTGAGTGATGTGCGGCGCCCCTTGTCAGGGGCGCTTGCGTCAATTTACCCAAACACGCGGGTCAGCGCGCCGTCGACCGCTTCGACGATCTGGTTGATGTCATCCTTGGTGGCGATCAGCGCGGGCGAGAAGCAGAGCGTGTTGTTCTTGCCTGGAAGTGAGCGGTTCGTCGCGCCGATGATCACGGCCTGCGACATGCAGTCCTTGACGACCGCCTGCACCTTGGCTTCGTCTGCGGGGTCGCGGCTGTCGCGGTCGGCGACCAGTTCGGCACCGAGGAACAGGCCCTTGCCGCGCACGTCACCGATGACGGCGTGCTTGTCCTTCAGCTCGGCCAGCTTGTCGAGCATGTAGTCGCCCATCGCCGTGGTGTTGCCGAGCAGGTCCTCGTCTTCGATGATCCGCATGTTTTCGAGCGCGGCCGCCGGGCCAGCTGTGCAGCCGCCGAAGGTCGAGATGTCGCGGAAGTAGTTCATCGGATCGGTGGTGTCGTCCTTGAACATGTCGAACACCTCGTCTGTCGTCGCCAGGCACGAGATGGCGGCGTAGCCGGAGGCGACCCCTTTGGCCATGGTGACCATGTCGGGCTTGATGCCGTAGTGCTGGTAGCCGAACCATGTGCCGGTGCGGCCGACGCCGCAGACGACTTCATCGATGTGCAGGAGGATGTCATATTTCTTGCAGATCTCCTGCACGCGGTCCCAGTAGCCTTCGGGCGGCACGATCACGCCGCCGCCTGCAGTGACGGGTTCGAGGCAGAGGGCACCCACGGTGTCGGGGCCTTCAGCTAAGATAATTTCTTCGATCTGGCCCGCGGCCCATTCGCCGTAGTTCGCGTCAGGCGCACCGTCCTGTTCGTGCTTGCGGTATTCGAGGCAGTGGGGCACGCGGACAAAGCCGGGCGTGTAGGGGCCGTATTGCGCGTTGCGCTCGTCCTGGCCGCCCGCCGACAGGCACGCGATGGTGGTGCCGTGGTAATCGCGGTCGCGGTAGAGGATCTTGTGCTTTTTGCCGCCGTATCGCTTGTGCGCGATCTGGCGGACCATTTTGAAGGCTTTCTCGTTCGCTTCGGACCCGGAGTTGGCGTAGTAGACGCGGTCAAGGCCGGGCATCTTGGTCAGCAGTTTTTCGGCAAAGAGTGCGCCAGGGATGGAGCCGACGGTGCCGCCGAAGAAGTTCATTTTGACGATGGCGTCGCGCACGGCGTCGCCCATGGATTCGCGGCCGTAGCCGACGTTGACCGTCCACACGCCACCGGACACGGCGTCGATATGCTCAACGCCTTTCTGGTCCCAGACGCGCAGGCCCTTGCCCTCGATGATGATCTTGGGGTCGGCACCGGTGAAAAACGGCTGGTGCTGGATCAGGTGATGCCAAACATTTGCGCGGTCGGCTTCGATCACGCGGCTCATATCGTTTTCGTTGAACGTTCCGTCCATGGGGTGAACCTTTCGAAAAGTGGGGGTGGCCCAAGAAACAAAGGGCCAAACATGCATGCTGGCGCGCACAATCGCTGAGAATCTGGTCACAACAGTAGGGCCAGTTTGTCCCCACAAGTAAAGCCAGTTGAAGGCGCTTGGTGCGTTTCCGCCCTGGTGGTGCATGCAGAAACCCCTTGTTTTCATAGGGCTGGCCGGAATTTGGGTTTCTGAAAGCCTCGCTTCACCTGCACAAATTTATGACAGATGCCCCGATTTTACGTTGATCCGGACCTGATTATCGGCTCGGATCACGCCAGCGCCGCGGAACCCGCGTGCGACGAGAGACGGGATACCGTCCAAAACGATCCAGACGCAGGCCTCACCTGCGTGAAAACACGGGAGTTAAGACATGACATTCAAGACAAAGCTGATGGGTGCTGTTGCAGCCACTGCGATGCTGGCCGGTGCACAAAGTGCCGTGGCAGCGGGCCATGGCGGCGAGATCACCGTCGCCTACTTCCTGGAGTGGCCGATGCCGTTCCAGTTCGCCAAAGAGACCGGCATGTATGAAGAAGCCATGGGCGGCACCAAGATCAACTGGGTGAGCTTTGACACCGGTACCGCGATGAGCGCGGCGATGGCGTCGGGCGACGTTCAGATCTCGGTCTCCCAAGGTGTGCCGCCGTTCGTTGTGGCCGCATCTGCCGGTCAGGACATCCAGATCGTTGACGTGGCTGTGTCCTATTCCGAGAACGACAACTGTGTTGTCGCCTCCGGTCTGGAGATCGACAAGGAGTCCGCAGGCGAGCTGGCAGGCAAGAAAGTGGCTGTGCCGCTGGGGACAGCCGCTCACTACGGCTTCCTGAGCCAGATGAACCACTTTGGCGTGGACCTTGCGTCGCTGGACGTTGTTGACATGGCCCCTGCCGAAGGCGCCGCGGCCCTGGCGCAGGGTTCCGTCGACATGGCCTGTGGCTGGGGTGGCGCGCTGCGTCGCATGAAGGAAAGCGGCAACGTGCTGCTGACCGGTGCGGAAAAGGAAGAGCTGGGCATTCTGGTGTTTGACGCCACAACGGCCCCTGCCAACTTCATCGCCGAAGAAGGCGAGTTGCTGAGCCAGTTCCTGGCCGTGACAGCCGAAGCCAACGCGATGTGGGCGGACGAAGCCAACCATGCGAAAATGCTGCCTGTCATCGCGAAAGATGCCGGTATGGACGAAGACGCAACAGCGGCCACGCTGGCGACCTTCAAGTT
>JBCDEK010000105.1:0-10068 GCA_039179785.1 Pseudomonadota bacterium | reverse complement strand
TCGGCGGCTTCGGTGTCGTAGATGTGGCGCTGGACGGCGGACCATTCTGCGCCGCCGAAGGCTTTGGGCCAGTTCTGGGCGAGCCAGCCGCGGGTGTTGAGGATCGCATGCCAGCGTTCCATGTCGTCTTTGGTGAGGTCGGTGTCCAGGCGAACCTTTTCGGCGATGTCTGCGGGGAGTTCATCGGCCAGGAATTGGCGCACTTCAGCTTGGAAGGCTTGTTCGTCGGGGGAATAGCTCAGGTCCATATCTCAGCCCTTTTTGTTCAGGTCATCGAAGGTTTTGCCCGTCGCCACCAGCTGTTCCAGCAGGGGTGCGGGGGCCCAGAAGTCGGGGTCTTCGGTGGCGTAGGATTTGATGTCTTGCAGCAGGCCTTCGAGCCCCACGATGTCCGCCCATTTGAGCGGGCCGCCCCGGTAGCGCGGGAAGCCGTAGCCGAATAGCAGCGTCATATCGACGTCGAGGGGGCGGCGGGCGATGCCTTCGCCGACGACCTTGGCGGATTCGTTGACCATAGCGGCCATGTAGCGGCGGGTGATGTCTTCGGGGGTGAAAGTGCGTGGCGTGATGTTCAGCCGCGCGCGGTCCGCTTCGATCATGGGCAGGACGTCTGGGTTGGGCACTCGGGCTTTGTTGCCCGCGCTGTAGTCATAGTAGCCCTTGCCGGTTTTCTGGCCGAAATGGCCCTGTTCGCAGAGGGTGTCGGCGTAGGTTGCGTCGCGTTTGGGGGCGTTGCCTTCGGCGCGTTTGCGTTTGCGGACGGCCCAGCCGATGTCGAGGCCCGCGAGGTCGGCTACGGCGAAGGGGCCCATGGCAAAGCCGAACTCTTCGAGCGCTGCGTCGATATCGTAGGGGGAGGCGCCGTCGAGGATCATCTGGTCGGCGGCGGTGCGGTAGGTGGCGAGGATGCGGTTGCCGATGAAACCGTCGCAGACGCCTGCACGGACTGAGATTTTCGACAGGCGCTTGCCCAGCGCAAAGCCGGTGGCCGTGACCTCAGGGGCTGTGGCGTCGCCCACGACGATTTCGAGAAGCTTCATCACATGGGCGGGAGAGAAGAAGTGGAGGCCCAGCACGTCTGAGGGGCGGGAGGTGCTGGCGGCGATGGCGTCGATGTCGAGGTAGGAGGTGTTGGAGGCGAGGATGGCACCCGGTTTGCAGACGCGGTCGAGTTGGGCGAAGACCTGTTTCTTGACCTCCATGTCTTCGAAGACTGCTTCGATGGCCAGATCGACGTCGGCCAGTGTGTCGTAATTCGTGACCACCTGCAGGGTCTGGTTGAGGATCGTTTCGTGTTCGGTTTCGGTGATCTTGCCGCGTTTCAGGGCACCGGCGAGGTTGCCCGCGACCCGGCTGCGCGCGGCGTCTCCAGCCTCGGGCGACATCTCGAGCAGGTGTACGCGCAGGCCCGAGAGCAGAGCGGCGGTGGCGATGCCTGCGCCCATGGTGCCGCCGCCGATGACGGCGATGTGCTGGACGGGGCGTGGATCGACCCCCTTCAACTCGGGCAGGTTCGATACGGCGCGTTCGGAGAAGAAGGCATGGATCATGCCTTGCCGCTGGTCTGTCTGCATGAGATCGTAGAAAATCTGGCGCTCGGCCTTCAGGCCCTCGGCAAAAGGTTTTTCGACGGAGGCCTGCACGGCGCGGACACACCAGGCAGGGGAAATCTGGCCGCGGCCTTTGGCAAGGATGGCGTCGAAGGCTGCGTCCCAATCGATGGCGTCGGGTGTGTCCATCTCGGACACGGGGCGACGCTTGGCCCCTTCGTCCAACAGCGTCTGCGTGTAGGCTATGCCGTTTTCCATCTGATCGCCGTCCTGCACCACGTCGATGATGCCCAGGGCATGCGCCTTATCTGCCCCGATGTGGCGGCCCGTGGTCATCACATCCAACGCCGCCTCAACCCCTGTCAAACGTGGCAGGCGCTGCGTGCCCCCGGCACCGGGGATCAAACCCAAATGCACTTCGGGCAAGCCCACCTTCGCGGATGGGACTGCGATGCGGTAGTGGCACCCCAGTGCGACCTCCAAGCCGCCGCCAAGCGACACGCCGTGCATCGACGCCACGACCAGCAAAGGCGACGCTTCGATCCGGTTGATGAGATCGGGCAAGTGCGGCTCGAGCGGCGGCTTGCCAAATTCGGTAATGTCGGCACCCGCAAAGAACGCGCGCCCCTCGC
This sequence comes from Pseudomonadota bacterium, assembly GCA_039179785.1. Taxonomy (GTDB): domain Bacteria; phylum Pseudomonadota; class Alphaproteobacteria; order Rhodobacterales; family Rhodobacteraceae; genus Tateyamaria. Next base: position 7,886 of record JBCDEK010000105.1, on the reverse strand, counting down.
CCACGATCAGAACGGCACGGACGCCATCATCGGCTTCGGCCTGGTCCATGCGGTCCCACAGACCCTGCCGCACGGCATGGCTGAGCGCGTTCACGGGCGGGTTCTGGACCGTCAGGATGGCGATGTCGCCCTGTCTCGAATAGGCAATCTTGTCGCTCATGGTCCCTCCGCCGGTGTTGAAAAGCGTACAGGGTCCTCCACCCGGCACATGCTTCAGCCTAGGCGTGCACGAAAAAAGGGCAAGCACTTCAACACGCGCCGCAACGTCATTTGGGCGCTGATCCGCTCTTCATCTTGCCAAATAAACTCTCCCCGAAGGACCGATCTCAGCCGGGCCGGTCGCCGGTCAAACGTCGCGGCGATAGATAAAGCAGCGCCCAGGCACCGCACCGTCAGGCAGGGGCTGTTCGACCAGATGATCAAAATACATCTTGTCCGAAGACACCATCAATCCGCCGACCGCCAGCAACGGCTCGATCACGGGCGACACCTTTTGCGCGAAGATATCGTTTTTTTGCCGGTTGTGCCCGCCCAGGTCCGCGTGGATCAGAGCGACGGTGTCCCCAAAGCGCTCAAGCGCCTGTGGGAGCGTGTCAAAAACATCGCCCAACAGCACCATGTCATCGGGCGGCGTGCTGTCGGGGTGCGAGGCGATGGCCCGCTCGAACACATAGATATCGCGATCTGGCATGATGTGGCACATGTGGTGATACGTTCGGCCATTGCCCAGCCCCAATTCAAAGACCGGCCCGGTCAGCGCTGATACCTCTTTGGCTGCGTGATCCAGACAGGCCCGTTGGGACACCATGCGGTCGACAAACAGGTCAAGACGGCTTTGAGACATCGGAGATTCCTTTGCTTTTCACCTAGATGGGGCAAAAAAAGATGGAACGATAGCACATTTGCGCGACTTTGCTGTGTATAGACGTGATCGATGAAATCGGTTTGACTGATGCAAGCCTGTTTGCGCGAACAAAGGACCTTGAATGGCCCCGCTTCTGGACGTCAAAAATCTGTCAATCGGCTTTGGGTCGGCCCCGCCGGTCGTGGCGGGCGTGAATTTCTCGGTTGATGCGGGCGAGACGCTGGCGCTTGTGGGAGAGAGCGGGTCAGGCAAGACGCTGACCTGTCGGTCGGTGCTGCGTATCCTGCCCCGGACAGCGCAGCTACGGCAGGGTGAAGTGCTGTTTGGCACAGGTGCCGCGCGCCGGAACCTGCTGACGCTGCCCGCGCGCCAGATCCGCGACATTCGGGGCGACCGCATTTCGATGATCTTTCAGGAGCCGATGCGGTCGCTGTCGCCGCTGCACCGGATCGGCAATCAGGTGGCCGAAGTGCTGACCCTGCACCGCGAGATGACCGCGGCCGAGGCCAAGCGCGATGTGTTGGCCACCTTCGAGCGCGTGGGGTTCGCCGATCCGGAGCGCGCATTCCGGGCTTATCCCTTCGAGATGTCCGGCGGGATGCGCCAGCGGGCCATGATTGCGATGGCCATGGTGGCCAAGCCCGATTTGTTGATTGCGGATGAGCCGACCACCGCGCTGGACGTGACAACGCAGGCGCAGGTGTTGGGGTTGATGAAGAACCTGCAGCGTGACACGGGCATGGCGATGATCCTGGTTACCCATGATCTGGGCGTGGTGGCCAACATGGCGGATTCGGTTGTTGTGATGAACAAGGGCCACGTGATGGAAAGCGGGCCTGCCCCTGTGGTCCTGGGCGAACCGGGCCATGGCTATACCCAGAAGCTGTTTGCTGCCGCCCCCATGATCCCCCAAAACCCCAAGCCGGTCGAGCCGATGTCGCAAGAGGACCTGATCCTTGAGCTGAACGGCGTGAGCAAGACCTATACCGTGCGCGCGGGCGGATGGCGCGCCAAAAAGCAGGTGCATGCCTGTGTGGATGTGAACCTGAAGCTGCCGCGCGGCAAGACGTTGGCTGTGGTGGGGGAAAGCGGATCGGGCAAGACGACCTGCGCGCGGATCGCGCTGGGGGCCGAGGTGCCAGATGCGGGATCACAGGTGCTATTCCGGGCGGAACCGGGGGCTGAGCCCGTTTGCATCAACGATCTGAGCCGGGCCGAGAAGGTTGCCTTTCAGCGGCAGGCCCAGATGGTATTTCAGGACCCTTATTCGTCGCTCAGCCCGCGCATGCGAGTGCAGGAGGCATTGACCGAGCCGATGGAAATTCATCGTATCGGCACCAAGGTCGCGCGGCGTGACAAGGCGGCGGAGATGCTGCGCTGGGTGGGGTTGGACCCGGATATGCTCAAGCGCTATCCGCACGCCTTTTCCGGTGGTCAGCGACAGCGCCTGTCGATTGCGCGGGCGTTGACGCTGGACCCGGTGCTGCTGGTCTGTGACGAACCGACCTCGGCCCTGGATGTGTCGGTGCAGGAGCAGATCCTGAGCCTGCTGGAACGTATCCGGGATGGGATGGGGTTGAGCTATCTCTTTATCAGTCACGATCTGGCTGTGGTGGCCCGGATTGCCGACGAGGTGGCCGTCATGCGGCAGGGGGTCGTGGTGGAACAGGCCCCGCCGCAGACCTTGTTTTACAATCCGCGTCACCCATATACCAAGGCCCTGATCGCGGCGCAGCCGGAGCCGGACGTGCACCGCCCTATCGATCTGGCCGAGGTGGCCCGCGGTGCGGGACTGCCCAGTTCCTGGCCGGATATGTATCGTTTCGAGGGCGTGGATGCCCCCACCCTCATTCAAGTCGAACCCGGACACAAGGTGCGCTGCCATGTTTAACCGATTGACTGCCACGATCGTGGCGGGCCTGATGGCCCTGCCCGTCTTTGCCCAACCTGTTGTGCAGGAGAGCGAGTTTTGGGCGCCCGAGGTGAAGAAAGGGCAGATGGACCCCGCGCCCGAGAGGGTGCCGGATGTGCCGCTGGTCGTTGATCTGGAGGCCAAGGGCCGTCAGTTCGGCACGCAAGGTGGCACGCTGCGCACGATGGTGACCCGCACCAAGGACGTGCGCCAGATGGTGGTGTACGGCTATGCGCGGCTTGTGGGGTATGACCATGAGTATGAATTGCAGCCTGACATTCTGCGGGATGTAGAGGTGGAAGACGGGCGCATCTTTACTCTGCATCTGCGGCCCGGCCACCGCTGGTCAGACGGGGCGCCGTTCACCTCGGCCGATTTTGAGTATTGGTGGAACCATGTGGCCCAGAACGAGGAGTTGAGCCCGAACGGCCCACCGGAGGTCATGCGCGTTGGCGATGATGTCGCCACGATGACCTTCCCGGATGAGGTCACGGTCGTGGTCGAGTTCCCGCGGGCCAATCCGAACTTTCTGCAGTCGCTGGCACAGGCCAGCCCGCCCTTCATCTACCGCCCTGCGCACTACCTCAAGCAGTTCCACGTGGACTTCAACACCATGGACGAGATGGAGGAGATGATCGACGCCAAGCGGGTGCGTGGCTGGGCGCCGCTGCACAACAAGCTCGACAACATGTACAAGTTCGACAATCACGAATTGCCGACCTTGCAACCGTGGAAGCCTGCATCGACCGGGGCCGCGATGCGGCATCTGTTTGTGCGCAACCCCTATTTCCACCGCGTGGACGCGCGGGGCACGCAGTTGCCGTATATCGATATTGTCGAGATGGATATCGTGGGCTCGGGTCTGGTTGCGGCCAAGGCCAATGCGGGCGAGACCGACCTGCAGGCGCGTGGACTGGATTTCCGCGATACGTCGATCCTGAAGAAGGGCGAGGCCGACGGTGCGCCGTACCGGACACATCTGTGGTCCAACGGCGCGGCGAGCCAGATCGCGATCTATCCGAACCTGAACTTTGCCGACCCTGTCTGGCGCGAGGTGATCCGGGACAAACGTTTCCGTCGCGCGCTGTCGCTGGGCATCGACCGGCGGATGATCAACCGGGCGCTCTATTTCGGGCTGGGCAAGGAAGGCGGGATGACCGCACTGGCAGCCAGTTCGCTTTTCGATCCGGCGAACCTGACGCAATGGGCCATCTACGACCCCGACACGGCCAATGTGATGCTGGACCAGATGGGTTTGGACAAGCGCACGCCCGCAGGCATCCGGCTACTGCCAGATGGTCGGCCCATGGAGTTTGTGATCGAGACAGCAGGCGAGCGGCAAGAGGTCGAGAACGCACTGGCCATCATCACCGACACCTGGCGCGACATCGGCATTCAGTTAATCATGCGCCCGCTGGACCGCGACATCCTGCGCAACCGGGTCTTTTCGGGCGTTACGATGGCTGCGGTCTGGTTTGGCTGGGACAACGGTATTCCCGGGCCCAATACGCCGCCCACTTACCTCGCGCCCACGGATCAGGTGTTTTTCGCCTGGCCCAAATGGGGGCAGCATTACCAGACCCATGGATCAGCGGGTGAACCGGTGGACATGCCCGAAGCCGAACGGCTGATGGAACTGAGCAAGGCCTGGCAGAACACGGATGACCGCGAAGAGCGCGCTGCGATCTGGCAAGAAATGCTGAAAATCCACGCGGACAACCAGTTTGGCATCGGCATCCTGAGCGAAGCGCCCCAACCTGTTGTTGTTTCGGATCGGCTGCGTAACGTACCCGAGAAAGGCAAATGGGCCTGGGACCCGGGCGCGCATTTCGGGGTGCATCGAGTGGACGAGTTCTTTTTCTCGGACGATGAACAGATCGCGCAGGTGAATGAATGATGTTCATCCGCTATGCGGCTTACCGGCTGCTGACGATGATTTTGACGTTGATCGTCGTCTCGATGCTGATCTTTATCATCATCAATCTGCCCCCGGGCGACTATCTGTCGAACCAGATCGCAGAACTGCGAGCCACCGGTCAGGCCGAGGGGGTCGCAAAAGCGGAGTTTCTGCGCACCGAATATGCGCTCGACCGTCCCTTGTGGGAGCAATACCTGATCTGGGTTGGGGTGGCCCCCGGTCCGCAAGGATTTTCCGGACTGCTGCAGGGCGATTTCGGCTGGTCATTCGAGTTCGACGCACCGGTGGCCGACATCGTGGGCGATGCGCTGTGGCTGACGGTACTGGTGAACCTGGCGGCTGTTTTGTTTGTTTACATGGTGGCCTTGCCTCTGGGTGTTCTGGCCGCAGCCCGGTCGGCCACATGGGTAGATTACACCACCGCCTTTGTGGGCTATCTGGGCCTTGCCACACCCAACTTCCTGCTCGCGTTGATGCTGTTTTATTACGGCAACAAATATCTGGGCCTGCCCATTGGTGGTCTGATGGCCCCCGAGTTCGAGGGGCAGCCCATGTCCTTTGAAAAGGTGCAGAGCGTTCTGGTCCACCTGATCGTGCCCACCTTTGTCATTGGCACATCGGGGGCCGCGGCGATGATGCAGCGGCTGCGGGCGAACATGCTGGATGAGTTGAGCAAACCTTATGTGGAGACCGGCATGGCCAAGGGACTGGCCCCGTCGAAGCTGCTGACCAAGTACCCGCTGCGCATGGCATTCAACCCGTTTGTGGCCGACATCGGCAACCTGCTGCCCGCGATGGTATCGGGGTCAGTGCTGGTGTCCGTGGTGCTGGGTCTGCAGACGATTGGCCCTGCGTTGCTGACAGCACTCAAATCACAGGACCAGTTCCTTGCCGCTTTTGTGTTGATGTTCGTGGCTCTGCTGACATTGATCGGCACAATGATCTCGGACCTGTTGCTGGTGCTGCTTGATCCGCGCATTCGCTACGGCGCACGGGAAGGATAACGACATGAGCACCCTGCCCGACGGCCGCTATATCGACGATGCGCCTTATGATCCGAACGTAGACCTGTCGGCCCCGGAACGGTCGGACATGGATGCGCCCAACTGGGTTCTGGTGTGGCGCAAGTTCAAGAAACACAGGCTGGGCCTGATCTCGGGCATCTTTCTGCTGCTGGCCTATATGGCGATCCCCTTTGCCGGGTTCATTTCGCCCTACACGCCCAATGAGCGCAGCGCCGATCACCTGTATCACCCGCCGCAAGCCATCAAGTTCTGGCACGAGGGCGATTTTATCGGCCCCTTTGTCTATCCCACCACAGGCAGCGCCGATCTGGAAAACTTCCAGTGGGTTTATGAAACCGACACCTCGCGGCCCATGCCGCTGCAGTTTTTCTGCGAGCGGACGGAATACAAGCTGTTCTTTTTGATCCCGGCGGACCGGCACCTGTTCTGTGCGCCCGAGGGGGCGACGGTGTTTATCTTTGGCTCGGACCGGCTAGGGCGGGATGTGTTTTCGCGCATCTCCTACGGTGCGCAGCTGTCGCTGACCGTGGGCCTGATCGGGATCACTGTATCCTTCATCCTCGGTATCGGGTTCGGGGCCATCGCGGGCTATTTCGGCGGCTGGATCGACTGGGTCGTAAACCGCGCGATTGAAATTCTGCGGTCGCTGCCCGAGCTGCCACTTTGGTTGGCGCTGTCGGCGGCGGTGCCGTCGAATTGGGGGCCGGTGTCAGTCTTTTTCATAATCTCGATCATCCTTGGCTTGCTCGACTGGCCGGGGCTGGCGCGGGCGGTCCGAAGTAAATTCCTCTCGTTGAGAGAGGAGGAATATGTACGCGCGGCAGAGATGATGGGGGCCAAACCGGGGCGGGTGATCCGGCGGCATTTGTTGCCCAACTTCATGTCGCACCTGATCGCATCCGCCACTTTGTCGATCCCGGCGATGATCTTGGGCGAGACGGCGTTGAGCTTCCTTGGTCTTGGGTTGCGCGCACCTGCCGTGTCCTGGGGTGTGATGCTGAACGATGCGCAGAACCTTGCGTCGATCGAGATTTATCCATGGACGGCCATCCCGATGCTGCCGATCATCATCGTGGTTCTGGCGTTCAACTTTCTGGGCGACGGGCTGCGAGACTCACTGGACCCGTATACCAGCTGATACGGATCAAGCGGGTTCGGGCACGCGCGACCATGCCCGAAGCGGCGGGTTTGTCGCTCCTGTTGGTCGAGAGGTCAGGCGATGCGCTGTCTGCCATACCAAACGCCCATCAGGCGGGGTGATGACAGTGCCAATGAGGGCTGCGTGACGGCGCGGGCCCCGGACCTGGGGATCCGTTGGGATGACGAGAAAGTCGCCAGACGTCTGGTGCCATAGGCGGTCGCGAAACAATCGCATAAAATTCAGCTAAAAGTTGCCATAGTATCAACAGATTTCACGCCTAGCGCTGGTCACGACACAAGCGCGAGAGGGCAAGATGGACGTGATTTGGAGCGTTTTGGACCAGTTTTCCTGGCTCCTTTTCAATTGGAATTCGCGACTTGCGCTGCTGTATCTGTGCGTCAAAGGCGTCGTCACGGTGCAGCCAGTTATCCAGTGTGGTTGGCTGAACGCCCGGTAAGGCCCGAGGTGCCAACGGGTCATAGGGGATGGTGTCTTGCAGAATGGCGGACATGGCTTTGAAATATCACCCAACCGGGCAGTTGTCGGTCAAAAAGCGACAAAAAGATCGTCGCAAATTTCTAAGACGGATCTGCACCCGCCCCTCAGCATATCAGAGCAAGCAGGGAGGCAAGCCGTGAATCAACATTATCGCGATACCCGCAAGATTGATCCAAGCAAAGGCGCGCAGCTTGGCGACGGCACACCTAACGACAATGACCGGATCGAAATTGGCCCGACACGGCTTGCGTTTGACGAATGGTCGGCGGCAGGACTGGTGCTGCCCAATCTGGGGCGGATGCGTGAATTCCGGTGGAAACGACTGACCCAGGCAATTGTCGAACGCGACTATGGCGGATTGCTTGTATTTGATCCGCTCAACATCCGCTATGCGACGGACAGCACCAACATGCAGTTGTGGAACACGCACGTATGGAGAGCGGGCCTTGTCGGATGGCGATGTTCGTGAACGTGACCTTACCGGTATTTGCATCCGCACCGGTGGAGTCGGCTTCCATCTCAATCGG
>JBCDEK010000061.1:0-19871 GCA_039179785.1 Pseudomonadota bacterium | reverse complement strand
GTCGGCTGGATCACCCCCGCTCCGATGTTCAACGCTACATTGATCGGCGCCAGCGTCCCGTCGACCCCAAAGACCCCGCGCACCGCGCCCGAAATCGGCGCGCGCAACACCTCCAGCCAGGCAAAGGCCGGGGCCAGCGTCGCAATGTCGCCCGCCGCCACATCGTTCACCAGCACGCCAAAGGTGGCGGCGGACGCCCCGATCCGGCTCTCGTAGTTGGCCTCCAGCGTGGCCACGCCCTGCCCGCCACTCAGCAGCGCCAGGTCCGAAGTAATCCGCACCTCATCACCGTCGCGCGTCAGCCGCATCCGCCCGCCATCGATGGTCCAGGCCCGATCCGACCGCACATCCTCGATCCGCAAGGTCAGCGCCCGCACATCGGCCACACGCAGCGCCGACAGGCCCGGCACCGTGATCAGATCGTCAATCCGCTCGATCAACTGGCCAAGGGTCGCCGCCTCCTGTGATGGCGCATTTGGCGTCAGATCCAGCCCCCCCGACAGCACAACCGACCCGTCTACCTCGCGGCGCAACTGCGCAAAAATACCCGTTACGCCGATCTCGGTCGGCCGGAACGCCCCCTGGATCAGACCGGCCAGCGATAACCCCACCCGCATCTCGGAAAAGGCAACGATCTCCGCGCCTTCATCGTTCAACACCTGCACATTGGTCATCCGCACCCGCGGCTTGGTGCTGTCCTCGACCATCAGATCCAGCTCATCAAACCGCAGCGACGCCGCCCCCAGCGCCTCGCCCGCACGCAGTTCGATCCGGTCGCGCAACCACGCGGGCGCCACCACCGGCCGTCCGACCAGCACATACACCGCCGCCCCCAGCACGGCGGCAAAGGTCAGGCTGAACAGCAGGCTGACAAACGTGCGCTTGCGCAACACACGTGTTTTGCGCGGCTCGGGCGCGTCAGAGATGGGATCCGCACTGCTCATGTCTTTATTCTTGTCCGCCCAGCCCTATCATGCCAGTCACAACTTTCCCAAGAGTAATGAAAAGGCTCAAACATGCTGGATATCGCTGCTTCCGCCCCCGATTTCACATTGCCCGACGGCGATGGCACCGACGTGACCCTCTCGGCGCTCAAGGGCGGACCCGTAGTGCTCTACTTCTACCCGCGCGACGACACGCCCGGCTGCACCAAGGAAAGCATCGCCTTCTCCGAACATCTTTCAGATTTCGAAGCCGCAGGTGCGAAAGTCTTCGGCATCTCCAAGGACAGCGTTGCGAGCCACGCCAAGTTCGCCAAAAAACGCGAGCTGTCCGTGCCGCTCCTGTCGGACGAAAGCGGCTCGGTCTGCGAGGACTACGGCGTATGGAAAGAGAAAAACATGTACGGCAAAAAGTACATGGGCATCGAACGCACCACCTATCTGATTGACGCGAAAGGCGCGGTGGCCATGGTCTGGCCCAAGGTGAAGGTGCCCGGCCATGCAGAAAAGGTGCTTGAGGCGGTGAAGGCGCTGTAACGGGTGTGAGGGGAGACCCGAACAGGCGCGCCCCTCGCCCTTAAGCAAGGCTTGGGACGCATCGCAGTCTTGGGATGCACTTTTGTAGCACGGCAGCTTTGCGGGACTTTGTCGCCGTTCGGGTCGGGTTCGTCCTATCTTAGTCGAATGGCGATGTTAGTTTCTTTCTCTGGGCTTCCGGGGGTTGGAAAGACAACAGTTTCAAAGAGCTTAGCCGCGCGGAGCAAAGCCTTGTATTTTCGAGTAGATACTGTGGAGGTCGCGCTGAAAAAAGTGTCCTGAACATTTGCCCCGCAGAGGATGCAGGTTATTTGGCACTCGCTTAAATCGCGAAAGACAATCTCCTGCGTGGATTTCACTTTATCACTGATACTGTGAACCCGATTGAAATCACTCGGGAATTGTGGACGGCGACCGTTGCGGCAGCCTCCGCTCAACTCCTGAATCTTGAAGTCATCTGCTCAGATCCGGATGTCCATCGGCAACGTGTCAAGGCCCGCAAGAGCGACATTGAGGGGCTTGTCGTCCCTGATTGGAAGGCAGTGTCTAATCGTGAATTCGAACAGTTGCGCACTGACCAACGTGTTGTGGACACGAGTATAGTAGCATCAAAGAATGTGTCGAGACTATTACCTGCAAAATGGAAGCATTGAAGTTGACGGTTCGGTAAGTCTGGGGCTCGCAGCCGCCGTTCAAAAAAAAGCCGCGAACGAGGCGCGGCTCTTTCTATAGTTCAGTCTGCCAGACTTATTCCTCTTCCAGCGCCTCGACGGCCTTTTGCAGGTCGTCTTTGCTGACCTCTTTGTCTTTCACGGCCGCACTTTCGACGATGTGGTCGACCACCTTGTCCTCAAAGAGCGGCGCGCGGAGTTGCTGCTGCATCTGCTGGTTTTGCTGCACGAATTCAAAGAACTGGCGTTCCTGGCCGGGATACTGGCGCGCTTGTTGCATGATGGCCTGGCTCATCTCGGCATCGGTCACTTCGACCTCGGCCTTTTGACCCAGTTCGGCGAGCAAAAGACCCAGGCGCACGCGGCGTTCGGCGAGGCTTTTGTGCTCGTCCGTGGGCTCGACCTCGGGGTGGTCGTGGCCTTCGACGTCCGGGTTTTCCTCGTGCCAGAGCTGGTGCGCGATCTGCTTGGCTTCGGCCTGAACCAGGCTGGACGGCAGGTCAAACTTGATCAGATCGTCCAACTGGTCGAGCAGCGCGCGTTTCATCACGGCGCGGGCTGCGCCTGAATATTCGCTTTCCAATTGCTCGGTGATGCGGGATTTCAGACCGTCCAGGTCTTCGGCCCCGTATTTCTTGGCCAACTCGTCGTCGATCTCGGCGGCGACGGGTTCCTTGACCTCTTTGATGGTGCAGTCAAAGACGGCTTCCTTGCCCTTGAGGTTTTCGGCCTGGTAATCTTCAGGGAAGGTGACCGTCACGCCCTTTTCCTCGCCCGCTTTCACGCCGACCAGCTGCTCTTCGAAGCCGGGGATGAAGGAGTTGGAGCCCAGCACGAGCGGGTAGTCCTCGGCGGCGCCGCCATCGAACGCTTCGCCATCGACCTTGCCCAGGAAATCAAAGACGATCTGGTCGCCGTCCTTGGCTTTGGAACCTTTCTTGCGATCCTTGAAGTTCTGCGCGTTTTCCGCGAGCGAGCCGAGTGTTTCCTCGACCGCGGCGTCGTCGGCTTTGACCACCAGACGCTCCAGCTTGACCTTGCTCAGGTCAAGCTCGGGGATTTCGGGCAGCGCCTCGTAGGACATCTCGACCTGAATGTCGTCGCCCTCTTTCCAATCCTCGTTCGTCATCTTGACGTCGGGCTGCATGGCGGGACGGTCGCCGCTGTCCTCAAAGTGCTTGTTCATCGCGCCATCGATGCTTTCCTGCATCGCCTCGCCCAGCAGACGCTGGCCGAACTGCTTTTTCAGCAGCGCCATGGGCACCTTGCCCTTGCGAAAGCCCTTCATCTCTACATCGGGCTGCGCCTCGGTCAGTTTTTCGTTGACCTTGTCGTCCAGTTCGGCGGCGGTCACGGTGATGGCGTAGCCGCGTTTCAGCCCTTCGTTCAGCGTCTCGGTGACCTGCATGTGTGCTCCCATAGGGTAATGGCCCGCCGCGGATCGGAGGGCTGATCAGAAATTCGCGCCCTTCTATGCAGGGCAGATGCGGTGTGCAAGGGGATTGGTGTGTCCGGCCCGGAAAATTGCTGTACTCGCTGGCCCCTGCCGCAAGAGCGGCGACGGGCTCGTGATCCAGCGGGCGCAGTAAGGGGATGGTGACGCTGGTCTTTCTTTGATATCCTGCGGTTGCATCGTCAATTGGGACGGGTCAGACCGTCAGTCAGGACATCAACCATGCTACAGCGAAAGACCGTGCTTTTGATCGAAGATGATCAGTTTAGCCGTTTCATGATGAAAGAAGTCATCGACATGTTGGGGGTCGATGTCGACATTGCCGAAAACGGCAAACAGGGCTGTGATACGCTGGACGAGAACCCGGAGAAATACGGGCTGGTGCTGATGGATGTGCACATGCCCGAAATGTCCGGCATTGACGCAGCCCGGTACATCCGGGCCAAGCAGCCGCCCAACGCTGTGCCGATCATCGCCGTGACTGCGGATGTGGAGTATCACGATGACCGCGTGGTCGAGCGTTTGGGCATGAATGGTTTTGCCAGCAAGCCTGTGTCGCCCGGTCGGCTGATGGACCTGATCGACGCCTATTGCCGCGTGCACTAAACCCCCATTTTCCCTTGCTTTCCGGAAGCCGCGCATCGCCGCGCCCCACCACCCAGAGGACTTGATGAGCGCGGACACGCCCGACCACCCGACCGATCAACCGGACCCTACGACACAGCCTCCTGCTTCTGCGACACCAAGTGCGATGCGCGTCATCGGGGTTGCCGCATCCGCTGGGGGGCTCGAGGCGGTGTCGTTGCTGGCGCAGAACCTGCCGCAGGACGCCAACGCGTTTTACGTGATCGCACAGCACATGTCGCCCACGCATAAAAGCGTGCTGTCCACGCTAATTTCGCGCGAAACAAGCCTGCCCGTGCGCGAGTTGGAGCCCGAAACAACGCCCGAACGGGGCTATATCTATGTCACACCGCCCAACACGGATGTTGTGTTGGAAAACGGCGTGCTGCGCCTGCGCAACCCCTCGGGCCATGCGGCGTCGCCGAAACCGTCGGCAGACCGGCTTTTCAAGAGCCTTGCGACCGAACAGGGAGAGCATTGCATGGGCATCGTGCTGTCGGGCACGGGGTCTGATGGCAGCTATGGGGTGCAGGCCATCCGCGAGGCCGGTGGCATCACCATCGCGCAGGATCCGGCCAGTGCCAAATATGATGGCATGCCCACATCGGCCATCGAGACGGGGTGCATCGACCTGACCCTGTCGCCCGAGCAGATCGGCACGCATCTTGAGAAGATTTTGGCGCAACCGCGCAATCTGGACAGTCTGCGCACATTGCAGGACGCCCCCAACCCGCTGGGGGAGCTGTTTGGTATCTTGCTGGCCCGCACCCAGGTCGATTTTGCGGATTACAAGGAAAACACCCTGAACCGGCGCATCGCGCGGCGGATGACGGCGCTGGGCATCCAGGATTACGACAACTATGTCGACTATTGCCGCACCAATATGCCAGAGGTCGACGCGCTGCACCGCGATCTGTTGATTTCGGTCACGCGGTTTTTCCGCGACCCGGACCAGTTCGACAAGCTTCAGCGCGAGGTCAGAACCCAGCTTGACGGGCGCGAAGACGGGCAGATCCGCGTCTGGGTGGTGGGATGCGCCACCGGGGAAGAGGCCTATTCCATCGCGATTGTGCTGGCCGAAATCCTGGGCGGGATCGACATGCTGGCCCGGCGCAATGTGCAGGTCTTTGCGACCGATATCGATCAGAATGCCATCGAGGTGGCGCGCAAGGGCGTTTACCCGATTGCGGCGGCGTCAGACATTCCGGTCAACCTGCTGAACACCTATTTCAATGTGGGCAATACCGAGATCACGGTGCGGCCCGAACTGCGGTCGGTCACGCTGTTTTCGCATCACAACGTGTTTCAGGACCCGCCCTTTATCAATGTGGATCTGGTCAGCATCCGCAACCTGCTGATCTATTTCAACCTCGCCCTGCAGGAGCGTGTGCTGAGCCGGCTGCATTATGCGATGGCGGCGGGTGGGCTCCTGTTTGTGGGCACGTCCGAAACCGTGGGGGAAATGGGCGTCTTCTTTGAGGGGCGGCAGGGCGCTGACAAGGTCTATGTCAAGCGGCGCGGCGTGTCGGGCGAGCTTTCGATTGATGCCTCGGCCCGCGGTTATCGCGGCGGCATGCGCACTTATCCCGCGGGCGAAAAGGCCCAATCCAAGGCAGAGCGCGAGGACGCGCGCGACCTGTCGCTGGCGCGCTCGGTTGCGCCCAACGGCATGATCTGCACGCAAAATGGCAATATCATCGAAGTGCTGGGCGATCTGAGCCCGTTCATGGAAATCCGCGCCGGGGCGTCGACTTCACTTAATCTGCGGATGCTGATTGATCCCTTGCGGACCGAGGCCATGAGCCTCATGGCGGTGGCCATTCGCAACAACGGGCGGCGTATGGGCCGCTGGCACCGGGTGTCGCTGCATGTGGGCAATCAGGTGCAATTGCAGGTCTTTCCCTTCATCGGTCAGAAGGGTGGCGAGACGCAGTGTCTGATCGCCGTGAACGCCAAATTCGAAGAGGTCACAGAGACATCGCTGGACGAGATCACGGACCTCGACCATCGCGCTTATGTCGAGAAGATGGAGCTTGAGATCAAGTCGACGCAGGAAGCGTTGCAGCAGACCATCGAAGAATTGCAGACCGCCAACGAAGAGCTGCAATCATCCAACGAAGAGCTTCAATCGACAAACGAGGAATTCCAGGCCACGAACGAAGAGCTTGAGACCTCGAACGAGGAGTTGCAGTCCACAAACGAGGAATTGCTGACCGTCAACGAGGAGTTGCAGATCAGTTCGGCCGAGCGTCAGGCGCTTGCGTCGGAGCTGGAGGCGACGATGTCGTCGGCCCCTTATGCGATGGCGTTGGCTGATCAGGCGCTGATGGTGCGGCGCATGTCGCGGGTCGCCATGACCTTTTTCGGGCTGGCCGAGATGCCGCCCACCGGCGTGCATTTAAGTCAGTGCAACCTGCCCGCAGGTTTTCCGGCACTGGCGCCGATTGCCAATACCGTCCTGCGGGTGCAGGAGCCGCGACGGGTCCCGGTCCTGTCCCACGGCAAGTACTACACGATGCTGATGTCGCCGGTGCATGACCAGCACCGCAAGCTGATCGGCCTGTCGATCACCATCACGCAGGATATCAGCGACCCCGTCAGTCTGGTCATTGACATGATGAGCGAGGTCAGCAAGATCGCGCATTGGTCCTACAATCTCGACACTGAGGAACTGGTGTGGTCGTCCGAGATGTTCGCGATTCATGGGCGTCCGACGTCGGGGGCCATGCCGACCTGGCAAGAGACCTTTGACATGATCCACCCCAGCGACCGCGAGACCTATCGCGAGATGATCGAGGGGCTGCTCAAGGAGGGCCAGTCGCGCACCTATCAGCTGCGCGTCTTTGGTGAAGGCGGGCATATTGTGCAGGTGAATGGCAGCGTGACGTTGATCCGCGATTCCGAGGACGAGCCCGTGCAGCTTGTGGGCGTGATGTGGGATGCGGCCGAGGGGCGCACGCGCGATATTCGCCTGTCCAGCCTCGAAGCGGTGCAGGACGATCTAGGCATCGGCTTCTTCTCGTTTGACGTCGAGAACAATTCCGGGCTCTGGAGCCCGCACATGTTCGATATCCTTGGCTTTGATCCGCTCCGGCATACGCCCTCTGTCGAAAGCCTGCTGACGCGGTTGACCGACGAAGAACGCAAGCCTGTGGGGCGTGATTTCCAGGAGGTGTTGGAGCATGGAACACCGTTCAAGCGCGACATCACCGTTCTTCAGAAGGGCAGCACCACCCCGCTGGCCTGTGCCTGCCTGGGCAAGGCGCGCCGGGGCGAGGACGGGCGCGTGACGCATGTCTTTGGCAGTTTGCGCGTGCACGAAGACGACATCCGGGCCGACGCCCCTGCCCGCACCAAAGCGTAGCGTTAACCAGGCGTTCATCGTCTGTCGGCCATAGTGCGTCGAGTTTGCAGCTGACGGGTATTGGCCATGAACATGATGTCTGCGCAGCCCCTTGGGCGCAATTCCTACACCCGGGACGTGGATCGCGCATTCGAGATGTTGCCGACGGACGCGGATGTCGATGCCGGTGTGCTCAGCGCGTCCTTTCTGGCCTCGCCTTACGCGTCGTTCCTGCTGGATCAATCGGGGCATGTGCTGGTGTGCAACCGCCGGGCCGAGCGGCTTTATTGTGGGGCCGCGGCGCAGACGCGCGGGATGCCGCTGGCCGACCTGACCTGCCTGCCCAGGGATGAGGTCGCCCAGGCGCTGCGCGACGGGGCCGCGCGCAGTTCCGTCGAGTTGCCGATGGCATCTGTTATCCGGCCCGGCGCCACCCGTCCCACCGTGTTCCGCATCGCCCTGCTGCGGTCACCCACCCGGGGCGAACGGCTGTATCTGTTGACCCAGGATCACCTGAAAGCCACGGCAGAGGCTCTGGGCCAGATGAACCAGCGTCGCATTGAAGCGCGCAACGATCTGGCGCGCGTCGAGGCGCAGTTTGTCGACCTGCATGCCTCATTGATTGCGATGGAATCCTTTGCGCATCAGGCCTCGCATGATTTGCGCACGCCGCTCAGCACGCTTTCGGGTCTTTTGCAGTTGCTGGACCAGAAATACGGCACCGATCTGCCGGACAAAGGCCAGGAATATCTGGCCTTTATGGCGCGCGCGGTGAAGCAGATGGATGCGCTGACCAGTGACTTTCTGGAACATGCGCGCAGCGTCTCGGCCGAAGTGGCCGCCGAGCCACTGGACCTGCGCAGCGTTCTGAATGAAGTGCGCCGCGATCTGCAGAACGGCCTGACTGAGACTGACCTGACCCTTGAGATAAGCGGCGCCAGTTGCACGCTCATGGCCGAGCCGACGCTGCTGCGGATGCTGTTGATGAACCTGCTGAGCAATGCGTTGAAGTACCGACACCCTGACCGCCTGCCCAACATCGCGGTGACAATCGCGCCCGACGGGCCCAATGCCACCCTGTTGCGCATCGCCGACAACGGACGTGGGTTTGACCCGGCAGAGAGTGAGGCGATCTTTCTGCCGTTCCACCGGTATCACACCTCGATCGAGGGCACGGGCATCGGCCTGTCGACCTGCGCCGAGGTGTGCCGTCGTCACGGGTGGACCATCTCGGCCAGTTCGGACGGATCGAGCGGTGCGGCGTTCAGCATTCGCTTTCCCCAGACACGGCCCTCACAGGGTATCAGCTAAGATTTTACACGGTTGGGCGAAGGTCACACTTCTTTACGCCTTGATCGATATGTTAAGTCTTTTTTTAGGCCCTGAAAGGTAAGGGTATGGTGCAAAGCAAGCGGAGTTGTCCATGGCTGTAGTTTTGGTCCTAGAAGATGACCCTGGATTGCAATTCACCTTCTCCGAGGCTTTGGAAGACGCAGGCCACGAAGTGCATATCGCGTCGAACAATGAGCAGGCGATGAACACATTGCGGCGCTGCGACCCGGATGTTCTCTTGCTGGACCTCATGGTGGCAGGAGGGCTGTCCACGGATGTCGCAAACTACGCTGGGTATTCCGCCCCGGACGCAGAGGTGATTTTCGTCACCGGCAGCGGTCTGTTCCCCAAGGGTGAGTTGTTTGCAATGTCGGGCAACGCCCGGATGGTTCTGCGCAAACCGGTCGACCTGAGCGAACTGACAACGATGGTCAATCACGTGGCCCCTGCCAGTCAACCGATGAATGCCGCAGTCTGACCCGGATTGGCATCGGGACCCCTTTTTACTGGGCAAGTGCGGTGTCTTTCTCGGCCTGATTGCCCAGGCGCGAAAATCCTAGACATGGCTTGCCCCCAGCCAAGGCTGAAGTACCGCTGAAACAGGACGAAAAAGCACCACTGATCGCCCCGAACAACCGGGTTCAGCCTGACAGGTAAACGATCCTGAAGGCACAACCCGCCTTGGGCAAACGCGCCTTGTTCGAGCGATCTTTATAGTCGAGATGTGAAATGGTGCCCCCACACGGACTCGAACCGCGGACCTACTGATTACAAATCAGTTGCTCTACCAGCTGAGCTATAGGGGCCTTCGCCGCATCCTCTACTCGTTGTTCCGCGCGGTGGCAAGATCGTTTTTTTGCCCCGTGGCAAAGCCTTTATCACGGCACGAAAGCAGTATATCTGGTCGTGTCAAAGTCAGCTTGATCAGGCCATAGCTATGCACATCATCCTTCACGCTGGCGCGCACTTTACCGAAGAAGATCGGCTCGTCCGTTGCCTCTTGCGCAACAAGGAGGATTTTTCCAAACGCGACGTCGCCGTGCCCGGTCCCGGCAAGTACCGCCCGCTGCTCAAAGAGACGCTTGCCGCCCTGCAGGCCGCACCACCAGCCGCAGAGGCACGCGATGTGCTGATGGATGCATTTCTGGACGACGAGCATGCGCAGCGCATGATTCTAAGCCACATGTTTTTGTTCGGCGCTCCCAGGGCGAGCGTGCGCAGCGGCCTTATCTACGATTCAGCGCCTGAGCGGATGGCACAGCTTTCAGCCCTGTTCGCCGATGACACGCTCGAACTCTTTCTTGCCGTGCGCAATCCGGCAACGTTCCTGCCCGCGCTGTTCAACCACGCGCCTCAGGACGATATGGACAGCTTCTTGCGCGGGGCCGATCCGTTCGCGATCCGGTGGTCGGACACCCTGGCCGCCATCCGGTCGGCGGCCCCCGATGTGCCCATCACCACCTGGTGTTTCGAAGACATGCCCATGCTCTGGGCCCAGATCGTACGCGACATGGCAGGGCTCCCGGCAGGCGAAAAGATCGTGGGCGGCTTCGATCTGCTGTCAGAGATCATGTCGAAGGAAGGCATGCAGCGGTTCAGGGCCTATCTCAAGACCCACCCGGACATGACGGAAGTTCAAAAACGGCGGGTGATGGCGGCCTTTCTGGACAAGTTTGCCGTCGAAGACGCGATTGAGGAAGAACTGAATGCGCCCGGCTGGAGCGAAGACATGATCGAAACCATGACCGACCTTTATGAGGCGGATATGGCGCGTGTCGCGGATATCCCAGGGGTGACCATTCTCAGCCTCTAGCCTGCAATGGGGTGCGCGCACCTTGCCTGCGTTGATGCAAGCGGACGGGACGGCCCTTGAACGTAGCGTTCAGGTCGCAGCCGCGGGGTTTTTGAGATGCGAAACCGGCCTTGCAGCGGCATGCTTTAAAACCAGTGCGCCATCAGGACATGCCCAGCGCTTCCTTATAAAGTTCAAGCACCGCTTCTTCTTCGGCGATGTCGTCGCTGTCGCGCTTGCGCAGGGCGATGACCTTGCGCATCACCTTGGTGTCATAGCCGCGGGCCTTGGCCTCGGCCATGACCTCTTTCTGTTGATCGGCGATGTCCTTTTTCTCCATCTCCAGCCGTTCGAACCGCTCAACAAACTGGCGCAGTTCGTCGGCCGTCACGCGGTAGCTTTCGGCATTGGTGGCAGTGTCGGTCATCGCGCGCTCCTTGGATCAGATGAACCCGTTGGATAGCGGCGCGGACACGGTGCCGCAAGGGGTGTTGACGCCTTGTCACCGCGGCAGCGCTCGGATAGCCCGGGGGCATGGAACAAGAGACGTCTTTCACGATTTTCGACGGATTGGTCTGGGGCGGCGCGGCGTTGTCCGTGGTCGGATTGATCGGGCTGGTGTGGTGTATCATCCGGGTGTGGCGCGCGCGCGCGGCGGGCCTCGACGATGCAGCGATGCGCGCGGTGATGGCACGCGTACTGCCCCTGAACCTAGCCGCCTTGTTCCTTTCGATCATCGGATTGATGCTTGTGATCGTGGGGATCTTCATGGGCTAGGGAGGCGCATGTGCCTGTAGACTGGATTTGGGGCCTTGTCGGCGGACTGATGATTGGAACGGCAGCTGCCGTTTTGCTGCTGGGCACCGGGCGGATCATGGGTGCCAGCGGTATTGTCGGCGGGCTGGTGGACGGAACCGCGCGGGACAGATCGGCGACGATTGCGTTTCTGGCGGGATTGATCGGGTTGCCGGGACTGATGACACTGGCCGGATGGCAGGTCGACACGCATGCCACGTCCCTGCCCTGACGCCTGATATTGGGCGGGCTGTGCGTGGACACCGGGACGAGGTTTGCCAACGGATGTACGTCCGGTCATGGCGTATGCGGCATGTCACGCCTGTCCGTGCGCGGGTTTGTGGCAACTGCCACCTATATCGGCGCGGGTGCCGCTACGGTTACACTTCTACGCGTGGGCTTGGCGCTCTGATGCGCGCGCTGATCTCAGTGGCCAGCGGAGCGTTGTTCGGCGCAGGGCTGCATATCTCCGGCATGACCGACACGGCGAAGGTACGAGGTTTTCTGGATATTGTGGGGGCTTGGGACCCCACGCTGGTCTTTGTCATGGGCGGCGCGATGTTGCCGATGGTTTTCGCTTGGCGTCTGACCCGCACGGGCTCACCCATGGTCGGCCACACTTTACCCGATACACCCCGCTCCTAGATCACGCGCCCGCTGGTTGTCGGTTCTGTTCTCTTTGGTGTGGGTTGGGGCCTGGTCGGACTTTGCCCCGGCCCCGCGCTCGCCTCGGTCACCTATGGGGGGTGGCAGGGGTTTGTCTTTCTGATCGCCATGCTGTCGGGCATGTGGGCCGTGCCGCTCTTGCGCCGTGCGCTGGACAGCGGCAAGGCAGCGTCCTAAACCTGCGGCATGGACATCAGGCAGATCACCCCGACATATTTCGTAGCGCCCCAACTTGACCCATCCGAGATGCCGGACATCGCGGCGGCGGGGATCAAAACCATCATCTGCAACCGACCCGATGCAGAGGTGCCGCCATCCCTGCAGGCCGATGCGGTCGAGATGGCGGCCCGCGACGCCGGCCTTGCCTTTCACCGGTTGCCGCTCACGCACCAGACCATGACGCCCGACAATGTCGCGCGGCAAATGGCCATGGCGCAGGACGCCCAGCACCCGGTGCTGGCCTATTGCGCTTCGGGCACGCGGTGTACCGTCATCTGGTGTCTGGGCCAGGCAGGAAAGATGGACTGCGACGACATCCTGCGCACCGCGCGCGCCGGAGGGTATGACCTGGACGCGCTGCGCCCCACGATCGAAGCGATCGCCGCCCAGAAAGCAGGCTAGCGCGCCTCCTCGGCCAAATCAGGCAAATCCGCCAGATCGGGCAAATCCGACAAGTCCGGCAAATCTTCGAGGTCGGGCAGGTCCGTCAGAGCGGGCAGTTGCGCGTCGGCGTCCTGCGGCGCGGTGTCCGCAGTCTGTTGCGCCTCTTGTGCTGGGGCATCGATGGGTGGCAGGGCTGCCATGGCCGCCTCAATCTCGGCCTCGCTCACCGCGACCTCGTCAGTTTCACGCCGGCTCGGCCCGGCAATCTCTTCAACCTGCGGCATCTCAACCATTGGTTCGTCCGAGGCGCGGCGCAGCGGCTGGTTGGCATGGCTTGGCTTGCGCTGCGGCTTGACCGCGCGCGCGCCGTCCACATGGCCCACAACGCCGCGCCCGACCACGCGGCCCGTGCGCGTCATGATCTGCACATTGGGAAAGGCGCCGGGCGTCACCGGCAGTTCATCACCCACCGACAGCGCCTGCAACGCATTCAGCGGCAGATGCACCTGACACAGCACCATGTTCAAATCCGCATTCAACGACATGACGGCATCCGTCATCTCGGGCTGACGCGCCCCGGCCTCTGCCGCATCCTCGTCCCCGCCCGCCTCGTGCGGATCGGGCACAGGCAGAACGAACAGCACCTCGCCCTGTCGCGCCCCGCGCGCGATGTCGATGGTCAGGCGGACCAGCACATAGTCCTGCGCATCAAGCGCCATTCCAAGCGTGCGCGCGTCATCCGCCTTGGCCCCAAAGCGAAATCCGTTCAGCAATCCGGCCTCTTCGGGATCATCCAGGATGGGGCAGACACGCTCAAACAGCAGGTCAATCAGTGGCGCACAAATCGCGGCATCGGTCCGGGTCATGGCCCGCGCCTCACCCGTGTCGGCAGAGACTGCGCCAATGGTCTGCTGCTGGATCAGCGCGCCCACAATGGCAGGGTCGAACATGGCCGCACCGGCTTGCCCATCCGGCCCATCCAAAACCATCAACAGCGCGGCATCGTCGAACTGCTGATCAATGCCCTCGCCCGTGGACTGATCTACCACAGCCCCGATCACCGCCATGGGCAGATCCATCAACGCATCCGCCACCTTGGCCAGGGTCAGCCGCATGGCTTTGGGCAACGTCATGGCCCGGGCCTGACGCTCCTGACGCCCCGCGGCCGCGATGCGTCCCAATACTGTGTCTGTTGCGGTCTCGCCCATAAACTCCGCCGTTTCTACGGCCTGCACATCTGGGAGTGGTCTAAGGGCGATAGGTTACCAACCGCTTTATGGCCCAAAGCTTTTGCGCCCTATTGCGCCGCCAATGCCGCCTGTTTCGGCAAGTGCACAACAAACGCATTGCCATGCGCGCGCGGCTCATGGGTGATATCGCCACCCAGACGGGCCATGATCTCGCGACAGATCGCAAGCCCCAGGCCCGCGCCCGATCCGTCCTTGTCATTGATGCGGGCAAATTTCTCAAAGATCAGGCCACGCGCCTCGGTTGGGATGGGGGTGCCATTGTCCTCGAACACGACCTGAAGCGCGCCGCCATGCTCCAGAATGCCAATGTCCAGTTCCGGGCTGTCGGCATCGCAATATTTCTGGGCATTGGTGATCAGGTTGATGAACACCTGCCGCAGACGATCCAGGTCAGTCACCAACGGCAGCGCCGTCTCAACCGGCGCATGGCGGACGGTCAGCGTGCTGCTCCGGTCGCCACCCGCCGACAGCACCGCCTGCGCAATCACCTCGTTCAGGCTGCCACTGTCAAGGTTCAGGCTCACCTGCCCGTTCTCAAGCACGCTCAGATCCAGAAGATCATCCAAAAGCCGGGTCAGGCGGATGGTTTCGTCGTGAATGATCGATGCGTATTTCGTCTTGTCCGCCTGATCCAGGCCGTCCGTGTCCCGCAAGATCTCTGAAAATGACCGGATCGAGGTCATGGGCGTGCGCAACTCGTGGCTGATCTGTCCCAGAAAGGCATCCTTTTGCACCGAAAGCGCCGTCAGCTTTTCGTTGGCCTCGCGCAATTGCCGCGCGGTGCGGCTCAACTCGGCCGATTTGGCCTCAAGCCGGTTGGAATATTCCAGTATCTGCGCAGATTCGTCCGCCACCGCCATCAGGTCCTCGACCGACACCGATGTCCCGCCCACCAATTGGCTGATCATCGCATGGGCCGTGGCCGATCCCACCGACCCCGCCAACTCGCGTTCCAGCGTTTGCAAAAATCCCTGGGTCGGCTCGGGCAGATGCCCCATCAGGCCCTGGCGCTGTGCTTCGGCCCGGAACAGTGACAAGGCGTCGGCGGGGCCCAGAATGCGCTGCGTCATGATCATCAGATCTTCTGACGTGGCCAGGGCCGCATCCCACCCGCGCGCCTGGGTCGAATGGTCGAATACGTTCACGAATTGCGCGCCCTGCAATCGCTCCAGCGGCGTCGGGAACGTCACCAAGGACACGCCGACAAAGGCCACCACGTTCAGGGTCAGCGACCAGACAATCGCATGGACCGTGGGATCGACACCCTCGATCCCAAACAGCGCTTGCGGTCGCAGCCAGCCAAGACCCCCGATCCCGTCCTCGAACACGGTCGCACTCAGCACCGCATCGGGGCCGAAACTGGGCAGAAGCGAACAAAAGACCCAGACGGCAAAGCCGACGAACAGCCCTGCCAGCGCCCCCCACCGCGTGGCCCCGCGCCAAAAGAGCCCCCCAAGCATCGCAGGCAAAAACTGCGCCACCCCCACAAATGAAATCAACCCGATGGCCGCCAGCGCCGCGCCGCCGCCCGACAGGCGGTAATAGACGTAGCCAAAGAAGATGATCATCAGGATCGACGCCCGCCGCGCCAGGATCACCACATTGCGCACGTCGCCCGATACCTGCGCCCCTTCGGCTTGCGTGCTCAACCAGACCGGCATGACCACATGGTTCGATACCATGGTCGACAGCGCCAGCGTCGCCACGATCACCATGGACGTGGCCGACGAAAAGCCCCCCAGAAAGGACAGGATCGCCAGACCGCCCTGCCCTTCGGCCAGCGGCACGGTCAGAACAAACAGGTCCGGGTTCGAGCCTTGGGGCATGATATCCAGACCGATCACGGCAATGGGCACCACGAACAGGCTCATCAGCATCAGGTAAAGCGGGAACGCCCAGCTTGCGATCTGCAGGTGCCGCTCGTCCTCGTTTTCGACCACCATGACCTGGAACATCCGCGGCAGCGCCAGAAACGCCGCCGCCGACAGCGCAGTGAGGGCCACCCAGCGGCTTCGGTCCATGTTCCATTCGCCAATGGGCGATGCGTCGATACGGTCCATCATCTGGCCAACCCCGCCCGCGATGCCCCACACCACAAAGACACCCACAGCCAGCAGGGCGATCAGCTTTACAACCGCCTCAACCGCGATGGCGATGACCACCCCGTCGTGACGTTCGTTGGCGTTCAGGTTGCGCGTGCCGAACAGCACGGTGAACAGCGCAAGACCAAAGGCCACCCAAAAGGCGGCGCTGGCCTGGCTCAGGCCCTCTTCCTGCCCGGGCGCCGAGAAAATCGACAGCGACAGCGTCACCGATTGCAATTGCAACGCGATGTAAGGCGTGACCCCCACCACCGCCATCACCGTCACCACAATGGCCAGAAGATTGGACTTGCCATAGCGGGCCGAGATCAGGTCCGCCACCGATGTAGCCCGCTGCGCCCGTCCGATGCGCACCAGCTTGCGCAAGACCCACCACCAGCCGATCATCACTAGGCTGGGGCCCAGATAGATGGTCACAAACTCCATCCCCGACCGGGCGGCATAGCCCACAGCGCCATAGAAGGTCCAGGCGGTGCAGTAGATCGACAGCGACAGCGTATAGACCAGCGGCGAGCGCAGCCAACTGCCCTTGCCGCGCACCGACGCGCGTTCTGCAAAAAAGGCGATGGCAAACAGAAACGCCACATAGACCAGACTGACACCAATCAGCTGGTTGACCGAAATCATGGCGCCTGCTCCGGCGTCTCCTTGCTCTCGGCCCGCGCGCCGCGCCCCTCAAGCGCCCGCCAAAGCGCCAGACCCGCAAGGATCAATAACCCCCAGACCCCAAAGACATATGTGACGGCACTGGACATCGCGACCGGTTCGGGCGCCGCTGCACCATCCCGGACGCTGGGCCAAAAGACCGGGAACAGCCACAACAGCAGCCCCACAATCGGCAGCAGTCGCAACGCATCCATCATCCGGCGCCGACGATAGCTGCGCTTTTCCAGAAACAGCGTGGGGTTCGCGGCCGGGTCGCTCATTGCGCCAACTGCACAAGGTCCCGCACGGCGGTCATCACTTCGGTGTTCGAAAACGGCTTGGTCATAAAGCGACTGACCCCCGCCCGTTCGGCCTGATCCCGGTCGCGGCTTTGACCCCGCGCGGTCAGCATCAGGATCGGCAGCCGCTCAAACTCCGGGTCGGCCCGCAATTCGGTCAGGATATCGATGCCGTTCTTGCCCGGCAGCATATAGTCCAGCACCACCAGATCGGGACGCATCGCGCGCACCCTGTCCACCGCAGTGGCCCCATCCGAATGGGTATCCACCTGCCAGCCCTCACGGCTCAGCAGAAATTGGATAGCCTCGATGATATTGACCTCGTCCTCGACGAGCAGAACATGCTTGCCCAAGTCTGCATTCCTCCCAAAACGCACGGCCCGTGGCAGTTTCACCTCTTGGCATGTGCCAGCCAACTATGTGCAGATTTGGCGGGGCTGTCAAAAGCCACCGAAGCCATCGCTCAGGATGGACGGCTCACGTCGCCCGGGGCAGCCGCTGCGCGGGCAGATATGACAGGCCGGGCCCACCTCCTGCGCCGTCCCGTCGTCGTGTGCCGCCGCATCCGGCACCGGCAGCACCAGCATCGTGGCCTCGAGCAGAGGCGGCGCGTTCACAACAACCGGTCCCACCGGTTCGGCAGCCGCCCAGCAGTCAAACACCGCCCCGTCGCGCGCGGGCATCGCAGCACGTGTCCGGATCACCTGGCCCGGCTGACCCATCACCTGAAACAATGGCCAAAGCGGGCACGCAGCCCCATGGCGCGGGATCGCGAAGCCCTCGACATCCTTGCGAAAAAGCAGACTGCCTGCCCGATCCGCCACCACAAGCCCCGCCTCGATGCCCGGCACCGCCGCCAGGCGGCGCATCATCAGCGGCACACCAACCGCAAACCGATTGGCCAGACCGATCAGGTCCGGCCCTTCCTCGGCCAACGCGGCCTGCAACGCCGCCATGCCGACTTCCTTACTGTCGCGCACCACACGCTCCAGCACCGTGCGGGCCAAAAGCTGCGACTGCGCCGACACCAGCTCCGGCGCCGCCGCAACCACGGCATCAATATCCGCGGTCCCCTCTTCCAGCGCGGCAAAGCCGAACCTGTGCGCCGCAAGAAACTGTGCGGTCTCTTCCTGCGGCGATGCAGAGGGCGCAGCCTCGCCCGTTTCGGCATCCAGAAAGCCCACCAGCGCTTTGGAACTGTCCGCCAGCCTGCGACTGTCTGCATCGATATTGGCATGGAACCGGTCGCGCCAATCGTCCGTGATGGTCTTGTCCTCGGCCAGAATTGACGCCGTCGCCCGGATCGAGGCCGCCGTTGACAGCACCTCGTGCACCGATGCGGCCAGATCCGGGTCGTGGGCCAGCCGATCCGTCAGCGTTTCCACTGCACGTTCAAGATCGCCAATCCGCCGATGCGCTGCCGCAAGCGCCTCTGCCCAGCCGGGGAACCGGCCCGCAAATTCTTCGGCGCGGTCGCTCTCGGCCTGGGCCAGACGCGCCCGTTGGGCGGCCTCCTGCAGTGCGGCGACCAGCGCCGCCTCCGCACCCTCGCTCAGCGCGGTGGGCTCGACCTTCAACACCGCGGCAATATCCAGCAACAGCTTGCCGCCGATTCTACGCCGGTTGTGCTCGATCAGGTTCAGATAGGACGCCGAAATACCAACCTGCCGTGCCAGGTCGGACTGTTTGATGCGCCCCATGGTGCGCCGCTCGCGAATCCGCGTCCCGATCAGTGCATCGCGCTTCATGCCAGCCCTGCCCCCTTTGTCTGTCATTTCAACGCGTTTCTGCGCTGCGACATAAGAAAGTTTACAACGTATACCGTCGTATTGTGCAGATATTTACAAAATAATCGCGCAAAACAAGGGGTTTATTGCGCAATTTTCACAACCCGCGCGATAGTGCGTTTGCATCAAAAGGTGCCCGCGCTGCCGTGTTGAGGAGCAGGACAGCGCATTTCAACAATTGGGAGGATATTCATGTCCAAAATGAACCTGACGCGTCGTGGCGTGCTCAAGTCCGGTGCCATTGCGGGTGCCGGTGTTGCTGCACCAACGATCTTTACGGCGCAGTCGGCCGCTGCTTTCACGAACGAGCCCACAGGCTCTTCGGTGACGCTGGGCTTTAACGTGCCGCAAACCGGCCCCTACGCTGACGAAGGTGCCGACGAACTGCGCGCCTATGAACTTGCTGTCGAGCACCTCAACGGTGGCGGCGACGGTGGCCTGATGAACACCTTCTCGTCCAAAGCCCTGCAAGGCAACGGCATCATGGGCAAGAAAGTCGAATACGTCACAGGCGACACACAGACCAAATCTGACGCCGCCCGCGCGTCGGCCCGGTCGATGATCGAAAAAGACGGCGCTGTGATGATCACGGGCGGTTCGTCCTCGGGTGTGGCTGTGGCCGTGCAGGCGCTCTGCCAAGAGGCGGGTGTCATCTTCATGGCGGGCCTCACGCACTCCAACGACACTACCGGCAAGGACAAGAAAGCGAATGGCTTCCGCCACTTCTTCAACTCCTACATGTCCGGAGCGGCACTCGCGCCGATCCTGGCCAACAACTACGGCACGGACCGCAAG
The DNA here is from genome assembly GCA_039179785.1 of Pseudomonadota bacterium. Classification (GTDB taxonomy): domain Bacteria; phylum Pseudomonadota; class Alphaproteobacteria; order Rhodobacterales; family Rhodobacteraceae; genus Tateyamaria. The sequence goes on along the minus strand of JBCDEK010000061.1, from coordinate 236 downwards.
GCCTATCACCTGACAGCCGACTACAACTGGGGCTACACGACCGAAGAAGCCGTGCGCACCTCGACCGAAGCCATGGGTTGGGAAACTGTTGCAGCTGTGAAGACACCGCTGACACAGACCGACTTCTCGTCCTACATCGCACCGGTTCTGCAATCGGGTGCGGACGTGCTGGTTCTGAACCACTACGGCGGTAACATGGTGAACTCGCTGACCAACGCGGTTCAGTTCGGCCTGCG
>JBCDEK010000020.1:0-41817 GCA_039179785.1 Pseudomonadota bacterium | reverse complement strand
GTAAGACCTTAGCCTTCCAAGCTAATGACGCGGGTTCGATTCCCGCCGCCCGCTCCAAACTTCTCCCATGCGCGGCCCTGTCCACTTGACCTGACAGCAACGGTTTGGCCATGTGCGGGGTGCATAAGTTGCCGGAGACCGCATGGCCGACCAGACGACCGCCGCCGCACCGCCGAACGCTGGGACGGAAGAGCGCAAAAAATCCAAGAAGATCGGTGCGTTGCGCGCCTTGTGGCCGTTTTTGCTGCCCTATTGGAAGCTAATGTGCGCCGCGATTGCGGCATTGGTGTCGACCGCCATCGTGTCGCTGGCCTTGCCATTGGCTGTCCGGCGTGTGGTGGACAATTTCAACACCGAGCAGTCGGAAATCCTCGACCTCTATTTCCTGGCCGCGATCGGTATTGCGGGCCTGCTCGCCGTGGGCACGGCCATTCGCTATATGCTGGTCACGCGGCTCGGCGAGCGTGTGGTGGCGGACATTCGCAAGGCGGTGTTCGACCGGGTGATCGGCATGTCGCCCAGCTTTTACGAAAATATCATGACGGGCGAGGTGCTGAGCCGGATCACCACCGACACCACGCTGATCCTGAGCGTTGTGGGGTCCTCGATCTCGATCGCGCTGCGCAATGTGCTGATCTTTTTGGGCGGGTTGATCCTGATGCTGCTGACCTCGGCCAAGCTGACCGGGCTGGTCCTGTTGATCGTGCCCGCGGTTGTGGTGCCCATTCTTGTTCTTGGCCGCCGCCTGCGCGTGCTGAGCCGGGAAAATCAGGATTGGATCGCCGCGTCTTCGGGCCGCGCATCTGAGCAGTTGAGCGCGGTGCAGACGGTGCAGGCCTTTACGCATGAGGCGGTGAGCCGGGCGATGTTTTCGGAGGTGACCGAGCAGAGCTATGGTTCGGCCCGAAGGCGCATCGCGACGCGGGCGCTGATGACCGCAATTGTGATTTTCCTGGTGTTTGTGGGCATTGTCGGGGTGCTGTGGATCGGGGCAAATGACGTGCGGTCCGACGCCATGACCATGGGCGCGCTGATCCAGTTTGTGATCTATGCGGTGATGGTGGCCGGGGCTGTGGCGGCACTGTCCGAGATCATTGGCGAATTGCAGCGCGCCGCGGGGGCCACGGAACGCCTGGTGGAACTGTTGCAGACCGAGGACGCGGTGCAGGACGCCGCAGAGCCGGTCAGCGTGCCGGACCCGGTCACGGGGCAGATCACCTTTGAGGGGGTCGAGTTCGCATACCCCTCGCGGCCCGGGATCAAAGCGCTGGACGGTGTGTCGCTGGACATTCAGCCCGGTGAGACCGTGGCCTTTGTCGGGCCGTCTGGCGCGGGCAAGACGACGATTATTCAGATGCTCTTGCGCTTCTACGATCCTCAAGCCGGGCGTGTTCTGCTGGATGGTGTGGACGTGGCCGCGATGTCGCGCGAGGCGTTTCGTCAGCATGTCGCACTGGTGCCGCAGGACCCCATCATCTTTGCGGCGTCGGCTGCGGAAAACATTGCCTTTGGCAAGCCGGGGGCAAGCGCGGCCGAGATTGAGGCAGCAGCCCGTGCGTCTGCGGCGCATGAATTTATCACGGCGCTGCCGCAGGGCTATGACAGTCCGCTGGGCGAGCGTGGTGTGATGCTGTCGGGCGGTCAGAAACAGCGCATCGCCATCGCGCGTGCGATCCTGCGCGATGCGCCGGTGCTTTTGCTGGATGAGGCGACCAGTGCTCTGGACGCAGAGAGCGAGCGTGCGGTGCAGGAGGCTGTCGATACGCTGGCGCAGGGGCGGACCACGCTGATTGTGGCGCATAGGCTTGCGACCGTGAAAATGGCCGACCGGATTGTCGTGCTGGATCAAGGCCGTATTGTCGCGCAGGGGCCGCATCACCAGCTTGTGGCCGAGGACGGGCTTTATGCCCGTCTGGCGCGGTTGCAGTTCACGGACGGTGTCGCGGCGGAGTAAATGCAGCCTGTGACCCTAGGTCACGTGATTTGACGCGGCGTCCGGGTCAGTCGCGCTCTCTTGCAATGCTTGAACATTGCGTCAATCCACCGCATCTTGAACGATGAGGGATTATCGCGCCGCACCAAAAAACAAGGGCGCCACAGGGAGGAAGACCATGCCATTTGCCGGGATCGCGGACCGCGACGCCATTCAGAACGAAATGCCCTGGGAAGAGCGCGATGTCGCAAAGACCCTGTTTGGTATGCTGAGCAGAACTGCCGAGAAATTTCCCAGTCACAACGCGGTCAGCTTCCAGATCTTCTCGGACCCGAAATCCAAGGCCGAGACGCTGACCTGGAGCCAGTTGCAGGGTCGCACGGCGCAATGCGCCAACATGCTGCGCCAGCACGGCATCGGGCCGACCGATGTAGTGGCCTATATCCTGCCCAACGCGACCGAGACTGTTGTGGCGCTGCTGGGCGGGGCGACAGCGGGAATTGTCAATCCGATCAATCCCTTGCTGGATGCCGAGCAGATCGGCGCGATCCTGCGCGAGACGAATGCCAAGGCAGTCATCACCTTGCGCGCGTTCCCCAAGACGGACGTGGCGCAGAAGACGACCGAGGCGGTGAAATTGGCGCCCAATTGCAAGACCGTGTTTGAGGTCGATCTGCTGGGCCACGTGTCGGGGCTAAAGTCGTTTATTATTCCGCTGATCCGTCCGAAGATGGAGAAGGCTCCGGGCGTGACCTATCTGAGCTTCAACGAGGAATGCGCCAAGCACCCGACCAGCCTGCAATTCGAGGACGTGCAGGAAGATCGGGTGGCGTGCTACTTCCATACTGGCGGGACAACGGGCATGCCCAAGGTCGCGCAGCACAAGTATTCCGGCATGGTCTATAACGGCTGGGTCGGTGCGACGGTGCTGTTGACGGCAGAAGATAACATATTGGCACCATTGCCGCTTTTCCACGTGATGGCCGCGCATGTGCTGCTGCTGGGGGCCGTGGCCTCGGGTGCGCACTGCATTTTCCCGACGCCGCAGGGCTATCGCGGAGACGGCGTATTCGACAACATCTGGAAGCTGACGGAGCGGTGGAAGGTGACGTTTATCGCGTCGGTGCCCACGGCGATTGCGGCGATGATGCAGCGCCCGATTGATGCGGATGTGAGCACGGTGAAGTCCACTTTCTCGGGCTCGGCGCCGCTGCCGCAGGAGCTGTTCAAGCGGTACCAGAATGCGGCTGGCGTTGAGATTGTCGAGGGGTACGGCATGACCGAGGCGACGTGCCTTGTGTCGGGTAACCCCATTGATGGCGAAAAGAAAATCGGCTCTGTCGGCATTCCGTTTCCTTACACGGACGTGAAGATTTACAAGGGCACGCCGGACGGGCCCGTCGAGGCGGGCGTGGACGAGATTGGCGAGATCTGCGTCAGCAATCCGGGCGTCTGGGCTGGCAACACCTATACCGAGGCCGATAAGAACAAGGAATTGTATTACAACGAAAAATATTTGCGCACGGGCGATCTGGGTCGTTTGGATGCGGATGGGTATCTGTGGATCACGGGCCGTGCCAAGGACCTGATCATTCGCGGCGGTCACAACATTGACCCGGCGGAGATCGAAGAGGCGCTGTTGGGACACGATGCGGTTGCCTTTGCGGGTGCGATTGGTCAGCCGGACAAACATTCCGGTGAGATTCCGTGTGCTTACGTGGAACTCATTGATGGGGCGAGCGTGACGCCGGATGAGCTGATCGCCTTCTGCAAGGAGCACGTGCACGAGCGCGCCGCGCAGCCCAAGCACATGACCATCATGGATGAGTTGCCGAAAACGGCAGTGGGCAAAATCTTCAAGCCCGACCTGCGGAAAGAGGCGATCACACGCGTCTACAACGCGGCGCTGACCGAGGCGGGGCTGAAGGCGCAGGTGGTGTCGGTGACCGAGGACAAGAAGCGCGGATTGGTGGCGCAGATCGCGGCCAATGGCGACGGTGAGACGGCGATCCAGACGGTGCTGGGCGACTTCATCCGGCCCTGGGAAATGGCGTCGGAGGCGATGGCCGCCGAGTGATCCTTAACGCACCGTGCGGTGCCCTGAAAAACCCAAAAGGCGCGAAACTGCACAGTTTGTCGCGCCTTTTGCATATTTTAGACCCCCGCGAAACTGCGCATTTTGGGGTGTTTTGGGCCGAATTCAGGGGGCTTTTGCACGATGTGCACAGTTTGACCCTGAAACTGCATATTTTGCCATCAATTCAGGGCGTAACGCTTTGTTCATCTTTGTCCCGCCGTTAACCATTTCCGAGGTGCGTTTACGTTTCAGTCACGTTTGTCCCGACTGACGGAGACGTGAGGCGCATCAAGGCCCCTCATACTCTATCTTTGCGCCAGTGCCGAAGACGGGAGGGGACCCTATGCCGAAATCCAGAAAACGCTTGAAAGCCGCGCGCCCGGCAAGGGCGGCGTCCGCGTCCCTGTCGCGCCGGTCGCTGATGGGCGGGGGTGCTGTCGCGTCGGCTCTGGTGCTGGGCGGTGGGTTTTGGGGCGTCAGTTCGTTCCGGACCTACGCGGCGGAGCATGACCTGTCGCGCGTGGGCGATGGCAGCCTGGCCATCGTGCAAATCCACGATCCGCAATGTCCGACCTGTACCGCCTTGCAGAAACAGACGCGCAAGGCGCTGCGGGGGATGGACGGGTGCGGGCTGACCTATCTGGTGGCGGATGTCAACACGGATGAGGGCGCGGCCTTTGCCCGTCGGTTCAACGCACCGCATGTGACGCTGTTGTTGTTTGACGGGCAGGGCGAGATGAAACGGCGCGTGCAGGGGATGCAGCAGGCGGCGCATCTGGCCGAGGTCTTTGCGGCCCACAAGGCGACGGTGTGAGCTGAGGACCGGGCACGGAATCAAGCCGAAGGCGCCGTGCCAGCGCCGATCCGCCCCCCGGGGCGGCGCTTTCTCACCATCTGCGCGCCGTTTGAGCCTTGCAATAACGGAGTAACGATAAAGCGCAATGTGGGAGCGTAGTATGCGCCGCCCCGCGGACCGGCGCTGGCACGGCTTGGGTCAGGTCAGAAACGGCTTGGCTTTCATCGTCTCCGGGATGTCAGCGCCGAGGCGGTGCAGGATGGTTGGGGCAAGCTGCAACTGGTCGATCACCGTTTCTGCGTCCGGCCCCTTGGCGTCCCCGAAATAGTAGAGCGCGGTGTCCTGTTGCAGCGCGCCGCGCCCGCCGTGGTGGCCGCGGTCGTCCTGGCCGTGGTCGGCGGTCACGATCACATCGTAGCCCATGTCGCGCCAGCGCGGGATGAAGGGGGCGAGCATTTCATCCATGACGAAACAGGCGTGGTCCATTTCCTGGCTTTCGTGGAAAAAGCGGTGGCCCATGCTGTCGAGCGTGCAGGTGTGCAGCATCCCGTAGGTCAGGTCGAAGCGGGCGCAGAGATTGGTGAGTGTGCCGAAGAGGTCGACATCGGACGGCGTCATCTGGTTGTTGGCCCCGTAGCCCGTCATCGTGTGAAAGCGGCCGTGGTTGATCGTGTCGTTTTCGGGTTCGTCGTATTCGATGTCACGGACGAAATCGAACGGGTGGCGGTTGAAGAACTCGGACCAGAAGGAGTGGGCGACGGCCCCTTTGATGCCGCCGGATTTGCGGACCTGACCGAAGACGTCCGGGTGGGTCAGGCGGAACACGTTCCCATTGCCGGTGCATCCGTGTTGGGCGGGTGCGACGCCGGTATGGATCGAGGCGTAGCAGGAGGCGGAGATGGACGGGATCACGGCGCGGTGCGTCCATGTCTGTGCATCGCCGCTGTCGACCCACCCTTCGAGATTGCCGAAGAGGCGGCGGAAATTGCGCAGCGGCACGCCGTCGAGGATGATGAGGAGGAGTTTGGTGGTCATGGGCCCTGTATCCGGTTGCTGGCTGCAATCCTAGGCGTGCGGCACCGTTTGGGCCATGCCGCAGTTTTGCAATCTGGGTTTTGGATTTGACGTTTGGCAAGGGTCCGGCGCGCTTTGCCTTTGGCAAAGACGCCCCGCTCACCGTCCCTTAGTTCCCCGCGCTTTCCATCTTGCGGTGGGCGATCACCTCTTCGAGCCAGCCGAGTTTCATTTCGGGCACGGAGCTGAGCAGCAGGTCGGTGTAGTCGTCATAGGGCGGGGTCAGCACCTGCGATTTGGTGCCGTAGCGTTGGACTTTGCCCTGATACATGACCGCGATGCTGTCCGAGATCGCTTTGACCGTGGCGAGGTCGTGGGTGATAAAAAGATAGGCGACATCCTCGATCTTTTGCAGGTCGAGCAGCAGCTTGAGGATGCCGTCGGCGACGAGCGGGTCGAGGGCCGAGGTGACCTCATCACAGATGATGAGTTTCGGCTTGGCGGCGAGGGCGCGGGCGATGCAGACGCGCTGTTTCTGCCCGCCCGAAAGTTCGGCCGGGTAGCGGTCCTGGAAGCCGGTGCCAAGTTCAATCTCGTCCAAGAGTTCCTGAATGCGTTTCTGTTTCTCGGCCCCTTTGAGGCCAAAGTAGAATTCCAGCGGGCGCCCGATGATCGTGCCCACGGTCTGGCGCGGGTTCATGGCGGTGTCGGCCATTTGGTAGATCATCTGCAACTCGCGCAGGTCTTCGAGGCTGCGGGAGTGTTGGTCCGGCGTGAGGGTGCGGCCCGCGAAGGTGATCTTGCCCGATGTGGGCGGCAGGAGGCCGGTGATGACGCGGGCGAGGGTGGATTTGCCGGAGCCGGATTCGCCGACCACGGCGAGGGTCTGGCCGGGGCTGATGTCGACGCTGACATCGTGCAGGACGTCGAAATTGGTGCCCTTGTAGCGGGCGGTGATGTTTTCGACGCGCAACACAGGTTCGGTGGGCTGCTTTTCGGCGTGCTCGATCGAACGGACGGAGACGAGGGCCTGCGTGTACTCTTCCTGCGGGGTGTTGATGATCTGGTCGGTGGTGCCGTATTCGACCATTTGCCCCATGCGTAGCACCATGATGTGGTCGCTGACCTGTGCGACCACGGCGAGGTCATGGGTGATGTAGAGCGCGGCGACGCCGGTGTCGCGGATGGCGTCCTTGATCGCTTTCAGCACGTCGATCTGGGTGGTGACGTCGAGCGCGGTGGTGGGTTCGTCGAACACCACGAGGTCGGGTTCGGGGCAGAGGGCGAGGGCCGTCATGCAGCGTTGCAACTGCCCGCCGGAGACCTGATGCGGGTAGCGGTTGCCGATGGTGTCGGGGTTGGGCAGGCCGAGTTTGGTGAACAGCTCGACGGCGCGTTTTTGCGCTTGCGATTTGGTGAATTTGCCCTGACCCACGGCGGCCTCGATCACCTGTTCCATGATCTGCTTGGCCGGGTTGAAGGAGGCGGCGGCGGATTGGGAGACGTAGGTGACCTCGGCCCCGCGGAGTTTGCGGATGTCCTTGAGCGGGGCTTGGCGCACGTCGCGGCCATTCACTTCGACCGTGCCACCGGTGAGGGTCACGCCGCCGCGCCCGTAGGCCATGGTGGCCAGGCCGATGGTGGATTTGCCCGCGCCGGATTCGCCGATGAGGCCGAGGACCTTGCCCGGTTCGACGTCGAAGTCGACGCCGTGCACGATATCGATGTCGTGGGGTTTTTCACCGGGCGGATAGACGGTTGCACCGATTTTGAGGCCGCGGACTTTCAGGAGAGGTGTGGTCATGGTTGCGCCTCCGGGGCGGTGGGCAGATTGCCCACCTTACGGGTCGGATTGTAGGGAAGGCAATCTGCCCACCATCGTAGCTGGGTCATCCGCGGCCCCCTTTCAGCGAGGTGGTGCGGTTGAGGATCCAGTCGGCGATCAGGTTCACGCTGATGGCAAGCGTGGCGATGGCGACAGCCGGGTAGAGGGCGGCGCCGATGCCGAAGTTGATGCCTTCCTTGTTCTCTTTCACGATGCCGCCCCAGTCTGCGAGCGGGGGCTGGACGCCGATACCCAGGAAGCTGAGTGTCGAGATGAAGAGCACCATGAAGATGAAGCGCAGGCCCATTTCGGCCACCAGCGGCGAAAGCGCGTTGGGCAGGATTTCGCGGAAGATGATCCAGCCGAGTTTTTCGCCGCGCAAGCGGGCCGCTTCGACATAGTCCATGACGCTGATATCAACTGCAACCGCCCGGGCGAGGCGATAGACGCGGGTGCTGTCGAGAAGGCCCATGATCACGATGAGGGTGAGGACCGTCGCTTCGATGCTCGACAGGATCACGAGGGCGAGGATGAGCGACGGGATCGACATGAAAAGATCGACAAGGCGGCTCATCACCTGGTCGATCCAGCCACCGTTCACCGCGGCGATGAAGCCCAGCACAGAACCGGTGGTGAAACTGAGGATCGTGGCGGCGGTGGCGATGAAGATCGTGGTCTGGCCGCCGAAGATCATACGCGTCAGCAGATCGCGCCCGATCTGGTCGGTGCCGAGCCAGTGCGCGGCGGAGGAGGGCTCCCACACGTCGCCCACGGTTTCGGCCATGCCGTAGGGCGCGATGATCGGCGCGAAGAGGGCGGCGAGGAAGTAGGTGCCGGTGATGATCAGGCCAACTGCGGCGGAGAGGGGGATGTTTTTTAGCATGACTCTCTCCTCATTTCGGGTGGCGCAAACGTGGGTTGGCGAGAATACTCACCACGTCCGCCACGATGTTCAGGATGATGTAGACAGCGGCGAAGATCACGCCGCAGGCGAGCACCACAGGTACGTCGCGTTTGACCACGGCGTCCACGAGGTACTGGCCCATGCCGGGATAGGCAAAGACCACTTCGACCACCACAACGCCCACGACGAGATAGGCGAGGTTGATCATCACCACGTTTACGATGGGCGCGATGGCGTTGGGAAAGGCGTGGCGGTAGATGACGTTGAACGTCGTCAGGCCCTTGAGTTCGGCGGTTTCGATATAGGCGGATTGCATCACGTTCAGGATCGCCGCGCGGGTCATGCGCATCATATGGGCCAGCACCACGAGTGTGAGCACGGCCACGGGCAGGGAGATCGCATGGAGTTGTTCCAGAAGCGGCATGCCCGGGCTGATCGAGGCGAAGGAGGGGGCCCAGAAGAGTTTCACCGCGAAGAAGAAGACCAGGATGTAGGCGATCATGAACTCGGGCAGAGAGATCGAGGCGAGCGTCACGCCCGAGATCAGCTTGTCCGGCCAGCGGTTCTGGTAACGCACGGCGATCAGGCCCAGAAGGATGGCGAGCGGCACCGAAATGATGGCGGCCCAGAAGGCGAGGAACAGGGTGGAGGACATGCGCCGTGCGACCTGATCCGCGATGGGCAGGTTGTTGGTGAGCGCGTTGCCCATGTCGCCGGTCAGAATGCCGCCGAGCCATTCGAAATAGCGGGTGAGGGCGGGGCGGTTCAGCCCCATCTCTTCGCGCAGGTTGGCCAGGTTTTCGGGGGTGGCGCCCTGGCCGAGGATGGCTTGGGCGGCGTCGCCGGGAAGCACTTCGGTCAGGCCAAAGAGCAGCGCGGAGGCGGCCAGCAACAAGAGCAGGCCAATGCCAAGGCGTTGCAGGACAAGGAGAAGAATAGGGTGCATGTGGTGTTTCGGTCCTGATGAGGCGGGCCGTCCGGCCTGAGAGCGATCAGGTCATCGCACAACGAAAAACCGCGCCCGGAGGGGCCGGGCGCGGTCTGTTGGGCGTTATGCCTTCCAAGTGTACTTGGCGGATTTCCAGTACATTTGCGGGCCGTTCGGGTTGGGATCCCAGCCCTGCACGCTGGTCGAGAGCGCATCAACGAAGTCGTTGAACATGGGCACCATCAGCCCGCCTTCTGCGTTCAGCATGCGGCCCATCTGGGAATAGATTTCCTTGCGCTTGGTTTCGTCGATCTCGGCCCGGGCTTCGAGCAGCATGGCGTCGAATTCAGGGCGCTTCCAACGGGTGTCGTTCCAGTCTGCGGTGGACAGATACGCGGTGGTGTACATCTGGTCCTGCACCGGGCGACCGCCCCAGTAGGAGCAGCAGAAGGGCTGCACGTTCCAGACCTCGGACCAGTAGCCGTCATTGGGCTCACGCTTGATTTCCAGCGGGATGCCTGCCGCCTGGCAGGATTGCTGGAAGAGGGCCGCGGCATCGACGGCACCCGGAAAGGCGCCATCGGCGGTGCGCAGGATGATGGGCGAACCATCGTGGCCGGACTTCTTGTAGTGTTCGGCTGCTTTTTCCAGATCGAACGTGCGTTGCGGGATTGTGTCGTCAAACAGCGGGTAGGCTGCGTTGATCGGGATGTCGTTCCCGATGGAGCCATAGCCCTGCAGGATCTTTTCGACCATTTCCTCGCGGTTGAGGGCGTGTTTCAGCGCCAGACGCAGTTCGTTTGCGTCGAAGGGAGCGGTGTCCACGTGCATGATGAACACGTAGTGGCCGCGGCCCTGGGTCGAGAGCACTTCGATGTTGGGCGCGCGGTCCAGCAGCTTGGCGATTTTGGGTTCGACCCGGTTGATCGCGTCCACCTGGCCCGATTGCAGCGCGGCGGTGCGGGCCGTGGCGTCGTTCAGCACGATCACCTCGACGGTGTCGTAGTGGGCCACGACACTCTGGTCGCCTTCCCAGTAGTCGGGGCGGCGTTGGAACACCATGCGCACGCCGGGTTCGTCGCTTTCCAGCGTATAGGGGCCGGTGCCGATGGCTGCCGTTGGATCGTCAAAGCCGCCGCCGGGCTGGATCATCAGGTGATAGTCGGCCATCAGGTAGGGCAGGTCGGCGTTGCCTACGCCCAGTGTGACTTCGAACACATCGCCATCGGTGCGCATGCTTTCGATGCCCTGGACGATCCCAAGCGCGCCGGATTTCGAATCTTCGTTCGAGTGGCGTTCCATTGTTTTCATTACGTCGTCGGCGGTCACGGCCTGGCCGTTCGAGAAGGTGATGCCCTGGCGGACCTTGAAACGCCACACGGTGGCATCGTCCGAACCTTCCCAGCTTTCGGCGACTTGACCCTTGAGGCTGCCGTCCGAGTTCAGTTCGACCAGGGCTTCGCCCCAGAGGAAGCCGCCTGCGATCGGCACATCCGAAGCCCAGCTTGCGGGGTCCTGGCTGTTGGTGGATTCGCCACCCTGCACGCCCATCTTGAAGGTGCCGCCCGCGACGGGGGCCGCCTGAGCTTGCGTGCCGAGCATGGATGACGCGACCGCGGCGCTGATCCCAAGCGCTGCGGCGCGGGCCATGAAGTCGCGGCGTGTCATCTTGCCCGCCGCCACCTTGGCGGTCAGGTGTTCCAGTTCTCTTGACATAGGTCTCTCCCGGTTGATCCCCTGCGCCGTTTGCGGCGCGTTTATTGATTGCAGGGTCAGCGTAGCCATTTGAAGGAGGCTCGCAAGGGGGAATTCGGGCTTTTGCGGTTGGTGGGCGCGCGCGGGTCAGAGCAGATCGCGTGGAATTTTGTCGGTGACGGCGCGGTGATAGAGGCGTGTATCGTTCTCGAAAGCTTCAATTTCTGCGCTGAGAAAGAAGTGGGTGGCGTCCGACCACATGGCGCAGCGCGCCTCGGTCCGCAGGCGGATGTCGTCGCGTTCCAGCTCGTCCGTCCAGTGGCAGGTGCCGCGGGCGGAGAGCGGGTCATCGGGGTGGATGTCCCAGCGTTCGCGGGCGATGGAGCCGTTGATCAGGCCGTGATCGAGGTCGCGGACCTTGCCGAAATCGTCTTCGATCACCAGTGAGGTCAGCCCCGTGACCATATCGGTTTCCTTCCGCCGGACGTGGTGTTCGGGCCGCAGCTCTTCGATTTGCCAGGGCGGGGCGGCGTCGGGGTCGGGGAAGGTCCAGGCGCCCGCTTCTGTCAGGGTGTCGAGGGACAGGGTGCCTGCGTGGAGGGTGAGTGCCGCGGCGTCCGGCGCTGGCCAGATCAGCGGCCAGTAGCTGGTCGAGATCGCGACGCGGAGGCGGTGCCCCGCGGGGACGGTATAGGCGATGTGGTCGAGCGAGAGGTCTATGGTCTCGTCCTGGCCGGGCACAAGCGCGCGGCCCAGATGGTTGGCCAGGTTGAGCACGCCGTAGGTGATGCGGGTGCTGGCCCCGTCGGGATGCACGTGGTTCAGGCGCACTGCAAGATGCGCGACGGGGTGGTCGGCGCTGAGCGTCAGGCGCAGGCTGGGCGCGCCGATGATGGGCAGGTCGGCCTCGAGCGGGCCAGTGTCGAAGGTCGCGCTGAGCGCATCGTCGTGTCGCTGGTCACCCGGCAGTTCGGGGCCGAGCCAGATGGCGCAGTATTCCCCGGCGTCGGCCCCGGTGTGCTGGGGGGAGGAGACGGTGGCGTTCAGCGGTGCCGGATCGGGTGACAGACCTGCGTCAGTGAGGTGCCAGTGGCGCGGCGCGCCCTTTGCGTCGGCGAGCCAGCGGCCCGGGCGGTCAGTGTACCACGTGGCGGGGCGCACCCCATCCATGAGGTAGCTGCGCAGATCGGGGTCAGTTTCGACACCGGTGTCGATGCCATTGAGCCAGCGGTCCCACCAGCGCAGCGCCTCTTGCAGAAAGCCGATGCGCGGCTCGGGCACCGCGAAATGCGGGTATTTGTGCACCCAGGGGCCGAGAATGCCCTTGGCGCCTGGAATATTTTCGACGATCTGCGGCACCGCGTTCTTGTAGGCGTCGCCCCAGCCGCCGATGGCCAGCACTTTGGCCGTGATCGTGTCATAGCTTTCGCAGACAGACCCGTGTTCCCAATAGGCATCGCGGCGTTGGTGGCGCAGCCAGGTGGCGGGCAGGAAGGGTTCGTTTTCCAGCCGCTCCAGCCACATCTCGCGCCAGTCGGGGCGCAGGGCGGGATCGGGCGCGCGGGAGGAATAGCTCCACATCGTGGCGCCCCAGCCGAGGTTTTCGTTGAGCAGGCAGCCACCCTTGTAGTGGATGTCGTCGGCAAAGCGGTCGACGGTCGAGCACAGCGTGATGACGGCCTTGAGCGCCTCGGGCGCCATGGCGGCCACTTGCAGCCCGTTGAAGCCGCCCCAGCTGATCCCCATCATGCCGACGCTGCCGCTGCACCAGTCCTGCGCTGCGGCCCACTGGATCACTTCCACCGCGTCGTCGAGTTCCTGCTGGGTGTATTCGTCTGCCATCAGCCCATGGCTGTCGCCATTGCCGCGCATGTCGACGCGCAGGCAGGCATAGCCGCGCTGGGCAAAATACGGGTGGGTCAGGGCATCGCGCGCGCAAGTGCCGTCGCGCTTGCGATAGGGCAGGTATTCGAGGATCACCGGCACCGGGTCATCGCCTGCATCCACGGGCCGCCAGACGCGGGCCGACAGGCGGGTGCCGTCGCTGAGCGTGATGCCCAGATCGGGCAGTTCTTCGATCTCGTGGAGGGTGGGTTTCATGGACGCACGGTGGGTTGCACCAGCGCATGATGTCAAGCCGGGAGAGGGGGCCAGCCCCCTCGCGCTGACGCGCTCACCCCCGGAGTACTTTTGGCCAAAAGAAAGGAAACATTAACCTTAACGCGGTTTTGCTGTGCCTACGGTACAGGCGGGAGCGCCGATGGCCGTGCCAGGAGAAGGGTGACCTTCTGCAGGAAGGGGAGGGTCGGACGCCTTCCCCTTCTCTTCTTCTGGCGAGAAATACTCCGGGGGAGGCCGTCAGGCCGGGGGATCGTCATTGGAACGCCATTGGTCCGAGAGACAATGGCGATGCCCCCCTGATAATGTCGTCGCGCAAGCGTCTTTTGGGTCACGCCTTGTGCGCGATGAGCAGGTCCATGACATTTGTGCCTGTGGGGCCTGTGACCACCAGCGCGCCGCGGTCCTCGAGCCAGGGATAGGCATCCGCGCGCGCGAGCGCATCTGCGCCGCTGGCGTCCCAGGTGCTGCCATCGACCAGCGCGCCCGCCGCGTCGGTGGGACCGTCCGTGCCGTCGGTGCCCGCGACAAGGATCGTGAGGTCGGGTTGGCCCGCGATTTCGCGGGCGAGGGCGAGGCCCAGGGCCATGTTGCGGCCACCCTGACCGGGGGTGGCGGGCAGCTGTACGACGGGCTCACCCCCCAGGATGTGCAGGCCGGGGTCCGCTGTCCGCAGCATCTGCGCAATCCGGGGCGCGAGCTTCATCACATCGTCATAGAGCGTTTCGGCGTTGGTAAGAACGGGGAAGGGGCTGGCGGCCTCGATGGCCTTACGTGCGATGGCGTTGCTCGCGACAATCTGCGGGGCGAAGTCGAACGGTGCCTCTGCGGGTGCATCGCCCAGCCCCGAGCCGATGGTTGCAAGGCCGTCGCCTTCGACATCGGACAGGGCGAGTGTGGTCACCCGCGCGCCCTTGAACGGGGCCAGCAGTTTGCCGCCCTTGATCTGTGAGCGGGCGGTGCGGTGGGCGTTCATCTCTGCAATCGGCGCACCCGAGGCGAGCAGGGCCTGCGTTTCGGATTTGAGTGCGTCGAGGGTCAACCCGTCCTCCGGCACTTCGGCAAGGGCCGAGGCGCCGCCTGAGACCAGCATCAGCAGGTGGCTGTCCTTGGGGCAGGCGTCCACCGCGTCTACTAGGGCCTGACCGGCGGCGACCGACGCGGCATCCGGCACCGGATGGGCGGCTTCGATGACCTGCGCTGTGGCGGGCGCGCCTGCGGCATGGTGGTATTTGGTGATGATGAGACCCGGAACATCCGGCCAGTGCAGCATCGCGGGCAGGGCCATGGCGGTTGCGGCCTTGCCCACCGCGATGATCCTGTCGGGGCGCGTGATGTCGCCGCGGTCCAGCACCTGGCCGACGGCGACGTCACCCCGCACGGCATTCACGCCCGTATGCCACAGGGCGATGAGATCGGGCTTTGGGGGCATGGGTGCAACCTTTCATCGGGTGATCTGATCCCGGTTCAGCACAATATCTGCCCGGAATCGCTGTAAATTGTGAGGCTTGGTCAAAAAGACTCTAGCCCTAGAATCATGATTCGCGTATCACTGCCGTGAAAACAAGTGGTCAGCACGGCAAACAAGGTCGGCGACCATCAACAAGAAGGGGACTGCGCCAAAGCGGTCTGAGGCGAGAGTGGTGGTGTTATGAAGGCGATAGATTTCGTCGTCCGCGATGATGCGGGCGCATTGCAACGTGGTGTGGTGCCGGTCGACGGTGGCACGGCGGTGGCGTTGACGAGCGGGCAGGAAATCTCGCTGAATTTACGACAGATCGACATGATGGGCCAACAGCGTGTGGGCGATGACCTGGTCGTTGTGCTGGCCGATGGGCGGCAGATCACGCTTCAGAATTACTTCAACGATACAGGCGCGCCGAACCGGCTGTTCATCTCGGCGGATGGGTATCTGAACGAGGTTACCTTTGTCGAAACCACCGACGGCGAGTTGGTGGCGCAGTTCGGGCCAACCGAGCAGTGGGGGAAGTGGAGTCCCTCGGACGATCTGATCTACCTTGGCCGTACGGAAGTGGCGGGAGCCGAAGCCGCGGCTGAGGACAATGTGTCGATGCTGGGCGCGCCATTGCTGGCGGGCGCGGGCTTTCTGGGCGGCGGCGCTGCGGCGGCTGCGGCTGTCGTGGGCGGAGCGGCGCTTGTTGGCGGTGGAGGAGGCGGCGGTGGTGGCGGTGGCACCGATCCCTATGTTCCCGCCGATCCAACGATTGATGGCGCGGCCACATCGACAAATATTGGGGGCGACGACACGTCGACCCACAGATTTACCGTGTCCGGCACGGGCGAGCCCGGCGACACGGTCGAGGTGGCTGCAGGCGGTCAGGTGCAGACCACGACAATCGCGCCAGATGGCAGTTGGTCGGTCGAGTTTGCCGGGGGCAGCTTCCCTGTGGACGGTACAGCTGAAACGTCGGCGGTGTTCTCGCATGCAGGCGGCGGCACCACAACCCTGACGGGTCCCACATTCATCATCGACACGACGCCGCCTGAGGTGGCGATCATCAGCGGTGTGGACTCGGTCGGGCATGTTGTGAACGGTGCCGAATTGTCCGGTGGGGTTGTGCTGGAAGGTACGGGCGAGCCGGGGGCGGCGCTGGCCGTCACCATCGCGGGCGTGACGCGCAACGTGACTGTGGCCGACGATGGCACATGGGCGGCGACCTGGCAGCCCGGTACGCTGGCGGATGGCGAATATTCCACCGGTGTTGACCTTGTGGCGACGGATGCCTTTGGCAACTCGACCACGCTGGCGGATACGCTTGTCGTTGACACGGTGGCCGAAGTGACGCTGGCCACCGCCACTGTCGAAACCGATGGGATCATCAACGCAACAGAAGCATCGGATGGTGTGACCCTGACCGGCACGGCGCAGCCGGGATCGACGGTTGAGGTAAGCTTTGGCGGTGTCACGCGCGATGCCAGCGTGGATGCAGCGGGCGGTTGGACGGCGACGTTCCCGGCCTCGGATATTCCGTCGGGCGAGACGGATGTCGCAGTCATGGCCGTCGCCACGGACGCGGCGGGCAACACCGCAACGGCAGAGGGCACGGTAGCGGTGGACACGTTGGTCAACGCGCTGGGCTATACGTCGACCGCGGGCGGCGATGGTACCGTCAACGCGGCAGAGGCTGCCTCGGGATTGGTCGTCACGGGTGTGGTGGAGCCGGGATCGAGCGTTGTCGTCGCGCTGGCGGGTGTATCCACGGCGGCGGTGGTCGCGGCAGACGGGTCTTGGACCGCGAGCTTTGGTCCGGGTGAGCTGCCTGCGGGCACTTACATGGCGGACATGGTGGCCACGGCCATGGATGCTGCGGGCAACACCAGCAGTGTCAGCCAATCGGTCAACGTGGATACGCAGGCGAGCGTGCTGACACTTGATGGCCCGGTGGAGACGGATGATGTCATCAACGGGGTCGAAGCGAGTGACGGCGTAGTCTTGTCCGGCACGGCAGACCCCGGCGCGGTTGTGACAGTCGCGTTGCAGGGCGTAAGCCATCAGGCGGTCGCAGGGTCGGACGGGGTGTGGCAGGCCTTTTTTGCGGCCAGCGACATCGCGCAGGGCACCTATGAAGCGCAGATCAGTGCAACCACGACGGACGCTGCGGGCAACACCGCCACGGTGAGCGACACTGTTCAGGTCGACACCCGCGTCGACAACCTGTCGATCGTGGATGCGATTGAAGGTGACAATGTCGTGTCGGAGGTCGAGCGCGCGGATGGTGTTGTGGTCACTGGCACAACCGAGCCCGGATCGACGCTTTCGGTGAGTCTGGGCGGCGCGACGGTGCAGGCCATCGTGGACCCGCTTGGCAACTGGCAAGCGCCCTTTGCCCCGGCGCAGGTCCCGCAGGGAGAATACACGACATCTGTGTCTGTCACCGCGACTGATCTGGCAGGCAATGTCGCCACGATCAGTGAGACCGTACGCGTCGATACGCTGGTCAACGAATTGACCATCGACGGTCCGATTGCGGGTGATGATGTCGTCAACGGCGCAGAGGCGCGAGAGGGCATTGCGCTGGGGGGGCAGGTTGAACCCGGGTCCACCGTGATGGTGGACTTCAACGGGGCGGTTCTGGCAGCGACGGTGGATGCTGCGGGCAACTGGGCCTTGGACATCCCGCCCTCGGCCATTCAAGGCGGAGAGTACGACGCTGCGATCACAGTCATGGCGACGGATGCTGTCGGCAATACCGCGACCATCAGCGACACCGTGCGGATTGACACGCGAGCCCCCGAAGGGCCGGTCATCGCAAGCTACACGCGCGATGTCGACGGTATACGCGGTATTTCGACCGAGATGAGCGAGGGCGATCTGAGCGTGGCGCAGGTCACTGCGGACGGGTCGATCACAGGTGTGGATGACACACAGGTGGACATCGACGTGCTGGGCGAGACCAACTTCCGGTTTGAAACGGACGTGCCCGACGGCTCGCACCTGATCGTGTCGTCGGAGGATGCTGCGGGCAACAGCGTGGGCACCTATGTGGTGCTGGACGACGAAAGCGCGAACTCCACCGTCGATTTGGGCAATGCAGCACTTGGCAATTACCAGATCGAAGCGGTCGAATTGCAATTCGCCGAAGAGGCCAATCTGACGATCACAGAGGCACAGCTTTTGGCGCTGTCGGACGGCACCGACACGCTGACCATCCATGGCGGTAGTGACGACACGGTCACAATCGCGGGTGCGACCCGCGCGGGCAGCACGACCGTCGAGGGCCAGACCTATGATGTCTATAGCCTCGGCACCGAGGGCACGGTCATTCTGGACGAGGACATCGCGGTCAACACGGGCGTCGTCTAGGGCGCTGGGAAGAAACGGAAATTTCACTGGGCAAGAGCAACAAAAACAAAAATCGAGCATTTTCCAGAAAGAGATGAGGCGCGGACCGGACCCCGCAACCGCGCCCACACGACAAAACGACAAAGAACCCGGAACGGGACAGGACGATGGGGCAAGGTGGGATCAGGTTTGCGGCAGCATGTGCCGCGCTTTCGCTGACTGCGGGATGTATGGGGGACATGGGCGCGTTGCCTTTTGTGTCCCGGTCCGCGGCAGGGGCCGAGGCCACGGTTGCACCGGCCTCGCAAGCGGCACTGCGCGCCACGCCGACCAGACATGACGAGACATTGAATGCCGAAAGCCCCGTGATCCGGGGGCTGTTGGCACGGTCTTCGGTGTTGCCGGAGGGCAGCGCCTATGACCGGGTGGCGACGTCCGTTCTGGCCGCAAATGCGCGGGCGGCCGAGACCGAGTTGCGGGCCGCGCGTCTGCGTGCCTCGGCTGCGTCGACCAATTGGCTGCCGACTGTGGGGCCGCGGGTGTCGCTGAATTCGCTGGGCGACATCATCTCGCAAATCGTCGTGGATCAGGTGATCTTCGACAATGGCCGCAAGAAGGGCGAGCGCGCCTTTACCAAGGCGGATGTTGAGGTGGCCGCCGTCGCGCTGGCCGAGGACACGAATGACCGTGTGGCAACCGGGTTGGAGCTGTATCTGAGTGCTGCGGAGGCGCGGGAAAGCGCTGCGGTGCACCGCGCGACGCTGCGTGAGATGGAGCATTTCGAATACATCATGTCCGAGCGCGTGCGCGGGGGCGTGTCGGACATGTCGGATCTGAATGTGATCCGCCAGAAGCTGGCCGAAATCCGTGCCGCCATCGCAGCCAGCGACGAAGCGGCAGCGACGGCGATTGCCGAGTTGAACGCCATGTCGATCCAGCCGTTGGGCGATGTGCGCGGTTTGGAGACGCTGGATGTGGGCGGTGCTGCGGCGCAGCCCTTGGTCGTCACGCGGGCCGAGGCAGAGAAAGAGCGCAGCATCGCGCAGGCGCGGATTGACCGGGCCAATCAGTTGCCGGGCATCAATGCGCAAGCCACGCTGGGCGAAAACAGCGGCGCGGGGATCACTGCGGGTGGCATGTCCTTGGGGCTTGGCACGGGTGCCCGGCTGCGCGCCATCGAAGCGGCGCGCGAGGCGGCGGGGCGTCAGGTGGCGCAGGCCAATGAAGATGCAAACCGTACGTTGCGGCGGTTGGAGGGGCAGGCGCAGGCCACCGCCCGTCAGGCCGGTGAGGCGCGCGGGCTGACGGCACAGGCCAAGGCCAATCTGGACCTGTTTCAGGATCAGTACCATGCCGGGCAGCGGCAGGTGATGGATGTGGTGGGGGTGTACGAGACCTTTGCCCAGCGGCAGGTCGCGGAAGTGACGTTGAAGCACGAGGCCCTGCGGCTTCAGATTGAACTGGCCCGTGTTCAGGGCGTGTTGGCGGATGGAGAGCAGATTTGACCGATAAACGCCCTTTTACCCTGACAATTACCAACGGCAGCCGCGCTCAGATCAAGGCCGCGCCGGTGACCGACACGCCCCGGGCAGACAACGCCAACAGGGTGGCGGACCGCCTGGCCAGCCGCGCCGATCTGGCGGTGGCCTATGCGGGGCTTTTGGGTGTCTCCTCGGCGCGGTCGGACATGGTCGACACGCTTGCGCGCCAGTCGCAGGAGGGGGCCAGTGCAAAGGTCGAGGCGTCCGCCATTGCCACCTGTCTGCGTGAGGCGGGCCTGCGGGCGCAGATGGTGTCGGTCAAGGCGTTGACCCCTGCGCATTGGCCCGCGCTCGCCTATATGACCAGCGGGCAGCTGGTGCTGGTGGTGGGACAGGATCGCGATGACCTGATCATTTTTGACAAGACGTGTCCCGACAACCGCGCGCATGTGCCCACGGCGGAGTTCACGCCATTCTTTGCCGGTTTGCTGGTCAAGGCCGAAGCGCCACTTGCACGCGTGGCCGAAACGCACAAGACGGTGCGGGTCGCCAATCATTGGTTCTGGGGCCAGTTCCCGCGCTTTCGCAAGGCACTGGCTGAAGTGGCGTTGGGATCATTTGTGGCGAACCTTCTGGCCGTTGCCGTGGCTCTGTTTTCCTTGCAGGTCTATGACCGTGTGATCCCGCATCAGTCTGAAGCGACACTGTGGGTGCTGGCGGCGGGGGCCTGTCTGGCGCTGCTCTTGGAGGCGTTTATCAAGATCGCGCGGGCGCGTCTGATGGACGGGGCGGGGCGGCAGATTGAGCTGTCGGTGCTTCGGCTGTTGATGCAACGCGTGATGGGGATGCGCAGCGACCTGCGCGGGCAGTCGCCGTCGATGACCTTTTCGGCCATGCGCGAGTTTGGATCGGTGCGCGAGTTCTTTACCGCGTCCACCATCGGGACGATTGCCGACATCCCGTTCATCTTTGTGTTTCTTCTGCTGGTGGCGTCCATCGCTGGCCCGGTTGTGTGGGTGCTGATCCTGGGCGGCGTGCTTATGGTGGTGCCCGGTTTCTTCCTGCAACGCCGGATGCTGCGCCTGACGCAAGAGACGCAAGGCGCATCCGCCAAATCCTCGCGCCTGTTGCATGAGGCGATATTCGAGCGCGATACAGTAAAAACACAGCGTGCCGAGGACCGCGTGATGCGCCTGTGGCAAGAGTTGACGACGCTGAGTGCGATGAAGTCATCCGAGCAGCGGCGGTTGGCGTCGGCGCTCACCTTCTGGAGCCAAGGGATGCAGCAGATGACCTATGTGGCCGCCGTGATTGCGGGCACGTATCTGGTCTTTGCCGGGCAATTCACTGTGGGATCGATCATTGCGGTGGGCATTCTGACCTCGCGCACACTGGCGCCGCTGACGCAACTGGCGGGGACCATGGCACGCTGGGGCAATGTGAAGGCGGCCCTTGATGGGCTGGATGCCATTGCCGATGCGCCGCAGGACATGGACGAAAGCCGCACCTATCTGCGCCGCGATGTGCTGAAAGGGCATTTCGAGCTGCGCGAGGTGCAGTTTCAGTACGAGGAAGATGGCGCGCCGACGCTGGATATCCCTGCGGTGCAGATCATGCCGGGGCAACGTGTGGCGGTGCTGGGATCGAACGGCGCGGGCAAGTCGTCTCTTCTGAAGCTTTTGTCGGGGGTCTATGCACCCAATAAGGGACGGGTGCTGATGGATGGCACCGATATGAGCCAGATCGCACCGCGCGACTTGCGGCGGCTGATTGGCTATCTGGGGCAGGACGTGCGGCTGTTTGCGGGCACGCTGCGGGACAATCTGAACCTGACCCTGCTCGAACGGGACGACGACCGGCTTTATGCGGCGCTGGATTTTGCAGGGCTGGGGCCGTTCGTGAAAGCGCACCACAAGGGGCTGGACCTTGAGATCCTGGATGGCGGGCAGGGGCTGAGCATCGGGCAGCGCCAGTCGATTGGCTGGGCGCGGCTGTGGTTGCAGGACCCGGCGATTTGTCTGCTGGACGAACCGACCGCCGCGCTGGACCAGACGCTTGAGGCGACGCTGGTCAGCCGGTTGGAGACGTGGATGCAGGGCCGCACGGCTGTGATTGCCACGCACCGGGTGCCGATCCTGTCACTGACCAACCGTACGCTGATCCTGCAGAACGGACGCATGGCCGTGGACGGCCCGCGCGATGAGGTGCTGAGCCATGTCGGCAGGCCAGTGCCGCTGAAGGGCAAGATCGCATGAGCATTGCGGGCACCAACCTGAGTGGTCAGCTTGAAAGCGACATGCGTGGCCCATCGCTGGTGGTGTGGCTGAGCGCGGGGGCGGTGCTGGTCTTTGTCCTGTGGGCGGCCTTCGCCTGGGTGGACGAAATCGTGCGCGGATCGGGCGAGATGATTTCATCCTCGCGCCCGCAGATCATTCAGAACCTCGAAGGAGGTATTCTGGCGGAGCTTGCCGTGGCCGAGGGCGACATTGTCGAGCAGGGCGATGTTCTGGCGCGGCTGAAAGGCACGCAGTTTCAAAGCCAGGCCGATGATTTGCAGGACCAGATAACCGCTCTGGCCGTGCGTCAGTTGCGGCTTGAGGCGGAATTGGCGGGGCAGTTCGATTTCATAGTGCCGGGTGCGCTGGAGCAGCAGATGCCTGGGTTGGTTGCGTCCGAACGCGCGCTGCTCAACGCGCGGCAGACCGACTTTCTGAGCCGTCGCGAAGGCGCGCAGCGGGTGCTGGATCAGGCGGCGAAGGAGCGGGCGTTGCTTGAGGATTTGCTGGAGCGCAATATCGTGGCGTTGATCGAGGTGACACGGGCGCGCAAGGCCCATGCGGATGCGCGGATCAAGCTGGATGAGATCATCACGCAGACCGAGTTGGAGCGGGCGCAGACCTATTCCGACACGCTCAAGGAGTTGGGCACGCTGCGCCAGACCTACAAAGCGGCGCAGGACCAGCTGAACCGCACCGTGCTGGTCAGCCCCATGCGCGGCATCGTGAACAACCTGAGCGTGACAACGATTGGGGGTGTGGTGCGCCCCGGCGAAGAGATTTTGCAGATCATTCCGCTGGATGAGGAACTGTTTGTCGAGGCGCGCGTCGCGCCCAAGGACATCGCGGGTGTGCGCCCGGGGCAGGAGTCGAGCGTCAAGCTGAGTGCCTATGACTATACGATCTACGGGGCGTTGAAGGGTGAGGTAAAGCTGATCTCGGCCGATACGTTCAAGGATGAGCGCACGCCTGACAGTGAGGCGCATTACAAGGTCACGGTGCGCGTGGACATGTCGGCCCTGACAGAGCGGCAGCGGTTGATTTCCATTCGTCCGGGGATGCAGGCGGAGGTCGAGTTGCACACCGGGTCGAAGACCGTAATGCAGTATCTGATGAAGCCGCTTTACAAGTCGCGCGAGGCGTTTCGGGAGCCATAGGTCGATGGGGTGCTCTCTTGGCTGCGCCAAGTCGCCCACCCACCGACCCGATGGAGTCTCGCTTCGAGCTCACCAAGACAAAGCTTTGTCGCTGATCCGCCCTCGCATGATCTTTGGCGTGACAGAGCACTGTCGTCTTGGCAAGAGAAATAGCCGTCTCCCCGGCAGGCCGGGGCCCCTCGGCGATTTCTCTTGGCAAGCCGTCTGCGCCCCGTCTCTTGAAGATCAAGCGAGGGCGGCTCCGAGACAAAGATCAGTCAGCGGTGTCCAGCCAGATGGTGACGGGGCCATCGTTGGTCAGGCGGACAGCCATATCCGCGCCGAAGCGACCGGTTTCGGTGGGGATGTTCAGATCGCGCAGGGCGTGAGCGAATTGCAGGTAGAGCGTTTCAGCCTCGTCCGGTTTGGCCGCACCCGAAAAGCCGGGGCGGTTGCCGCGTGAGGTATCGGCGGCCAGCGTGAACTGGCTGACGACCAGCGCGCTGCCCCCCGTTTGCAGGATCGACAGGTTCATCTTACCGGCGGCGTCCTTGAAGAGGCGCAGTTTCGATACCTTGGCCGCAAGGGCGTTGGCCGTGGCAGGCGTATCACCCGGCATGGCACAGACCAAGATCAGGAGGCCCGGACCGCATTGCCCGACGATCTGTCGATCAACAGCTACCGACGCCTCTGTCACCCGTTGCAAAAGCGCTCTCATTCCTTCCACTCCACGACATCACTGACATCCGCACGCTCCGTACGGAACTGGTTGGCAGGGTGGTCGGGATCGGCATAGCCAAAGGAGATAGCGCAGAGGATCTGGCGGTCGTCTGTGATGTCGAAGTGATCGCGGACAAAGGGGGCCTGGGCCGCGATGGCCGCTTGGGGAATTGTTGCCACGCCAAGCGCTTGCGCGGCGAGGCAAAAGGCGGTGACAAAGCCGCCGGTGTCCATGGCGCCGTAAGGACCAAGTGCTTTTGGGCTGGTCACGATGGCCACATGCGGGGCCCCAAACAGGCGGTAGTTTTCCATCATCTGTTTGGCAGAAGCGGCGCGGTCGCCTTTTTCGATCCCAACCGCGTCGTATAGCTGGAAGCCACAGGTGCGGCGGCGGTCGCCGTAGATGCCGGGATAGCCTTCGGGCCAGGGCATGTCGGGGGCGGGAGGTGTCGACATGGCCACATCATAGAGCGCGTCGCGGAAGCGGTCTGTCTCGTGCCCGGCGGTGACGATCACCTGCCAGGGCTGGGCGTTGCACCAGCTTGGCACCTTTTGGGCGGTGGCGATGATCTTTTTCACGTCATTGCGCGGCACAGGGTCAGGCCGGAAAGCGCGGCAGGAAAAGCGGGCCGATAGAACGGCATCGAGCGTGTCGTATTGGGTCATTGTTGTGACGCCAGAGCAAAGCCGATGGCGGCGGCGAGGATCAGTCCGGCGATCACGGCAAGTGCGATTTTGCCCGTGGACCAGGGGCGTTCGCCCTGGACCTGCCCGGTGCGACCGTTCACCACAAAGCGGTAGGTCTCGCCGCGGTACTTGTAAGCGGCCAGCCACACGGGCAGCAGGACGTGTTTGAAGGTGATCGCCCCCAGCTTGGTGTCGATGGAATGGATGCGTTGCCGGTCGCCGCCGATATCGAATTTGACGTCGCGGGCAATGATGCGGTCCATGCGCGCGCGGGCCTCTTCAAACCCCTCTTCCAACTGAACGGCGTAACCCTCGGCGCGGAAGCCTGCCAGGAATTCGGGCGTGTAGGGTTCCATCGCGCTCAGGTCCCAAGGTTCCAGAGCGTCCGTGAACCGTTTGGGAAGGGACCTGGAGGCCAGCACCAGCACGTCGTCAAAGAACCGCGCGACCTTGCCCCGCGTGCGGCGCCAGCGCACCTTGGCAACGCGTACCTGCTGGCGCTTGCCGTCGCGCATGACGGTTCGGGTCTCGTAATATACCGTGCCCCGTTCGCCGGTATAGGCGCTGCGGGTGTCGGCGTCGAAGGTCCAGTAGGGCACATAAATGCCCTGCATCGCGCGCCCCTTGCGGGCGTAGTCCTGTAGCCCATTTGGTGCAAACCACAGGCTGCCCAACCAATCGGTCATCGCCTTGCGCGCCTGGGCTTCGGTCAGGGCAAAGGGCAACACACCGCGCGGTTTGATATGCCGGTGCGCGCCGGTGTCTGTGACCACTGGCGTGGCGCAGAACGGGCATTCGGTGGCGTGGATGTCGGCGTCGAACTCGACCTGCGCCGCGCAGTTCGGACACTTGGAGACACGCGTTTCCTCGATCTCTGTCGCGGGCAGGTCGGCGGTGAGAGCGGCGCGGTAATCGAGTTCCGCCAGTGGCGTGACCACGCGGGGTGTGTCGGCATCCATGGGTGCCGTGTTGCCGCAATGGTCGCAGATCAACTGCGCCGCGCCGGGGTCGAAGCGGAAGTCGGCACCGCAATTGTCGCAGGGAAAGCGGTGCTCGGCCGGTGCGGCGGGGGCGCTTAGATCAGGCAGGTTGGTCATAGGACGTTATGCATGGATTTTGGTGTGATCCGGCGCAAGGCGCCATCGCCCAATGCGGTGTGCCGCCACAGATGAAAGATGGCGTGCAGGGCCGATGCCATCAAAAGGTAGAAATAGAGGTTGGGTAGCGCGCCACCGGGCCATGCGCCGCTGGTCAGCTGCCAGAGTGTCAGTGCAGCGAGCGCCCCAAGGGCCACATACATGCCGCGGCTGAGCCAGGGATGTGCCGCGCGCAGCACGCCGTCAAGCTTGGGGCCGGGTCCGTTCATCAGGCCGCCGGTCACCGCGAGCGCGCACATGGCGATACCGCTCAGGGCAAAGCCCCAGGCCAGAAGCGGGACAGGTCCGCCTGCAATCAACAGGACAAGAAAGACGAAGTTGAGCCAGTGGCAGGTGATGGTGGCGGTGCGGCGCATGGTGGCTCTTGGGTGTTGGTGTTTGACACAAGGCAACCTAGTGGGGCTGCGGTGGCTTGGCCACCGACAAAGGCGAAGATGCAGAAAACGGGCTCACCCCGCCACGACCCCACGCTTGGCGTCAGACCCCCGGCGGCGGTGGGGGCGGCAGGATGGTGAACAGCTGCGCCAGTTCGGTCACATCCTCGGCCTTCATCCAGCCGTCCTGACCCGCGGTCCAGACATAGCTTTCGCGGCTAAGCTCGCCCGAGGCGGCCATACGGCCCAGTTGCGCCTTGGAAAACGGGCCTTTCGTCTCGCCATTCTCGGCCACGTGCCAGACATGTTCGACGGGCGGCGGGGGCGGTGTGGCCGCACCGCGTGTCGGTTGCGCGCCCCATGGGCCGGACGTGGCCATCTGCCCCATTTGTAAGCCCATCGCGGCGCCCAGACCCGCTTGCATGGCACCCGATGCGTCGCTGCCACCCTCACGTCCTAGCGCCTCAGCCGCTTGGAACTGCATGTATTCGTTGAGGTTTCCGATCACACCCATCGACGAACGCTTGTCCATCACCGCCTCAACTGCGGGGGGGAGGGAGATGTTTTCGATATAAAGCTCGGGCAGGGTCAGGCCGTATTCGGCGATCTGAGCGCTGATCTCTTTGGCAACCAACTGCCCCAACTCGCGCGTGTTGGCGGCCATGTCCATGACGGGAATGCCTGACTTGGCCAGACTGCGCGACATTTCCTGCACGATGATGTCGCGGATCTGAAAACTGATCTCGTCCATGGTGAATTCACCATCCGTCCCCACAATCTCAACCAGGAAACGGGCCGGATCGGCCACCTTGACCGAGTAGGTGCCGAAAGCGCGCAGGCGTACAGGACCGAACTCGGGATCGCGGCAGATGATCGGGTTTTTGGTGCCCCACTTCAGGTCGTTGAAGCGGGTCGTGTTGACAAAATAGACCTCGGACTTGAACGGGCTTTTGAAGCCGTGATCCCAGTGCTGCAACGTCGTCATTATGGGCATGTTGTTGGTCTCGAGCATGTAGAGACCGGGGGTGAACACATCCGCCAACTGCCCTTCATGCACGAACACGGCGGCCTGACCCTCGCGCACGGTCAGCTTGGCGCCGTACTTGATCTCGTGCCCCTCGCGTTCGAACCGCCAGACCATGGTGTCACGGCTGTCATCGACCCAGTGGATCACGTCGATGAACTGGCCGGAGAGGAAATCGAAGATGCTCATGTGGAAATTCCTTTCAGTCGTCAGGACGGGCCTTGAATGGCCTCGGTCGCGAGGGTGCGGACGATGGGGCGGGCCTCAAGCAGCCCGATACCGGGCGAGAGGCGCGCGTCGTAGAGCATCCCAAGCAGGTGTTCATCGTGGTCGGTGAGCAGCGCAAATTCGTCATCGTCGTTGAAGATCGACGGCCGCGCGTCGGGGCTGTCATTGGCCAGGCCAAGACCCTGCGCCAGTTCCTCGTGAATGCAGGACAGTCGCAACAGGTCGGGGTTTTCCGAGCGGATCACGGCCACGGCTGCGCTATAGGTCGAGCGATCTGTGCCGCTGGCATAGGCAGCGACAGCGCAATAGGCGTCGCTGGGCAGGTCGCGCACGGCGGCCAGGTTGGTGCGGTTCACGCCGGGCAGGGCCGTGGCGCGAGCATTCAACGTGTCTGTGCGGTCATCTTCGGACACGAAAAAGACCATAAAATTGGGGTTGCTCGACACCGAGATGGGGTGCCCCGTCGCTTGGGACAGCCGCCGCGCATAGGCGATCACGTCATTGGTGTCGCGGGTGCGCTGGCTGGGCGGGACGGACGGGCCGAATTCCAGCCCGATGCGCACAGGGCTTTGCCACCGGCGCAGTGCACTGGCCGCGCCGGGGCGGGTGCCGGGCGCGGTGTATTCGTTGAAAAACACGATCTGTTCAAAGTTCCGCGCCAGCATGTCCGCGGTAAAGGGCGTGTCGGGGCCGCCGCCATCCTGACGCAGCAGGCCCGAAGTCAACTGGCTGGATTGCACTTGAGCCAGAAAGGCGCGCAATTCCGCGCTTTGCTGCGATGTGGCCTGGATCGGCGGGGTGGGCGGTGGCACAAGGCCTGCAGGCCGGGCGCGGGGGGTCAGGACCGGCTCGACCGGCATCAGCAGATCGCAGGCCGCAAGCAACCCGAGGGCAGCGACGCTGCCCCATATGCCGATCCTGCGTATGGCCCGTGTCCCCAGCATCAGTCGCGCATCACCCCGGCACGGCGGTGCCGGCATTGTCGCCGATCCCATCCTTGCGCGCCTTGGCCGAGGCCAATGTATCGCGCAATTCTGCTTCCATTTTCTTGAGGTCCTCTTCGGCGGCGGCGCGCTTGGCTTTGCCTTCGTCCGCGATTTGCAGAGATTCCTGTATCGTTCCGATCAGATCGGCATTAGCCTGTTTGACCGCTTCGATGTCGAACACACCGCGCTCCATTTCTGTCCGGATGGCCTTGTTGCTTTCCCGCAAGTTGGCGGCATTGGCGGTCAGCAATTCGTTGGTCAGGTCATTGGCGTCGCGCACGGCAGCCGCTGCTTCGGCACTGCGCTGGATGGTGACGGCTTGCGCCAATTGGGTCTCCCACAGCGGCACTGTGTTCACCAGGGTCGAGTTGATCTTGGTTACAAGGCTTTTGTCGTTTTCCTGCACCAGTCGGATCGAGGGCAGCGATTGCATGGTCACCTGCCGCGTCAGTTTCAGGTCATGCACGCGGCGTTCCAGATCATCGCGCGCGGCGCGCAGGTCGCGCAGTTCTTGCGCCTTCATCACCTGATCATCCTCGGGCGCGGCGTTCACTTCCGCCTCTTTGGCGGGGATGGTGGTGGCATCGAGTTCCTTGATCTTCTCTTCACCCGCCGCGATGTAGAGCGCCAGCTCATCGTAGAACTGCAGCGTCTTTTCATAGAGAAGATCGAGCGACTTGATGTCCTTCAGCAGCGTATGTTCATGGGCCAGCAGGTCATCGGTGATCTTGTCGATCTGCCCCTGCACCGTTTCGAACTTGGCCGTGAACTTGGCAAAGGGCGCGGCACGACCCAGCAGTTTTTCCCAGAACGACCGCTCGCGGCGCACGTCCAGTTCAGAGACCGAAAAGCCGCGGATGGTGGTGACGATGTTGCGCAGGGAATCCCCTGCGGGGCCCACATCCTTGTTGCGCACGTCCTGCAACATGGCCTGGCTTATTTCCTGCAGCTCGGCCTGCGCGGCGGACCCGAAGGACACGATGGATTGCGTGTCCTCCATATCGATTTCGTCCATACGGGCGCGAATCTCTGTGCCCACGGGGGCGTCGGCCTGATCAAGCGGGACGATGGCATTTGCATCGGCGGGTTCGGGCAGGACCGCGGCGGTGATCTCTTCGACTTGGGCAAGGGCCGCTTCGGCCTTTTGACGGACTGTTTCGGACATGGGTGTCCCCCTTTAGCTTTGGACGTCATCGGCGGGCGACACGCGCACGCCTTCGCGCTGCAATCTGTCCCGCAGCACGTCGATTTCGATGGTGAGGTCGGTGCGATCCTCGGTGAGCAATTTGCGCGTGCGCGCGGCGAAGTTTTCCTCAAGATCGTCAAGCAGCGCGGCATAGTCGTCGCGGGCCTGCGCATCGCGGCTGCGCCCGTAGATGTCGGCGAACTTGACCGTCGCGTCGCGCGCGCCGATCAGATAGACGCCCAGATATTTGCGGGCCGCGGTCAGGTCACGCGGGTCTTCCTCGACCGTTTGGATCAAGTCGCGCACGGTGGTCTGGAATTGGTCCAGACGCAGCTCCATCTTGCGGTCGCTGGCGCGTTTCATGGCGTCGCGCATGTCGGCAAGAAGGCCCTCGGCCCCATCGACCACGCGCGCGACACGGTCTTGCTGGAATGTATCAACGCCCTCCAACCCCTTGGATTTCAACGGATCGATGCCAAAAGCTGCGAAGTGCAGGCCAAAGGCGGCAAGGCCGTAAAGCAACGGCGCGATGATCCCGGGATCGGACCGGTAGGCAGCCAGCGTGATGCCAAAGCCTGCGAGGAACGCCGCGATGATCTTACGCGGCAATGCGGGCCTGCGCGCGACCTTGCGCGCGTGAAAGGCGGCTTCGGCCTTGAGGCCCTCGCGCAGCATGAATGCGCCGCCGGTCAGGAATGCGGCAGAGACGAGCGCGGTGACCAGTCCGGTTGCCCCGTCATTGAGTGCCAGAAACACCATCGGGATCGCGGGCAGGAACATGAGGTTGGCGCGCGCGCCCACCGGGTCCACCTGCGCCTTGTCAAAGGCGGGGCGTCCACCTGTGGCGGAGTCACTCTGGGGATCGGGGCTGTATTTTCCGCCAAAACGCTTCGCCATGCCGTCAAAGCCCCCCAAGCAGGCCGGTGGTCACGCCAAACATCAGCGCAATCAGCACCGCGAATGCGATTTTTTGAAAAGCAGTGGGCTGCATCCCGTAAGTCCCCGTTGGCTTTCAGACATATAGCCCGTTTGCGGGTGCAGCACTAGGGGCGCGCGCCCGTGTCTTGTGCATCAACAGGTGTGGCGCGGGTGTGCGGGGCGCAAGGGGAATTTTGGGGCGGTGGTGTCAGATGTGACGACGGGTCAGCGTGGTTTGCGCGTGCGGCGGGGTTTGCCGCGAGGTTGCGCCGGTTTTTCGCTGGGTTCGGGGGCCAGTCCCAGTTGATCGCGCAGGACGCGGCGGCGGACTTCCTCGACCGCGCCCTGTTGCAATTCACCCAGTTGGAACGGGCCATAGCTGACGCGGATCAGTCGGTTGACCTTGAGGTCAATGCTTTCCATCGCGCGGCGGATTTCGCGGTTCTTGCCTTCGCGCAAGCCAATGGTCAGCCAGGCATTGGCCCCGTGCTGGCGGTCGAGCGTGACCTGCATGGGTTGGAAGCGTTCGCCGTCGATGGTTACGCCCTTGCGCAACGGCTCAAGCTGCGGGTCAGTGGGCCGTCCGTTGACCCGCACGCGGTACCGCCGCATCCAGCCGGTCGAGGGCAGTTCAAGCTTGCGCTTGATCCCGCCATCGTTGGTCAACAGCAAAAGCCCTTCTGAGTTGAGGTCGAGCCGGCCCACGCTCATCACGCGCGGCATGTCGTCGGGCAGGGCATCAAAGATGGTCTTGCGGCCCTGTTCGTCCTTTGTGGTTGTGACCAGTCCCGCAGGTTTGTGATAGAGCCAAAGCCGTTCAGGATCAGGGGCTTGCAGGGGTTTTCCGTCCACCGTGATCTTGTCGGCGCCGGTCACGTTCAGGGCAGGGCTGTCGATCTGCTTGCCGTTCACGGTGACGCGGCCTGCGGCAATGATCTCTTCCGCGCCGCGGCGGCTGGCGATGCCCGCGCGGGCCAGGACCTTGGCGATGCGGTCGCCTTTGGGGGTGTTTTGGGTCATGGGCAGGCCATAGCGGTGGGTTGCGCGGCAGGCAAGGTGCGTGGCAAGCACGCGCATGGCATTTCGGTCGTTCATGGATCAGGCATTGGAGGAGGCGCGCGCGGCGGGCGCGCGGAGCGAGGTGCCGGTGGGCGCGGTCGTGGTGTCCCCGCGGGGACAGGTTGTGGCGCGCGCCGGGAACCGGACGCGGGAGCTGAGCGATCCGACCGCCCATGCTGAGGTGCTGGCGATCCGTGAGGCTTGCGTGAGCATCGGTTCAGAACGCCTTGTAAATTATGATCTTTACGTAACTCTGGAACCATGCGCGATGTGCGCAGCGGCCGTTGCGGCGGCGCGGATTGGACGGCTCTATTATGGGGCGTCGGACCCGAAGTCAGGCGGCGTGGCGCAGGGCGCGCGGGTGTTTGCGCACCCTCAGGCGCACCACGCGCCCGAGGTTTATGACGGCATCGGTGCGGCGGAGGCAGAGGCGCTGCTGAAGGGATTTTTTGCGGCGCGGCGATAAGCGCTTGGGCCTTAGAGCCTGATGGGGTGCATCACCTCCGGCTCGATCACTTTGACGCCGGGCAGTTCATCTTTCAACAGCTGTGCCGATTGTTCAAGCAGCGGAAAAGTCCTGTAATGACAGGGGATTACGGTGCCAAAGTGAAAGTAGTGGCGGGCGGCGTAGGCGGCGCCTGCCATGTCCATGGTGAAGTAGCCGCCCGCGGACAGGATGCCGATATCGGGTTTGTAAAGATCACCGATCCACTGCATGTCCGCCATGATTGCCGTGTCGCCGGAGTGGTAGATGGTTTTGCCCTCTCCGCGGATGATGAACCCGCATTCCTGACCCATGTAGACGCCACGCCCGTCGACCACGATGGATGAAGAGTGCGAAGCGGGGACCAGCGTGACGGACACATCGCCAAACGTGACCGTGCCGCCGCGGTTGTAGGCGTGTCCTTCGACCGCGCCCTGGCTGTAGAGGTACTGTGCCAGTTCATAGATGCCGGACACCGGTAAGCCCTTGTCTTTGCTCAACTCTGCGACGTCCTGGGTATGGTCGAAATGGCCGTGGGTCACGAGGATCTGGGTGGCGTCTGCGATGGCGTCCGGGACCCGGTCTTCGGGCAACATGGGGTTGCCGTTGATCCAGGGGTCGATCAGCAGGACCTGGTCTTCGATCTCGATGCGGAAGCTGCCGTGGCCGAGCCAGATGATGTTCATGTGTCCTCTCCCTTTTGGGCCAGTGTAGCGCTGAATTGCGCGTGCGGGAGCCTCCGGCGGCGGTTTTTTTGGCAAAGTGAAGGGGGATGCGATTCGCGTTGGGATTTACCCGATATTCAAAGAGGTTAAGGGGGATTTGGGCGATGCACAAAGCGTGCACAACCTGTACACACCCTGTGCACCGTTTTGGTGCATGGGAGGGCGGGTTAACGCAGCGCGCGGTGCGTGGCGGGTGCTGCGCAACAGCCGGTTTTTGGATCAATGGTTATGGGGCATAATCAAATGTTATCTTGACGGAGCGCGCCGGTGTCGTAGGTCGCGCAGGATGGAGTTGTTGCGCGAGATAGATGGCTATTGCGAGCGGGTGGGGGCGCATTATTGGGCCGAGCCGGTGAATGCGGTGACAAATGCGGCTTTTGTCATCGTGGCCTTGATCATGTGGCGGCGCAGTGCGGGCGTGCCGCTGGCGCGGGCACTGTCGGTGGTTTTGGGCGTGATTGGCGTGGGCAGCTACCTGTTTCACACCCTTGCGCAGGTCTGGGGGGCGATTGTGGATGTGGCCCCGATTGCGGGGTTCATTCTGCTCTATATCTTTGCGATCAATCGCGATGTGTGGGGGATGCGCACCGGCTGGGCGCT
This sequence comes from Pseudomonadota bacterium, assembly GCA_039179785.1. GTDB lineage: Bacteria > Pseudomonadota > Alphaproteobacteria > Rhodobacterales > Rhodobacteraceae > Tateyamaria. The sequence goes on along the minus strand of JBCDEK010000020.1, from coordinate 8,682 downwards.
GGGGGCGACGGCGCTGTTTTTTCCTTATGCCGGGCTGACCGTACCGCTGTTTCAATATGTGCCGGTGCTGGGCGTGTCGGCGGGGTATCTGCCGGTGCCGATGCTGATCCTGATTTATGCCGTGCTGCTGTGGCGGCGTGCGCCCGTGCTGGCGCGAGGGTTTGTCATTGGCGCGGCGATCCTGCTGGTGTCGCTGACCTTTCGGTCTGTGGACGAGCGGGTGTGTGACCAGATTCCATTGGGGACGCATTTCCTGTGGCACATTCTGAACGGGATCATGCTGGGATGGATGATTGAGGTGTATCGCCGCTACGTGTCCGACACCTGATGCACCTCGATCACGTTGCCGTCGGGATCGTAGAAGAAAATCTGGTGCCAGCCTTCGACTGCTTGATTGCCCCAATCGGCGTAAGGGATGCTTTGCGCGTCGAGATGCGCCTTGAACGCGGCCAGATCATCGGTGCGGTAGGCGATATGCCCGTGGCTGACCGGGTTCACTTGCTGGCCTGACCGGAAGCCTGCCAGCGGGTCCTTTTGCGCAAGATGGGTCTGGATGTCCCCATCGGTGACAAAGGCCACGTCGCCTGCGTATCCCTTGTTCTTTTCCAGCGTCGGCAGGCCGTCGGTTTCGCGGCTCAGTCCAAGGACGTCGCGGTAGAATGTGTCCATGCGGTCGACATTGTCCGTCACAAGGTTCACGTGGTGCAATTTGAGTTTCATAGGCCCTCCGTGCGCTCAAATCTGTGGCAGATGAGGGCGTGCGGCAAGGGGCAAGGCTTGAAGGTGCTTACCGCCTTCGCTATTGCCCGGTTTGACCAGAACACGAGGGGTTTCATGTCCATCGATCAAAGCACCGCCGCGCGCGTCGCGAAACTGGCCCGGATCAAGGTTGAAGATGACCAGCTTCCGGCCCTTGCGTCCGAGTTCAACACCATTCTTGGCTTCATCGAGCAGTTGAACGAGGTGGATGTGGAGAATGTGGAGCCGATGACATCCGTGACCCCGCAGCGCCTGAAGCGCCGTGTGGATGAGGTGACCGATGGTGGGCAGCAGGACAAGGTCTTGGCCAATGCGCCCGACGCCCGCGAGGGGTTCTTTGCAGTGCCGAAGGTGGTTGAGTGATGGGTGAGTTGAACAAGCTGGGGCTGGCGGAGGCCCGTGACGCGTTGCGTGCTGGCGATGTAACGTCGGTTGAATTGACCGAGGCGTGTCTGACCGAGATTGAAGGGGCGGGGGCGCTCAATGCGTTTGTCCACAACACGCCCGAGATTGCGCGGGATCAGGCCAAGGCGGCTGATATGCGCATCAAGGCGGGCGATGCGCCCGACATGTGCGGGCTGCCGATTGGCATCAAGGACCTGTTTTGCACCAAGGGTGTGCCGTCTCAGGCCGGGAGCCGCATTCTGGAAGGGTTCCTGCCCGAGTATGAGAGCACGGTGAGTGGCAACCTGCTGGATGCTGGCGCTGTGATGCTGGGCAAGTTGAACATGGATGAGTTTGCCATGGGGTCGTCCAATGAGACGTCTGTTTATGGCAACGCGGTCAACCCGTGGCGGCGCGGCAATGATGACACGGCTTTGACACCCGGCGGGTCGTCGGGTGGCTCGGCCTCTGCCGTGGCTGCTGACCTGTGTCTGGCGGCAACGGGCACCGATACGGGCGGGTCGATCCGCCAGCCTGCGGCCTTTACCGGTATTACGGGCATCAAGCCGACCTATGGGCGTTGTTCGCGCTGGGGGGTGGTGGCCTTTGCGTCCTCGCTGGATCAGGCGGGGCCGATGACCAAGTCGGTGCGAGATGCGGCGATCATGCTGGAGACGATGTGCAGCCATGATCCGAAAGATTCGACCAGCGCCGATCTACCGGTGCCGAATTTCGAGGCGATGCTGACGGGTGACATCAAGGGCAAGAAGATCGGTATTCCGGCGGAGTACCGCATGGACGGAATGCCGGATGAGATTGAGACGCTGTGGGCGCAGGGCCGCGAGATGCTGGCCGATGCGGGGGCGGAGATTGTCGATATTTCGCTGCCGCATACGAAATACGCGCTGCCTGCCTATTACGTGATTGCACCGGCGGAAGCGTCGTCGAACCTCGCCCGCTATGACGGGGTGCGGTACGGGCATCGCGCCAAGCTGGATCAGGGTGATGGCATCACCGAGATGTACGAAAAGACGCGTGCCGAGGGCTTTGGCGACGAGGTGAAGCGGCGCGTGATGATTGGCACCTATGTGTTGTCGGCGGGTTTCTATGATGCCTATTACAACCGCGCGCGCAAGGTGCGGACGCTGATCAGACAGGACTTTGAGGACGTGTTTGCGCAAGGGATCGACGCGATCCTGACGCCTGCGACGCCCTCGGCGGCGTTCGGGCTGGGCGAGGCGTCGGACGATCCGGTGCAGATGTATTTGAACGACGTGTTCACGGTGACGGTCAACATGGCGGGCCTGCCGGGCATTGCTGTCCCCGCGGGGACAGATGCGCAGGGGTTGCCGCTGGGCCTGCAACTGATTGGTCGCCCGTGGGAAGAGGGGGATTTGCTGAACACCGCTTATGCGCTGGAGGCGCGGGCGGGCTTTGTGGCAAAACCTGCCAAATGGTGGTAATTCGGGCCGACAAACCCAAGAAGGGGTGAGCAGATGATGAGTTTCCGTGCTGTGCTGATGCTGGGTGCTGTGGCTGGATTGGCCGCGTGCCAGCCCGCGATCCCCGATAGTGGAGCCGGGGTGGTTGATCCCGGTCGCGGGGTCGGATTTGACAACCCCAACACGCTGGCCGCGCGCGAGGCGCGGGATGCGCAACTGTCCGGTCCGGGCGTGCCTGCGGCCCCCGCCGTTGGGGCGCAAGCGTTGCCTCCGGTCGGGCAGGGCGCCACTACCCCTCGCGCGGTGTCGAACCCGGCGGGGCTGGATGCGGAACTGGCGCAGATCGCGGCGCAGAACGATGCCGCCGCGGCGAGCGCCAATTCGGGGCAAGCGGTGATCAATGCGAGCCCGTCGAATGCGGCGCCTGTGATTCTGAACAATCCGGGCATCTCGGACGAGAACAACTTTGACGCGGTGGCGTCGCGCGAATCCATTGAAAGCGATGCGGCGCGGCTTGAGGTCAATCGCCAGCAATATCAGGTGGTCCAGCCAACGGCGCTGCCGTCGCGCACGGGCAATGCACAGCCCAATGTGGTGCAATATGCGCTGCAGACCCGGCATCCCAAGGGCACGCAGGTGCACCGGCGCTTCTCTGTCGCGTCCGCGTCGAAGTTCCAGCGCAATTGTGCGGAGTACAGCTCGGCTGACGAGGCACAGATCGACTTTCTGGCGCGGGGCGGGCCTGCGCGGGACCGGCGCGGTCTGGACCCGGATGGCGACGGGTATGCCTGTGCGTGGGACCCGGCCCCGTTCCGCCGGGCGGCTGGCAACTGATCGTTCATCAGCATCCGTCGCCGAATTGTGGTCCGCGGCGGGATGGGTTGCGGCCTAGCCATGTGGTGCTGCACTACACGGCGATGAGTTCGGCAGAAGAGGCGATCGCAAGGCTCTGCGATCCTGAAGCAGAGGTTTCTGCGCACTACGTCATCTGCAAGACGGGACGCATCACGCAATTGGTGCCGGAAGGCTTGCGCGCGTGGCATGCGGGGGCCGGGGAGTGGGGCGGTCTGACGGACATCAACTCGCGCTCGATTGGCATTGAGTTGGACAATGACGGGCAAGGGCCGTTCTCCGATGCGCTGATGGACAGCCTCGAAGGGCTGTTGCGACGTATCCTTTCGGCGTGGGACATCCCGCCTGCCAATGTGATCGGCCATTCGGACATGGCACCGGGGCGCAAGTTTGATCCCGGGCCCTGGTTCGACTGGCCCCGGCTTGAGGCGCAGGGGCTTGCCGGGCGGCGGGGTCACGATACCGGCCCCGGCGATCCTGACCTTGACCACTTTGCCAAGGTCGCGCGTCATGCCGGCTATACGGCTGCCGTCGACCCAGAGATCCTTCTGGCCGCAGTCCGTTTGCGATACCGACCGTTCAAGACAGGTCCCCTTGAGCCCGAGGATTATACGCCAATCGGACACGCGGCCCTTTGGACCTGAGCGCCGCGATCCAGCTTCATTTCGCCAGGTAAACCGCCGCCGGAGGCTCCCGCAATCTCCGCCCGCGCGACGCTGCCCATTGACGCGCCCCCGGTCCCACACGTAAGGGCAGCGGGCGCGGAGGGGCGGATGGCCGCGGCAGCGATGTCGAGGAAAGTCCGGACTCCCAGAAGCAACGGTGCCGGGTAATTCCCGGGCGGGGCAACCCGACGGACAGCGCCACAGAAAACAGACTGCCCTGCACGCAGGGTCAAGGTGAAACGGTGGGGTAAGAGCCCACCGCCGGGCTGGCAACAGGCCGGGCATGGCAAGCCCCACCGGGAGCAATGCCAAATAGGGACCGCGTGGGCCGCGAGGTCCGGGGCTGCTTCTGCCCCAGCAGGTCCGGGTTGGCAGCTAGAGGGGTGGTGGCAACATCATCCCAAGAGGAATGGTCATCTCGGGGCAGGCAACTGCCCTAGACAGAATCCGGCTTACAGCCCCTCCGCGCATCTACCAGCTTTTGACTGTGGCCCGCACCACCTCGGCCAGGGGGATGGCGGCGGATTTGTCGCCCGCCAGTTTGATCTGTCCCAGCGCGCCCCAGAGCGCGCCCACCAGGAACTCGGCCCGTTGGTCCGCATCGCCGATCCCGTCGGTGCGCAGCGAGGTGACGAAGTGGTCTTTCCAATAGGCACGATAGGCCGTCACCTGCGCGCGGATGGCCGCATCGGTGCGTTCCAGCTCGGTCACCGTGTTGACCATCAGACATCCCGCATGGGCAATGGCGTCGGGTGGTTCGGTCATTGAAAATCCCGCGAACACCATGTCGATGGCGGCCCGGCCTGGTGTGGCAAAGACCTTTGCCAGATTGGCTTGAACGTTTGCGAAATAGCGTTTCAGCACCGTTTCGAACAATTGTTCCTTGGGGCCGAACGCGTTGGACAGGCCGCGGATGCCCACGCCTGTTGCCTCTTCCAGCATACGGGTGGTCGTGGCCTCGTACCCGTTGCGCCAAAAGATCATCATGGCCGCGTCCAGCACGGCGTCTTCGTCGAAAGCGCGAGGTCGGGCCATAATTTTACATCATGCGTTGCAAAATGCAGCGCATCTCCTTATATCTAATTTTGCATCGCGTGATGCAGAATCGACAGTAGAGGAGAAAGCCGATGCCCACAATCAAAGTTACGGTGCCCGCGGGCGCCTGGAGCACAGAAGAAAAGTCCAAGATCGCCGAAACCCTGACCGGCGGGCTTGCCAACGTGGCGGCGGACGCCGGAAAGGGTGACATCAAGGGCTACATCAACGTCCAGATCATGGAAGCAGCCACAGGCGGTTACGCGGTCGGAGGCAATGTTGTTGGCTGAGGGTATGGTGCCGGAGCTTTGGGCCATGGCGGGTCTGAGTGCGCTGTGGCTGCTGCTGGTCTTTGCTCAGCAGCTATATAACGACAAGGCCAAGGGGGCGGCCTGGGCGCTGTCCAACCGGGACGATCAGGAGATGCCTGCCACATCGCTGCGTTTGGCGCGGGCGACGGGCAACCATATCGAGAATGTTGTGATGTTTGTGCCTGTGGCCGTGGCGCTGGTTTTGGCGGGCCTGAATACGGCAGTGACGGGCTATGCCGCGCTGGCCTTTCTGGCGCTGCGGGCGGGTCATGCGCTGACCTATGCGCTGGGCATCACGCATATTCGCAGTGGCTTCTGGATTGGCGGGGTTGTGGCCACGGTGGTCATGGGTTGGCCGCTGATCCGTACGCTGTTTGGCTAGGGCAGGGGCGGGCCGGAGGTGATCCGGCCCGCATTTGTTTTGGTCGTCATTCGGCCGGTTGCAGCGCGGGTTCACCTTTGTGCAGGCCGACCACCGCCATGACCGTGCCGCCGATCACCCAGTAATATAGGGCGTCGATGCCTGCAAAGCCCAGCAGGGACGGGGCCGCGAGGAAGACGAGGCCCACCGCGCCGTCAACAGCGAGGTGCAGCTTGTAGGGCAGGACGCGGATCAGCCCCAGCTTGTGATCGGTCAGGATGGTCAGCCCCAGCGCCGCCACACCGGTGACGACGGACAGCCAGAAGGCCAGTGGGTTGGAGCCACCCAGCCCCAGCAGGGCGGGCATCATCATCAGGCCAATTGCGACGGGATAGTCGAGCAGAGCGTGCAGGTCTTTGGTGACGAAACGGAGTGACATTGCGAGATCCTTGATTGGAGGGTGTGTGCAGTGGGATGATATTGAGAACCATTCGGTTCCTATTCAAGTCACGCGTGTTCACGGGCCTGTGTTGTCCCATGTCTGCGGTCGACAGCGACGGGGTGTCATGTTCCGCCAAAGCGGGGTTGACTCGGGGTGCTGCGCGGGTAAAAGCGCGTTTCATACGAATTTCCCGTCAGCGGGCCGCTCAGGCCGATCTGGCGACGCAGGAGACAGACCATGGCCAAGCCAACCACGATCAAGATCCGCCTGAACTCGACCGCAGGCACTGGCCACTTCTATGTGACCAAGAAGAACGCACGCACCATGACCGAAAAGATGTCGGTCCGGAAATATGATCCCGTGGCGCGCAAGCACGTGGAGTACAAGGAAGGCAAAATCAAGTAAGATCGCCTGATCCTTCGATTTTCCAAAGGCCGCGCCCCGCCGGGACGCGGCCTTTTTCTTGTGTGGAGCCATGATCATGACCCAGAGCTTTGAATTGCGTCGACGGTTGGACGGATTGGTCTATCGCTTTGAGCGGGACGTGGACGGGGTTTACCACCGGCAAGACAGGCGTGATCTGACAATTCTATGGGAGTGTGATCTGGGTTGGGTTGCGCGGGTGCCGGGCACCGGCCTTTTGGCGGGCCGGCTGTGGGATCTTCCTGTTGGGGCCCAGGATGACAGTCCGGCCGAGGGCCGCTGGGTGTCGTGCAAGGGGGATCGCAGCTATGTCTATGATCTGGTCCACGTGCCGCAGGAGGGCGGGAAATGATTGTGCGCCCGACCACCAAGGCGGATATGGCCGCTGTGGATGCGCTGTTGGCGCGGACCTACCCAAAGCTTTTGAAGGCGGATTATCCGCCGTCGGTGCTGGTGACCGCGCTGCCGCTGATCAGTCGTGCGCAGCCCGCGTTGCTGGTCTGCGGAACCTATTACGCGGTCGAGGAGGACGGTGCGATCCTGGGGGCGGGTGGTTGGACGCGGGACCGCAAGGATGTGCGCCTGGGCCATATCCGTCACGTCGTGACGGATGACCGGGCGCTGCGACGCGGGGTGGGGCGGCGGTTGATGGCGCGCTGTTTCGACGATGCGCGGGCCGCACATGTCAACCGGATGGAGTGCTGGGCGACGCGCACGGCAGTGCCGTTTTACACAGCGGTGGGGTTTGAGGAGATTGGCCCCATCGATGTGCCCCTTGCCGATGGCATCACGTTCCCGTCGGTGCGGATGATGCGTGAGTTGTGAGGTCGTCGGTGGCTCTGTTTTGCGCAAGCGCAAAAGGCGCCCACCCGCCGACCCATGTTTGGTCCGCTTCACGCTCACCAAGACAGACGCTGACTCGTATCCGCATTCGTCTGATTCAGGCCTGACGGGGGCTGGTCTGCCGCTCAAGCAGAAATACGGTTTCCATTTGGGCGGACCCTCCGCATTTCCGCTTGACCCTCAGCCCAGCCCCCGTCTGTCTATGTTCAGCGAACGCGGCTCCGAGACAGAGTGCCTCTGTGCGGGTGCAAGTGAGGTCAAGTCGTTTGCGAGTTGCTGTCTATGAAAAAAGGCCGGTCGCTTGGACCGGCCTTTCGTCATTCAGGTGGGGACAGGTTATTCCTGTTGCCCCATGAACATGAGCAGGAACTGGAACATGTTCAGGAACGAGATGTAGAGGCTGAGCGCGCCGTCGATGGCGGCCTTGTCCAACCAGTCCTGATCACCATGTGCCGCATGCGCCACATAGGTGTTCTTGATGTCCTGCGTATAGAAGGCGGTCAGACCGGCAAAGATCAGAACGCCAATCGCGGAGATAGCGAACATCATTGCGGGCGACTGCAGGAACAGGTTGATGATCATCGCCACGATCAGGCCGATCACACCCATCATCAGGAACGTGCCCATGCCGGACAGGTCTTTCTTTGTGGTGTAGCCATAGAGGCTGAGACCCGCAAAGGCGATCGCCGTGACCAAGAAGGTCTGCGTGATCGAATAAGGTGTGAACACTAGGAAGATGGAGCTCATCGATACGCCCATAACGGCGGCAAAGATGAAGAAGCCGGTTTGCACGGCGGCCGCCGAACCACGGCGCATCAGTGCGCCCCAGCCGAACAGCAGGAAGGCCAGCGGTGCAAACATCACGACCCAGCGCAGGGGCGTAGTGTAGAGCAGCGTGCCCAGACCCGTCAGGTACTGACCTTCGCGCAGGGCAACGGTGGCCCCTGTCGGATCGGATGTGACGGCCAGACCCGCGATGGCCCAAGCGGCCAGCGCAGTGATCAGCATGCCCACGGACATCGTGCCGTAGACTTTATTCATGTGGGCGCGTAGGCCCGCGTCGATCTGGGCGGCGCGTGTACCGGCCGCGGACCGGATCGTATTCAACTCAGCCATTGTTGACCTCCAAATTGATACAAATTCCGATGGTCCCCCCATCGGTCGC
>JBCDEK010000114.1:0-7809 GCA_039179785.1 Pseudomonadota bacterium | reverse complement strand
CTCGGCCCTGCATAAATCGGTGCGCGGCTCCGACCCCGACGCCTCGCTGTACTGGTTTGCGCGGATGCTCGAAGGGGGCGAAGACCCCCGCTACCTCGCTCGGCGCATCACCCGCATGGCGGTCGAAGACATAGGCCTCGCCGACCCGCAGGCACAGGCAGTGTGCCTGCAATCCTGGGAAACTTACGAACGCCTCGGCAGCCCCGAAGGCGAGTTGGCCCTGGCGCAGGCGCTGGTCTACCTCGCGCTCGCACCCAAATCGAACGCCACATATGTCGCCTACAAAGGCGCGCGCCGGGCCGCCAAACAAACCGGATCACACCCGCCGCCTAAGCATATCCTGAACGCCCCCACGTCGCTGATGAAAGATCAGGGATATGGCAAGGATTATGCCTATGACCACGACGCCGAAGACGGGTTTTCAGGCGCAAACTACTTCCCCGACGGGATGGACCGCCCCGACCTCTACGAGCCCGTCGAACGTGGCTTCGAACGCGAGTTGAAAAAGCGGCTCGACTACTTTGCGCGGCTCAGGGCCAAGCGGCAAACTTGACTCTCCCCTCAGATCGCGTGACAGACCGCGCATGTTCTCAACCCTCTCTCTCGTGGCCCTTGGCGGGGCCATCGGCGCGGCATTGCGCTGGCTTTCCGGCGTCGCCGTGCTGCGTGCCTTCGGCCCCACGGATTTCCCGCTCGCGATCCTCACGGTCAATGTCATCGGGTCCTTCCTGATGGGCGTCTTTGTCGTGGCCGCCGCACACAAAGGGCTGACCCATCTGTCGCCCTTCGTGATGACGGGGGTGCTGGGCGGTTTCACAACCTTCAGTGCCTTCAGCCTGGAAGCAATGACGCTGATCGAACGCGGACAGGTGGCTTCGGCCAGCCTTTATATCCTTCTCTCGGTCGGCCTGTCGGTGGGCGCATTGGCGCTTGGCCTGATCCTGGCCCGAGGGGTGTTTGCATGAGTGGCGTTCAGACAGTGACCGTGGAAGCGGGCGAGGGCGACCAGCGCCTGGACCGCTGGATGAAGCGCCGCTTTCCGCAGGTCAGCCAGGGTATGATCGAAAAGATGTGCCGCAAGGGCGAATGCCGTGTCGACGGCGGTCGTGTCAAATCCTCGACCCGCGTGGAAGAGGGGCAGAGCGTGCGCATCCCGCCGCTGCCCGACCGGCCCGCGCCCATCATCCAGAAAACGCGCATCTCGGACAAGGATGCGAAAATGATCCGCGATTGCGTGATCTACAAGGACGATCAGGTCATCGCCCTCAACAAACCCTCCGGCCTGCCCACCCAAGGGGGATCGGGTCAGACGAAACACGTGGACGGGCTGGCCGAGGCGCTGATGTTCGACCTCGATGAAAAACCACGGCTCGTGCACCGGTTGGACAAGGACACCTCGGGCGTCCTGCTGCTGGCCCGCACCCGCCTTGTGGCCAAAGCGCTGACCGCCTCCATGCGTCACCATGAGACGCGCAAGATTTACTGGGCGCTCGTTGCAGGCGTCCCCACGCCCTATCTGGGCGAGATCAAATATGGTCTGGTCAAGGCGCCGGGCCGCGGCAAAGGCGGCGAAGGCGAAAAGATGATCGCCGTGCATCCGCGCGACATCGACGACACAAAAGGGGCCAAACGGGCGCACACGATGTACGCCACACTTTACCGTGTCGCGTCGCGTGCGGCGTGGGTGGCGATGGAGCCGATCACGGGCCGGACCCACCAACTGCGTGCGCACATGGCCGAGATAGGGCACCCCATCGTGGGTGACGGCAAATATGGCGGCTCAAGCCAGGAAAATATGGGGGATGGCTGGGGCGCGAAAGTTGGGGGCATCATCTCGCAAAAGCTGCATTTGCACGCGCGCATGATGCGGTTCGAACACCCCGAGACACGCAAAGTTGTCACCGTCACGGCGGATTTGCCCGAGCACATGAAACACAGCTGGGACACATTCGGCTGGACCGAAGACCTCGCCGCCGAAGATCCGTTCGAGGCGGTCTAGATGCGTCTGGTGATTTTCGACGTTGACGGCACATTGGTCGACAGCCAGGCGGATATCGTCGCCAGCATGGCGGACGCGTTCGCAGCCGTCGGGCGCAAGGCCCCGTCGAGACAGGACATCCTGAGCATCATCGGCCTGTCCCTGCCCGCGGCCATGCGGCGGCTGGCACCGGAGGCCGATCACGACACCATGGTGGCGCGTTACAAAGAAAGTTACGCCGCCTTGCGCATGACCAAGGGGGCTGCGTCATCACCACTTTATCCGGGCGCACGCGCAGCGCTTGATCGTCTGACTGCACAGGCCGACATTCTGCTTGGCGTGGCAACAGGCAAATCCAAACGCGGTCTTGACAGCTTGATCGCAGCACATGGGCTTGAGGGTGTCTTTGTCACCCGACAGGTGGCCGATTTTCACCCTTCGAAACCGCATCCCTCGATGTTGCACGCCGCCATGAATGACGCGGGCGTAGATGCAAAAGATGCGGTGATGATTGGCGATACCAGTTTTGATGCAGACATGGCGCGCGCGGCGGGCATCGCCTTTGTCGGTGTCAGCTGGGGATATCATCCGGTGGCGCACCTGACCGGCGCGCACAGCGTGCTTGATGACTTTTCGGAACTCGACGCGGCGCTCAGCGCCCTCTGGGACGGACAGATATGAGTGAGTGGAAACAAAAGCGGTTCTGGAAAAGCGCGACAGCGGAACAGACCGAAACCGGGTGGACCGTCACGCTGGATGGCCGAGCCGTGAAAACACCGGCCAAGGCGGCGTTGGTCCTGCCTGCCAAAGCGATGGCCGATGCCGTGGCAGCCGAATGGGACGCCCAGCAAGAGGTTGTGAACCCGCTGACCATGCCCTTCACCCGCAGTGCCAATGCCGCCATTGACAAGGTAGCCGTGCAGCACGCCGAGGTGGCGGATATGCTTGCCGCTTATGGCGACGCTGATCTGCTGTGCTACCGGGCCGATGCACCACAGGCGCTGGTGGATCGGCAGGCCGCGCAATGGGACCCCTATCTTGATTGGGCGGTGACTGCTCTGAACGCACGGCTGGCGCCGCGGACGGGTGTGATGCACGAATCACAGGACCCCCAGGCGCTGGCATTGCTGTCTCAACGCGTCCATGCGCTGTCCGCGTTCGAATTGGCCGCCTTTCATGACCTGGTCAGCCTGTCCGGATCGCTCATCCTGGGTTTCGCCGCCGCCCAAGACCTGCACCCGCCGCTCACAATTTGGGCAGCGTCCCGCCTGGATGAAATCTGGCAGGAAGAGCAATGGGGCGAGGATGAAGAGGCACAGGATCACGCCCGCATCAAGCAAGCGTCGTTTTTGCACGCAAAAGCCTTTTTTGATGCAGCAAAACAGCGATAGCGCTACCGCCGCGCGCCCCTTTTGGGCTGCACAAATATGCATCGTTTTTGCTGACGCGGCCCTTGACGTTTCGCGATGAATCCGCCCAAACTATGCCCCACTGGTTGGGGATAACCCCTGCCGGATCGCCTTCGGCGTATCATGGGACACTCAGGCTGCGCCGATCGAACCGCCAAAACATGGCGGAAAATCAGGAAGAGGTAAAAATGAAAAAAACCGTAATCTTTGGCGCGCTGACCGCCGCTGGCCTGAGCGCCGGCGCTGCGGCTGCTGGCACGCTCGACGACGTGAAAGCACGCGGCACGCTGAACTGCGGCGTGACAACCGGTCTGGTCGGCTTTGCTGCACCCGACGCCAATGGCGAATGGAAAGGCTTCGACGTTGCTGTGTGCCGCGCTGTGGCCGCTGCTGTGTTGGGTGACCCGACCGCTGTTGAATTCGTGCCCACAACCGGCAAAACGCGCTTCACAGCGCTGGCCTCGGGCGAGATCGACATGCTGGCCCGGAACACCACCTGGACCTTCAGCCGCGACGTGGACCTCAAGTTCACTTTCGTCGGCGTGAACTACTATGACGGCCAAGGCTTCATGGTGCCAAAGGATCTGGGCGTGTCCTCGGCCAAGGATCTGGACGGCGCAACCGTCTGCATCCAGACCGGCACCACGACTGAACTGAACCTGGCGGACTTCTTCCGCTCGAACAACATCAACTTCGAGCCGGTTCCGATTGAAACCAACGCCGAAGCGCAGCAGCAGTACCTGGCCGGTGCCTGCGACGTGTACACCACCGACGCCTCGGGCCTGGCCGCAACACGCGCCACGTTCGAAGCCCCTGGTGACCACGTCCTGCTGCCCGAAATCATTTCGAAAGAGCCGCTGGGCCCGCTGGTACGTCACGGCGACAACGAGTGGGGCGATGTGGTCCGCTGGACCCTGAACGCACTGATCTCAGCAGAAGAGCTGGGCATCACCTCCACCAACATCTCCGAGATGGGTGCAGGCACCAACAACCCGGAAATCAACCGTATCCTCGGCACCGAGGGCACATTGGGTGAGATGCTGGGTCTGGACGCTGACTGGGCCATGAAAGCCATCTCGGCCGAAGGCAACTACGGCGAAATCTTTGAGAAGAACATCGGTGAATCCACCCCGATCGGTCTGGCCCGCGGCCTGAACGCTCAGTGGACCGACGGCGGCCTGCTCTACAGCCCGCCCTTCCGCTAAGATACCAAGCCAAGGGGCGCAGGTTAATCCCTGCGCCCCTTGCGCATCTGGGCACAAGACCGCTGAAAACAGTGGCAGGACTGCCCGGATTGCAGCCAACAACAGAAAACCCGGCTCCGCGCAAGGCGCGTAAAACCAAAGGCCGGAACCACGGGGACCCTCTCCATGACCACGATGACCGACCCTCCGCAGGAGTCGTTCCGCCTGTCGATGCTTTTGAACGACACGCGCTACAGATCTTACACATTTCAATTCATCGCCCTGATCGTGCTGATTGGCTCAATCGCCTATCTGATGAGCAACCTGTTCGCGAACCTCGCGGATCAGGGCCTGAACATTTCCTACGACTTCCTTGGGGAACCTGCGGGCTACGCCATCGCGCAGAACTTGGTTGAATACCAGTCGCAGGACTCGCATTTTCGCGCCGCCGTGGTTGGCATCCTGAACACGCTGCTGGTGGCGTTTCTGGCGTGTGTCACAGCGACAATATTCGGCGTGATCGCAGGCGTGCTGCGGCTGTCGAACAACTGGCTCGTGGCCAAGCTGATGTCGGCCTATGTCGAAGCGTTCCGCAACGTGCCCGTGCTGATCTGGATCCTCGTGATCAACACCATCGTCATCACCATGCCGGGCCCGCGCGCGTATCGCGGCGAAACGCCCGAGGTCGAGATGTTCCTGGGTATCATCGCCTACACCAACCGTGGCATCTATATCCCCGCACCCACATGGGGCCCTGGATCGCTGCTGGTGGTGCTGACCTTCTTTGCGTCCATCGCCGCCATCTTCTTCTACCGGCGCTACGCTGTGAAGCAGCTTTATGACCACGGGCGCGACCTGCCCACATTGCTGCCATCGCTGGCGCTCTTCTTTATTCCGACGTTGTTGATGTACTTCATCATGGGCCGTCCCATCGGGGTCGAAGTGCCTGCGCTGCAGGGCTTCAACTTCCAAGGGGGGCACGACCATCGGGCGACCCCTGATCGCGCTTTGGCTCGCCCTGTCAGTCTATACCGGCGCCTTCATCGCGGAAAACGTCCGTGCAGGCATTCAGGCGGTCAGCAAGGGCCAGACCGAGGCGGCCGCCTCGCTTGGCCTGCGCCCTAACCGCGTGATGAACCTTGTGGTTCTGCCACAGGCGCTGCGGGTGATCATCCCGCCGCTCATCTCGCAGTTCCTGAACATCACTAAGAACTCGTCGCTCGCCATCGCTGTGGGGTACGAGGATATCACGGCCACGCTGGGCGGTATCACGCTGAACCAGACGGGCCGCGCCATCGAATGCATCCTGCTTCTGATGCTGTTCTACCTGACCATCAGCTTGCTGATCTCAGCGGTGATGAACGTCTACAACCAATCTGTCAGCCTGAAGGAGCGGTAATATGTCGGACACACACGCACATTCCGTCGCCTTCGTGCGCGAAACGCAACTGCCGCCACAGGCTCCACCGTCTACGGCCACCGGTCCGGTCAAATGGGCGCGAGACAACCTGTTCTCGACCATTCCCTATTCTATCCTGACCATCGTCGCGCTCTATTGCATCTATCTGATGTTGTCGGGCTTCCTGCCCTGGGCACTGAACGGGGTCTGGGACACCAGCAACATCCGCGAATGCCGCGAGGTGCTGGACGGCGCCACAGGGGGCTGTTTCTCGGTCCTGTCGGAGCGTTGGAACCAGCTGATCTTTGGCACCGGCTATGACCAGTCGCAATACTGGCGGCCCACCCTGACATTCATCCTGCTGTTTGTCGCGGCGGCCCCGGTTCTTTTCGTGAACCTGCCACGCCAGATGCTGATCTTTACCGGGCTCTACCCATTTTTGGCCTTCTGGCTGATCTGGGGCGGCACGATCTTGAACCCGCTGCTGGCCCTTGCGGGGTTCATCGTCGGCTACATCGTCTATGGCCGTCTGGTGAACCAGTCCTTTGCCATGGGCTTTTTCGGCGGCGTTGCGGCGGCGATCGTTACATGGTGGATCGGTGGCTATATTGTGGGTGCCATCGCGCCCGAGGACACACTGTTGCAGGCCGTGCCATCGCGCGACATGGGGGGCTTCATGCTCAACATGATCCTCGGCACGATCTGTGTGTCGCTGTCGCTGCCCATCGGGATCGCGCTGGCGCTGGGTCGTCAGTCGGATATGCCTATCATCAAATGGATGTGCGTGGTATTCATCGAGTTCATCCGGGGTGTGCCCCTGATCACGCTGCTGTTCGTGGCCAACGTGATCCTGGCGTTCTTCTTCCCGCCGGGCTCGAACCTCGACCTGATCCTGCGGGTGATCATCATGATCACGATGTTCTCGGCGGCGTATATCGCCGAGGTGATCCGGGGTGGCCTCGCCGCTCTGCCACGGGGCCAATATGAGGCCGCAGACAGCCTTGGTTTGGACTATGCCCAGTCCATGCGCCTGATCATCCTGCCGCAAGCGCTCAAGATTTCCATTCCGGGGATCGTGAACGTGGCGGTGGGCCTCTTCAAGGACACCACGCTTGTGTCGGTCATTTCGATGTTCGACCTCGTGGGTATGATCCGCGGACCGATCCTCGCTTCGACCGACTGGAACGGCGTCTATTGGGAGCTGTGGGCCTTTGCCATCACGCTCTTCTTCGTCGTCTGCTACGGCATCTCGCAATACTCGCAGTGGCTCGAACGCCAGCTTGCGACCGATCACCGCTAAGGAGTGGGTGAAATGACTGATACAACAATCCAAGCCCCCGACACCGGCGATCTGCCCCACGTGGACGCCAATGTGTCTGACGAAGTGGCCGTGTCCATCGAGAAGATGAACAAGTGGTACGGGACCTTCCATGTGCTGCGCGACATCGACCTGACAGTGTATCGTGGCGAGCGGATCGTGATTGCGGGGCCGTCGGGCTCCGGCAAATCCACGCTGATCCGCTGCATCAACGCGTTGGAAGAGCACCAGCAGGGCTCGATCACCGTGGACGGGACGCTTTTGTCGTCGGACCTTAAGAACATCGACAAGATCCGGTCAGAGGTTGGCATGTGCTTCCAGCACTTCAACCTGTTCCCGCATCTGACGATCCTTGAGAACTGCACGCTGGCCCCGATCTGGGTGCGCAAGACACCCAAGAAAGAAGCCGAGGAAACAGCGATGCATTTCCTGGAAAAGGTGAAGATCCCGGATCAGGCCGACAAGTATCCCGGCCAGTTGTCCGGTGGTCAGCAGCAGCGTGTGGCGATTGCCCGCTCGCT
>JBCDEK010000058.1:0-20559 GCA_039179785.1 Pseudomonadota bacterium | reverse complement strand
CTTGTCCCAGGCGCCTTGCAGCGTCATCAGACCGTTGATCATGCCACCCCACGACGGCATCCACAGGATGATCGAGAACACCATGCCAAGGGTCGACGCCCAGTCGGGCAGCGCGGTGTAGTGCAGGTGGTGCGGACCCGCCCAGATATAGAGAAAGATCAGCGCCCAGAAGTGGATGATCGACAGCTTGTAGCTGTAGACCGGGCGGCCCGCCTGCTTGGGGACAAAATAGTACATCATGCCCAGGAAGCCTGCCGTCAGGAAAAAGCCCACCGCGTTGTGGCCGTACCACCATTGCGTCATCGCATCCTGCACGCCCGAGAAGACCTGCACCGATTTGGAGCCCAGCAGTGACACCGGAATGCTCAGGTTGTTGACGATATGCAGCATCGCCACGGTGATGATGAAGCTCAGCAGGAACCAGTTCGCGACATAGATGTGCTTCTCCTGCCGCTTGAAGATGGTGCCAAGGTAAACGGCAAGGAACGCAACCCAGACCAGCGTCAGCCAGATATCCACGTACCATTCAGGCTCGGCATATTCCTTGGACTGCGTCGCCCCCAACAGGTAACCGGTGGCCGCCATCACGATGAATAGCTGATAGCCCCAGAACACAAACCACGCGAGGTTACCGCCCCACAGCCGCGCGCCGCAGGTGCGTTGCACGATATAGAACGATGACATGATCAGCGCGTTTCCCCCGAACGCGAAAATCACCGCGCTGGTGTGCAGCGGGCGCAAACGTCCAAAGTTGGTAAAGGGTTGGCCCCAGTCAAAGTTCAGCGCGGGAAAGGCCAGTTGGAAGGCGATGAACACCCCCGCCAGAAACCCCACGACGCCCCAGAACCCTGTGGCAATCACCCCAGCGCGTATCACACCGTCCATGTAGCCCGAGGTATCGACCCGCGGCTTATCGCTGTCGATCTGACGGACCTGCCAGATAAACATGCCCAGCGCGATCACAAAGATCAGCGCCGCGTGCAGCTTATAGGCCAGATCGTGACCCCAGTCCGCTGCAATGGCAGCAAACAGGGCGACAAGGCCAAGCAATATGAGTTTAACGTAGTCCCACATTCTCTTTCCTTTGCATATTCGCACCAACCTCGCGGCTTCCTGAGTTGATGCGCGTCTGCGCACTGTCCCCGCGGGGACAACACACCTGTTCGTATGGTTTGGTGATTAAGCGGGTGCCGGGACGCCCGCGTTGATCTGGATCAAGAGCCGGAAAATTTGGGACGGGCCCCTACCGGATCACATGGACCGCGCAGGGCGCGTGCCGGGTCACCCAGGCCGCGGTCGAGTCCAGCAGAATGTCGGACAAAGCCGGTTGGTGCGACGGCATCACGATCAGATCTACGTCGTGATCCCGCGCATAGTCCGTGATGCTGCGCCCAGTGGCACCTTCGATCACGGCGCTCTGCCCGTTTGGCAATGCGCCCGCCATGACCTGCAACCGGGTCGCCAAGCGTTCACGGTTTCCCAGGATCAGATCAGTGGGCACATATTCTGCCGCATAGTTGGGCAATTGCTCCATCACATGCAGCAGCGTGATCCGCGCGCCCTCTCCGGCAAGATGCTTGGCAACCACTTCGGCCTGTGCGTGATCGCGGTCCTCGCCGAACGCGACGGGGATCAGAATGTTGGAATACATGGGGTGTGCCCTCCTTTGACCATTCGGTCGGGGAAGGTACGCTTATCGCCGGTGTCTTGCGTTGATGTGGATCAAGCGAGCGTTAGAACAGAACGCCACCGTCGGAATCGTCGCCGCTTTCCAGCAGCAGGGTCTCAAGGTCAGGGATCAGAACCGTGCGGTTCCCGTCCAGCCCGATCACCCCATCCTTGCGCAAGCCCGTGAACTGACGGCTCACGGTTTCTATGGTCAGGCCGAGGTAGTTCGCCATCGCCTCGCGGCTGATGGGCAATTCGATCCGCGAGGTGTCGCCCAAAACGCTCCCATCCGGGTGTACGGTCCGCTTGGCGATCAGCATCAGGAAACTGGCAATCTTCTCGCGCGCCGTCTTGCGCCCCAGAAGCAGCATCCAGTCGCGCGCCGCGTCCAGCTCGTCCAGCGCCATTTCCAACATGCGTTCCTGCACATGCGGAATGGTTTTCAGAAGCGATTCAAAGGGCTTGCGATAAAAACAGCACAAGGTGACATCCGTCACCGCCGTCACATCATATTGCAGGGTGTCACGCCCCGGACGGCCAATAAAGTCGGACGGCAACAACAAGCCAACAAGCTGCGTGCGCCCATCTTCAATCGCACGTTCCAGCGTCGCCGTGCCCGACACGACAGACGCGACAACATCAAGCGCATCGCCGCGCATGGCGATGGTCTGACCTGCGGAATAAGTCTTATAGAACTTGATATCGTTCAGCTGTTCCAGTTCGTCGTCTTCGCATTTTGCACACACAGCGCGATGGCGAATGGGACAGGTTGAACAGCTTTCAATGACCGGCATGGGTTTGTTCATGACACCCTCCGTTGATCTGTGTCAAAGCGCAGCGCTGACCGATCCTTCAGATTGGGGACATGAAACACGTTTCCTACCTCCGCCGTCATGGGCTTTTCGATGCAC
The DNA here is from genome assembly GCA_039179785.1 of Pseudomonadota bacterium. Lineage (GTDB taxonomy): Bacteria > Pseudomonadota > Alphaproteobacteria > Rhodobacterales > Rhodobacteraceae > Tateyamaria. The sequence goes on along the minus strand of JBCDEK010000058.1, from coordinate 17,980 downwards.
GGGTGCCACGCTTCACAAGCTATCCACCCGCCAATTGGTTCAGCGAAGAGGTGGGCGCGGAATGCGTGCGCACCTGGCAATCCGCTGCGTCCAAGGATGCAGAGATTTCACTTTATGTCCACATCCCGTTTTGCCGCAGACTTTGCTGGTTCTGCGCCTGCCGCACCCAGGGCACCCGAAACGATGCGCCGCTGGCACCCTATGTCGAACGGGTGCTGACCGAAGCACACGCCACCCGCGTCGGTTTCCCGGACGGGGTCAGACCCAAGCGGCTGCATCTGGGCGGTGGCACGCCCACCATCCTGTCTTCGACCTTGCTCGACCGGCTTCTGACCGGTCTTGATGACATTTGGGGGTTGGAGGGTCTGGAGGAATTCTCGGTCGAGGTGGACCCGACCGATGTGGGGCCGAAACGCCTCGCCACGCTCAAGGAGCACGGTTTGAACCGTGCGAGCCTTGGCATTCAGGATTTCGATCCGCAGGTGCAGCAAGCCATTGGCCGCGAACAATCACAGACCCTGACCGCCGGTGTCGTGGATCAACTGCGCGATCTGGGCGTGCATGCGATCAACTTCGACCTCCTATATGGCCTGCCCTTCCAGACCGAAACCACGCTGGCCGCAACGCTGAACGCTGCACTGCAGATGGAGCCGGGACGGATCGCGCTTTTCGGTTATGCCCACGTGCCGTGGATGTCGAAACGGCAGTCCCTGATCCCAAGCGATGCGCTTCCAAAACCGGAAAAGCGACTAGCACTCTTTGATCTGGCGCGCCGGACGCTTCTGGGCCGAGGGTATGTTCAAATCGGTATCGACCATTTCGCCCGGCCCGAAGACGCGCTGGCACGGGCGTTTTTCGACAAACGCCTGACCCGGTCATTTCAGGGTTACACCGATGACACAGCGCCCTATCTCGTGGGGCTTGGAGCGTCCGCCATTTCCACCTATCCGCAAGGCTTTGCCCAGAACATCCCCGTCACCGGCAAATATGCCGCGCAGATTGAAGCGGGCGCACCCGCAATTTGGCGCGGCTATGCGCTGACGGATGTGGATCATCTCAAGGCCAATCTGGTCGAGCAATTGATGTGCTATCACGCCGCGACCTTGTCCGAGACCCAATTGGCCGACCCGGTCATCCTGAGCGGCGTGCTGCATATCGTTGAACGGTTCGAGGACGCCGTCAGCTGGAATGGCCGCACCCTGACCATCGCGCGTTGGGCGCATCCGCTGGTGCGCCTGATTGCGGGGACGCTGACGACGGATCAGAACGCACAATCTGACAACCGGACCTACAGCGCCGCGATCTAGTCGAAGTCCAGCCGCATGGGTGCACCTGCCTCGTACGAGGCTTGCGCTGCATCTGCCATCACCTGCGCTTTGTAGCCGTCAATCCCGCTGGGATTGGGCGGCGTACCGGCGGTCAGCACCTGCACAAAATGTTCCATCTCTGCCGTGTAGGCGGCGGCGTAGCGTTCAAGGAAAAACGGTTCGGTCGGCGCGCGGGTGAAACCGCTGGCACTCGACATCTCGACCGTTGAGGTCAGCACGTTGTCGGCGCGCAGCATCCCGCCTTCACCATGCACCTCGATCCGCTGGTCATAACCATAGGTGGCCCGGCGCGAGTTGGAGATTTGACACAGTTTGCCCGAAGCGGTGCGCAGGCTGACCATCGCCGTGTCCACATCGCCCGCCTGCCCGATCTCCGGGTCCACGAGGCAGGAGCCGTGAGCGAAGATTTCCACCGGATCCTCGCCCAGCAGGAAGCGCGCCATGTCCAGATCGTGGATCATCATGTCGCGGAAGAGGCCGCCGGAGGTTTTGATGTAGCCGATGGGCGGCGGTGATGGATCGCGCGACAGGATCGTCACGATTTCGACCTGGCCGATGCGCCCATCGTCGATTTGGGATTTTAACGTGCGAAAGTTCGGATCAAAGCGGCGGTTGAACGCGATAAAGAACGGGATGGCGTGTTGTTCGACGACAGCAAGGCAGTCGCGGATGCGTGCGGCGTTCAGGTCGATGGGCTTTTCGCAAAAGATCGCCTTGCCCGCGCGGGCGGCGCTGTGGATCAGGTCGTAATGGGTGGTCGTTGGCGTGCCGATCACCACCGCGTCGATGTCGGAGGCTGTCAGGATATCCTCGACCTCCATCACCTTTGCCCCGGTGCGTTTGGCAAGCGCCTGCGCCGCTTCGGGCATTGCGTCGGCCACAGCAGCAACCTGCGCGCCGTCCATCCCCATCAGGCTGCCGGCGTGGACCTGACCGATGCGGCCACAGCCGAGAAGTGCGATGTTGATCATGTGTCGGCTTTCATAGTGCGCAGGACGGTGCGGGTGGCGGCGACCACCGGGTCTTGCGTGTCCTTGAGGATTTGCACGCGGTCAAAGCGGTCGGGGTCGCTGTTCAACGCGTCGCGCAGAGCGTAGCCAAAGGCTTGGCGCAGTTCCGTCCCGATGTTGAATTTGCAGATGTTTGTGGTGGTCGCCAGTTTGCGCCGCTGCGCGGCGGGCACGCCGGAGCCTCCGTGGATGACGAGCGGGACGTCGGTGAGCGCCTGGATCGCGGCGATGCGATCCTCGTCCAGTCCGCCGGATTGGTCGGTTTGCAGGTGTACGTTGCCGACGGAGATCGCCATGGCGTCGACGCCGGTTTCTGCCGCGAATTGTGCGGCTTCGGTTGGGTCTGTTCCAGCAGAGGCTTCGCCGTTGTCGTAGCCCACGAACCCGATCTCGCCCTCGCAGGAAATGCCCGCGGCGTGCGCCATGTCCGCGATGGCGTTGGTTTCTGCAATGTTGTCGGCCAGTGGCTTGCGCGAGCCGTCGAACATCAGTGAGGTGAAGCCGCTGTCGAGCGCTTCGCGGCATTCGTCGAAGGTGTAGCCGTGGTCGAGATGCGCGACGATCGGGACGCTGGCTTGCTCCGCGAGGTGTCGGATCATCTTGCCCAGGATTGGAAGCGGTGTGTGTTCTCGACAGGATGGTCCGGCTTGCAGGATCACAGGGCAACCCTCGGCCTCCGCAGCCGCCACGAAGGCCCGCATGTCTTCCCAGCCCAGAGTGACCAGACCGGCGACGGCGTAGCCTTGGGCCTTGGCCGGGCCCAACACCTCTACCAGCGTTGCAAGGGTCATTTGAACTTCGCGATCATGTCCTTGATGCCCGGGATCGTTTCGATCTGGTAGGCATGGGTGGGCTGAAAGTACTGCACCAGGCTGCGCTGGCTGAGCCCGCCAAGGATGGTGAAATAATACATCTCGTAGCCCGGCAACACGGCACAGGGGTGGTAGCCGTTGTCGAGACAGATCGTGGAGCCATCGACGATGTGATAGGCGTCGCCCGCTTTGCCGTCCTCGCGTTGCAGCATCTGCACGCCCGAGCCGTGATTGGGGCGGAAGCGAAAATTGTAGGTCTCGTCGTGGCGGGTCTCGATGATCTCGCCCTCTTCGGAGCGGTCGGTGTCGTGCTTGTGGCTGGGGAACCCGGACCAGCCGCCCTGCCCCACGGTGAAGAGTTCGGACACCAGAAGGCGGCCGACCTTGTCATGGTACTTGGTGCCAAGGATGTGCTTGATCTTGCGGTGGGTTTTGGTGTCGTCGGAGCCGTATTGCACGAGGTCCAGTTCGTCATTGCGCACGGCAAAAGCGTCGAGGACCTTGTCGTAGCGGGCACCAGCCACGAACACCTCGGCCTGGTCCGATGTGCAAACCATCTCGGCCTTGGCCGCTGTGGGCACATAGACGCCCTCGGGCTCGCCGTCCCACACATCCACGCCGCGCCCCCCCAAGGCGTCGGCCTTGAACCCTTCGACATTCACATCGACGGTGCCGGTAGCGGGCACGATACACGTCTCGTAGCCCGGCACGGCGTAATCAAACGCCTCGCCCTTTTTCAGCTTCACGATGTTGAAATAGTTGAGCGGGACGGTGGCGTCATCCACATCCACGATCGGTTTGTTCTGATTGTCGAAAGGCGCGATATGCATCGGCTTGCCTCCTTCTTAGGGTGTGGTCGGACCGGGATGGTTTGTGAGGAAATCGTCAAGCAGGTCGGGGGTGGGCATGGCTGGAGCGCAGCCCGGTTGCGAGACAGTGATGGAGGCGCAAGCAGAGCCTCGCAGGATGGCGGATTTGAGGTCTTGCCCGTCGGCGAGGCTGGTCATCAGGCCTGCCATGAACGCATCCCCGGCTCCGTTGGGTTTGACCGCGGTTACGGGGTAGATGCCGGTCGCGACCTCTTCGCCACCTGCGTAGGTGACAGCGCCCTTTTCGCCCATCTTGTAGATGACGATCTCGGCGGTGGATTCGGACAGGGCGCGCGCCTTGGCTTGTCCCTTGTCCATGCCGCCGGCCATGAAGCCGAACTCTTCGTCATTGCCGACGATCATGTCTGACGCCTCGGCCGCGCGGCTTAGCACGTCTGCTGCGACTTCTGGTGAGGGCCAGGAATAGGGGCGGTAATCCACGTCGAAGATGATTGGCAGACCTGCCGCCTTGGCCAGTTCGAAGCTGCGGAACGTGGCTGTGCGCGACGGTTCGGCGGCAAAGACCGTGCCTGCGGTGATCAGTGCGCCATATTTGGAATAGTCCACCGCTTCGACATCTTCGACCGTCATTTGAAAATCCGCGGCCCCGTTGCGGTAAATGACGTTTCGGTGCCTTTCCAGAACACTTTCGTAGAAGGCCAGCGAGTTGCGGTATTCCCCACCGACCCTGTTCACGTGAGTGGTGTCTACGCCATAGTGTTGAAGCCGGTTGATGCAGTAACTGCCAACGGAGTCGTCGCTGACGGAAGTGACAAGCGCGGCCTTGCCCCCCAGCTTGCAGATGCCTGCGCCGATGTTGGCTGCCGAGCCGCCCAGATCCACGGTCAGACGTTCTGCATCCTCGGCCCGTACACCCACATCGGTGAAAAAGTCGATGCCCGCGCGGCCCACGATGACAAAGTCATTGGCCTTTATGCCGTCCAGCAGTTGGGTCACTTGATCCCCTCGGCATTCACAGCGTCGGCCTGATCCAGGATTTCGGGGTATTTGTAGTTGAACCCCAGAAGCTGCCGCATCTCGGGGCTGGCGGCATCAAGGAGGGACTGCGGCAGTGCGCCGGGCATATCTTCCAAGGGCTTCACAAATTTCGGGATGTAGTTGATCAGCACGGCATTGCGGTCGTGATCGGCATGGTTGGGCATCGCGCAGTGCCAGGCCGCGCCAAAGAAGATCACCGTATCGCCGGGGTCGCCGGTCATGCGGGCGCAGTTGGTATAGAAATGGTCCTGATCGTCCGCCGTGGGGTAGCGCATGTTTTTCTGGGTGCCGGGCAGATAGGCGGTTGCCCCGCTTTCCTCGGTAAACGGGTCAAGCGCGATGGTCACCTGCGCGTTCATCGGGAACGATGCGTTTAGACCCATCGGGTGCGTGTCAGGCGCGTGGAAGTCCCAGTACGGAAAGTCGATATGCGGCTCTTGCCCCGGCCCGCCGGGCAGGATGCGGTTGGCGGCGATGGAGCCCATGATGAACTCCGATCCGAGCCAGCGGCTGAGAACGGACCAGATCACCGGGTGCGTGGCCATGTCCGAGAACACATCGCCCTTGGCCAGCAGGTTCCAGACGCGGCGTTGCAGGTTGGCCTTACCCTCTTCCATCGCGGCACCCTGAAAGTGCGTGACCTTTTCGCCTTCACCATCGGAGTGCGCCATGACGATGCGGCGCGCCTCGGCAATCTGGTCATCTGAGAAGAGCCCCGTGATGCGCACGGCGCCGGGGCCATTCAGCATCTCATTGCAAATGGCGACGGGATCAGCGGTATCAGCCGTAAAGGTCTGCATCAGACCCCCTTGCGTTGCTTGGTACGGGTGGACTCCCAATCGGCATGGGCGGCGGCGACCTTGGCGTTGTCGGTCACGTGGGGCGTACCCACCTCCCACCAGGTGTGACCGCCTTCGGTCCAGCCCTCGTAGGCGTCGACCTTCATGCAGATGACATAGGTTTTGTCGCCGGCCTTGGCGCGTTTGAACGCATCGCCCAGTTCGGCGGGATTTTCGACCGTTTCGGCGGTAGCCCCCATGCTGGCGGCGTGGGCTTCGAAATCCACGGCGAAGGCTTGTGGAATCGTCGGCGCGTCGCTGAGCAGGTTGTTGAAGCTTTCGTTGCCTGTGTTGTTCTGCAGCTTGTTGATGACGGCGAAACCCCCGTTATCGAGCACCAGTACGATCATCTTTTTCTGGGACAGGACGGAGGAATAGATGTCCGAATTCATCAGCAGGTAAGAGCCGTCGCCGCAGAAGGTAATCACATCCTGATCCGGCTCTCGTTCGGACTGCGCGATGCGTGCCCCCCATGCGCCTGCGATTTCGTAGCCCATGCAGGAGAAACCGAACTCGACATCCACTGTTCCGATGTCCAGTGTGCGCCAGTTGGCTGTGACTTCGGCGGGCAACCCACCCGCTGCGGCCACAACCCGGTCACGTGGGTCGCAGGCCGCGTTAACCACGCCGATGGCCTGGGCATAGGAGTTGGGGCGGTTGCCGTGGGCGACATTGTCCGCCACATAGTCGGTCCATTTGGCGCGCTCTTCTTTTGCAAAGCTGACCCAACCGGACGGTGCAGTGTAACCCGCCATGGCCGCGCCCAGCGCATCGAGACCCAGCTTGGCATCGCCCACAACCGGCAGCGAGCGGTGCTTGCCTGCGTCGTGGCGACCTGCGTTCAGGCCGATAATCTGCGCCTCTGGGGCGAAGGCCGTCCAGGACCCCGTGGTGAAATCCTGCAACCGGCAGCCCACCGACAGGATCACGTCGGCTTTTTCCGCAATCGCATTGGCGCTGTCCGATCCGGTCACACCGATGGGACCGCAATTCAGTGGGTGCGTGTCCAGCATGTTGGCGCGGCCCGCGATGGTTTCGACCACGGGGATGTCATGCGCTTCGGCAAAGGCGGTCAGGTCCTCTACCGCGCCGGAATATTGCACGCCGCCGCCCGCGATGATCATGGGCCGTTTGGCGGCTTTGAGGGCCGATGCGGCGTCCGTGATGTCGTTCGCGTCCGGGAATTGGCGGCGTATGCGGTGCACTTTCTTTTCGAACATCGCGAGTGGGTAGTCATAGGCCCAGCCCTGCACATCCTGCGGCAGACCAAGAAAGGCAGGGCCACAGTCCGCAGGGTCCAGCATGGTGGCGATGGCGTTGGGCAAGGATTGGATGATCTGGGCAGGGTGCGTGATCCGGTCCCAGTACCGGGTGACGGCCTTGAAGGCGTCGTTTACGCCGAACGTCGGGTCTCCGAAATGTTCAAGCTGTTGCAGTACGGGGTCAGGCAGCCGTGTGAGGAACGTGTCACCGCAGAGCATCAGCATGGGCAGCCTGTTGGCGTGGGCGAGCGCCGACGCCGTCAGCAGGTTCGCGGTGCCGGGCCCTGCGCTTGCCGTGCAGAACATGAAACGCTGACGCAGCCAGGTCTTGGCATAGGCGGCAGCGGCAAAGCCCATGCTTTGCTCGTTTTGCCCGCGGTAGAGGGGGAGTTCTGCTTTGTGGTCATAAAGCGCCTCGCCTAGGCAGGTCACGTTGCCGTGGCCGAAGATGCCAAAGCCACCGCCGCACAGGCGCCATTCCTGCCCGTCAATCTCGATATACTGCGCCGCCAGATAGCGGATGATCGCCTGCGCTGTTGTCAGACGCACGGTGTCGCTGCCCGCCATTCAATCCTCCCAAGGCTTGCGCGATATATTGATGTGACGATTCTGTATTGACCCGTCCGCCCCTATGACGATACCGCTATTGCAACCGGTTGCAAATACTTTTTGGGGGAGGAGCCTGGATGTCCGAAATCGGCATTGGAATCGTCGGTGGCGGTTATATGGGCAAGGCCCATGCGGTGGCGTTTGGCGCTGTGGCGGCGGTGTTTGACACGGCCTTGCGACCCCGGTTGGAGATGGTTTGCGCGACCTCTGACGCGTCCGCCGAACGCTACCGCGCGACCTATGGCTTTGCCCGCGCCACGTCGGACTGGCGGGTGTTGGTTGATGACCCGAAGGTCGAGGCCATTGTCATCGCATCACCCCAAGACACACACCGCGACATCGCACTGGCGGCCTTTGCGGCAGGCAAGCCGGTGCTGTGTGAAAAGCCGCTGGCTGAGACGCCGGATCATGCGCGGGAGATGGTGGCCGCCGCCAAGGCGGCTGATGTCGCGAACATGGTCGGCTTCAACTACGCCAAGACCCCTGCCACGCAATACGCCCGCAAGCTGGTGGCCGAGGGGCGCATCGGGCAGGTCACGTCCTTTCGCGGGGAGATGACCGAAGATTTCTTTGCCGACCCAGACAGCCCCGGCACGTGGCGAGCGCAGGGCGATGCCAACGGCTGCATGGGTGATCTGGCGCCCCATCCCATCAACTGCGCGCAGGCGCTCATGGGTCCGATCGAGGCGCTGTTTGCCCGTGCTGAAACTGTGCATCCGATGCGCAATGGCGTGCAGGTGACCAATGACGATCAGGCCTATCTGACACTGCGGTTTGCGTCCGGCATCAACGGCAGTCTGTTCATCAGCCGCGTCGCGACGGGGCGGAAGATGGGCTATGCCTATGACATCTATGGCACCGGCGGCGCGATCCGTTTTGATGGTGAGGATCAGAACGTGCTGTGGCTTTACACCGCCGAGGGGCCAGAGGCCGAGCGCGGATTTCGCAAGATCCTGACTGGTCCTGCGCATCCCGACTACCTGCCCTTCTGTCAGGGCCCCGGTCACGGCACCGGATATCAGGACCAGATCATCATCGAGGCCAAGGACTTCCTGACAGCGATCCATACGGGTGAGCCTGTGTGGCCGACGTTCGAAGAAGGCTTGCGGGTTAATCAAGTTGTGGCTGCGGCCCTTGCGTCCTCTCGGGCAGAGGCTTGGGTCAACGTGGCAAATTTCTAAAGAGGCAAAGACATGATCAAGATCGGCAATGCCCCCTGTTCCTGGGGTGTGGAATTTGCGGACGACCCGCGCAACCCGGCCTGGCGCAAGGTGCTGCAGGAGAATGCGGATGCGGGATATACCGGCATCGAACTGGGGCCTGTGGGCTTCATGCCTGAGGACCCAGCCGTTCTGGGTGACGCGCTCGAAGAGTTCGGGCAGGAACTGGTGGGCGGCGTTGTGTTCCGCCCGTTCCATGACCCTGACGCATGGGACGACGTTCTGGACGGTGCCGTACGGACCTGCAAGGCGCTGAAGGCCCACGGGGCGCAGCATCTGGTGCTGATCGACTCAATCTCGGATCGCCGCGCGCCCACTGCCGGTCGTGCGGATGAGGCGGAACAGATGGACAAGGCCGAGTGGACCGCGTTTCGCGACCGCATCGCGACTGTCGCCAAAATGGGGGCCGAGGAGTATGGTCTGACGGTGGGCATGCACGCCCATGCCGCCGGGTTCATCGACTTTGAGCCGGAACTAGAGCGGCTGCTGGACGAGGTGGATGAGAGCATTCTCAAGATCTGCTTTGATACCGGACACCATTCCTATGCCGGGTTTGACCCCGTGGCCTTCATGACGCGGCATATCGACCGCATCAGCTACATGCATTTCAAGGACATCGACCCCAAGGTGAAAGCGGACGTGATCGCCAAGCGTACGGGTTTTTATGACGCCTGCGGGCAGGGCATCTTTTGCAATCTGGGTGACGGGGATGTGGACTTTCCCGCCGTCCGTCAGGTGTTGCTGGACAACGGGTTCGATGGGTGGTGCACAGTTGAACAGGATTGCGACCCGGCGGGTGACACATCGCCCATCGACGATGCCAAGCTGAACCGCGCCTATCTGCAATCCATCGGATTTGAGGGAGCTTAAGACATGGCGAAGCTGCAATGGGGCATGATCGGCGGCGGTGAAGGCAGCCAGATCGGACCCGCCCACCGCTTGGGTGCAGGACTGGACGGATTGTTTAAATTCTCGGCCGGCGCGCTGGATCACCGGCCCGAAGAAGGTCGTGAGTACGGTCGTCGCCTGGGTTTGGGTGACCGCGCCTATGGGTCGTGGCAGGAGATGCTGGAAGGTGAGCAAAAGCGCGATGACAAGATTGATCTTGTGACCGTCGCGACGCCCAATTCCACCCACTTCGAGATCACCAAAGCCTTCCTTGAAGGCGGGTTTCATGTGCTGTGCGAAAAGCCCATGACGATGACGGTGGAGGAGGGTCAGGAGATCGTCGAGATTGCGCAGAAGACCGGCAATATCTGCGCGGTGAATTACGGCTACACCGGATATTCGCTGGTCCGCCACATGCGGGCGATGGTCGCGCGCGGTGATATCGGCAAGGTGCGGCTGGTGGTGGCGGAGTTCGCGCACGGGCACCATGCGGATGCTATGGATGCGGACAATCCGCGCGTGCGCTGGCGCTATGATCCGGCGCAGGCGGGCGTGTCGGCGCAGTTTGCCGATTGTGGGATACATGCGCTGCACATGGCGTCTTTTGTCACCGGGCAAGAGGTCGAGAGGCTAAGCGCCGACACCGTGTCCTGCATCGACGTGCGGACGCTGGAAGATGATGCGATGGTCAACTTCCGCATGGATGGCGGCGCGGTTGGACGGCTCTGGACCTCGTCCGTGGCCATCGGGCGGCAGCATGGGTTGGGGATTCAAGTCTTTGGCGAAACCGGTGGGTTGCGGTGGAGCCAGGAGCAACCAAACCAACTGTACTACATGCCGCTGAACGAACGGCTGCAGGTGATCGAGCGGGGCGAGGCGAACCTGTCGCCCGAAGCCGACCGGACCACGCGGGTGACCATTGGCCATGCCGAAGGGATGCCGCTGGCCTTTGCCAATATCTACACCGATTTGGCCGAGGCGATCCGGGCGCGGAAGGAAGGGCGCGCCATGGACCCGGCGGCGAACCTGTATCCTCGGGCCGAGGATGGGTTTCGGTCCATGGCGGCTGTGTTTGCGGTGGCCGAAAGTGGCAAGCAGGACGGCAAGTGGCTGGACGCACGACCGCCGATGTTTCGGTAGGTGGGGTTACCCATTGGTAACCGTAAGATTCTGTTAACGCATATTAATTTTTCGCAACGCCTGCGCCCGCTTTGGCAAACTTGCGCCACACGATCATGGGCAGGATACGCCCCCAAGCCGTGTCTTGGGATGGTCCATCCTGTTGGAACCCGGCTTTTTTGTAGGCAGCAATCGCATATGCGTTGTCGGGGTGCGGATCCGTGGCAACAGCCGGCGCGCCCGCATCGAACAACGCGTGCACCCGCAGGGCGATGAAGGCAGGGCCGTGACCTTGACCGATCATGTCCGGCACGCCGACGAATTGATCGATACCACGGGACCCTTCGGGCAGGTGAAAGAAATGATGAGCGTCCCAGCCATGCACGGTGTAGTCCTGCATGTAGGCAAAGGGGCGCCCCGCCGTTGACACGATCCAGCGAGCGACACGCGCGTCGTGGAAGTCTTCGTCGGTGTGCGGTTCATCGCTGTCCCACCACCTGCTGACATGCGGCTGTGACTGCCAATGGCGCAGAATGTCCCGGTCATCCGGGCTGGCGGGGCGAAACGTGTAGTCACCGACAGATGTCATGAGCAGAACCTACCATCTGCAGGCCTGAAGCTGCCAGTGTTGCTGAGAACTTACCCCGAAACAGGCCGAAGCGTGCCGCGTTCCACCACATGACAGTCGAACGTCAGGGATTGAGCCACGGTTTCTGCGCCATCCAGCATCGCCTCGACCAGGTCGACGGAGGTGCGCACGATATCGTCGATGGGGTTGTGGATGGTGGTGAGGTCAATGAGTTCCCAGGCGGCCATTTCCATGTTGTTGAGGCCAAGGATGCCAACGTCATCCGGCACCAACAGGCCCGCGTCCTTGATAGCCGACAGGGCCCCGATGGACAGAACGTCGTCACCGCAGAAATACGCCTCGGCCGGGCCCATCGACAGCAGGCGCGCCATTTCGCTGCGGCCTGCGTCAAAGGAATAGGCAGCGGCATAGCTGACCGACAGGGACACGTCCGGGTGCCGGCCCAGTTCTTCGACAAAGCCAGTGTGGCGGTCGCGGGTGGACGTGGCGCTGAGCGGACCGGCAAGAAAGCCGACATTGCGGTAGCCACGCCGGATCAGTTCGCGGGCGGCAATGCGACCCGCTTCGATGTTGTCGATACCAAGGACGTTGATCTTTGGCCTGTCGGTCAGTCGGCCAAAGGAGTGGACGACGCGCATCCCCGCCTCGTGAAAGCTTTCGGCGAAGCTGACTGGCAGGGTCGATGAGGCGACAATGACTGCGTCGACCGAGTATTGCTGGAGAAGGCGGACAGAGTTCGACGGATCGGTTTCATCGGACAGATTCACGAGCAGCGGGCGCAGGCCGCGTTTTTGCAACTCGCGGGTGACCAGATCGAAGACTTCCAGAAAGATCGGGTTGTGGAAGTTGTTCGAAATTACGCCCACCAGCTTGGTCCGGCCCGTGGTGAGCGACGAGGCAAGCGCGTTGGGGCTGTAGCCCAGTTCGGCAGCGGCCTTTTCGACCTTTTCGCGGGTCTTGCCGCTGATCGACGCGCCGGGCGTGAAACAGCGCGACACGGCAGAGCGCGATACTCCTGCCCGCTCGGCTACATCCTTGAGCGTCACGGGCATGTTTCAGTGCCCGCCATCGTCGTGTTTCGACCAGTCCACACGGGTGAATTGCCACTGGGCATACGCCCCTATGCCAAAGATGAAGACGGCCCACCCCACTGCGCCGATGGACAGTTCGAACAGCCCCCACAGGACACAGACGGCGACCGTCATGTAACGGCGCCAGGGTTTGGCAAAGAAGGCGTGATCGAGGCCCATCAGCGCAGCACCTCAGGCCGCGTCCTCGTACCCTTCTTGCGTCTTGGCGCCGGTGATATAGGCGACCACGTCCTGTCCATCTGTGTCTTCCTTGGCCAAGTTCGCGCATATGCGTCCGCGCCGGAAAACCACGATCCGGTCCACCAAGTCAAACACCTGCCGCATATTGTGGCTGACCAGGATCAGGGGCTCACCCTGTTCCTTGAGCGTGCGGATGATGTTTTCGACCTGTGCCGTTTCCTGCACGCCCAGCGCGGCAGTGGGTTCGTCCATGATGGTCAGCCGCGAATGGAACGTTGCGGTCCGTGCAATCGCCACGCATTGCCGCTGGCCGCCCGACATGTTGCGAATGGTGTTGCGGATGTTGGGGATTTTGACGGCGGTCTTTTCCAGCCCGTCCATGGTGGCCTGCCGCATGGCTTTGTAGTCCAGCAGGCGGAAAGGGCCGAGCCAGTCGAATTTCGTCTTTTCGCGGCCCAGAAACAGGTTGTCAGGCACGTCCAGATCGTCGGCCAGTGCCAACGTCTGGAACACCGTTTCGATGCCTGCCTTGCGTGCATCCAGCGGGCCGTCGAAATGCACCGGTTCGCCGTAGAACATGATGTCGCCGCGCGTGCGCTGTTCGACCCCGGTGATCTGGCGGACAAAGGTGGACTTGCCCGCCCCGTTGTCGCCCATGATCGCCACGTGTTCGCCCTTTTTGAGGGTGAAGTTAGCGTCATTCAGCGCGTGCACACCACCGTAGTGTTTGGTCAGCCCGCGCGTCTCAAGGACTATATCGTCGCTCATGGTTTGCTCCCCCGTCAACTTCGCATGGCTGCGCGTTCCTGCCGGACCTTGTCCAGCACCACCGCGCCGATGATGATCGCGCCCATGGCCATCAACTGATAGAAGGCGTCGAGCTTGATGTATGTGAACCCGGACTGGATGACGCCAAACACCATGGCCCCGAGGACCGTGCCGATGATCGAGCCGCGACCACCCGTCAGGCTCACGCCGCCAATCACCGCCATGGCGATGGCGTAAAGTTCATAGAAGATGCCCATGCCCGACTGCGCCGTGAGGTTCTTGGAACTCAGCACGATTGCTGCAAAGGCGGCAAGCATCGAGGCGATCATGTAGACCAGCACCTTGTGCCGCTGCACGTTGATGCCAGACATCCTTGCGGCATCCTCGTTTGATCCGATGGCATAGGTGTGTTTGCCGTAGACCGTGTACTTTAGGATGAAATGGAACAGGATCGCGAGGGCGATGAACAGGTAGACCGGCATCATGCCCTTGCCGATCAGGGCGTAGGTTTCTGTCGGGAAGGATACCGGCTGGCCGCGAGTCCAGGCCTGCGCGATGCCGCGGCAAATAAGGAACATGCCGAGCGTCGCGATAAACGGCGGGATCTTGGTATAGGCGATGAGGCTGCCGTTGATGGCGCCGATCAGGGCGCCGAAACTGAGGCCGACGATCAAGGGGACGATGACCGGCAAATCAAAGGCCCAGTAGCCGAACACCGCCTTAGGGTTGGGGCCGCCGTTGACCAGTTCGGTCTGGGCAAAGGACATCACGATCATCGCCGTGGCCCCCACCAGGGGGCCGGAACTGAGGTCGATGCCGCCCGAGATGATGACCTGCGTCACCCCCAGCGCGATGATGCCGATGATGGCCACCTGCAGGATGATGATGCGCAGCCGCGCCTCGTTAAAAATGCTGTCAAAACGGTCGCGCGTGTCAAAGAGAAAGCTTTGCCCGTTCATGTAGGGCAGAAGCTGTCCCGCCGCTTCGAAGGCGAAGATGATCAGGATCAGCGCGAAAAAGATATTCAGCTCGTTTGGCCAGGCGCGTCGCTTGCTGTCGAATGTCAGCCCACCTGTCCCTTGCGTTGCATCGGCCATGGATGCCTCCCGGTTGAGCGGTCCCTGGGCCGCTTCTTATGTCAGGAAAGGGTGATGGGGCCGCGTCATGCGCAGCCCCACCAATCCGATCTTATTGCAGGAAGTCTGCAACGTTGTCCGGTGTGACCAGTTTGAACGGGATGAAGACGGTCTTGTCGACATCATCGCCATTGGCCAGCTTGATCGCCGTATCGATGGAGCCTGCGCCCTGACCAGCCAGATCCTGGAACACAGTCACGTCCATGTCGCCGGCCTGCATCGACACCAGCGCGTCGGGTGTGGCGTCCACCCCGCCCACTTCGACATCATCCATCGAGATGCCCGAGGCCTTCATCGCCTGGATCGCGCCAATCGCCATTTCGTCGTTGTTGGCAAAGACCGCGTCAAACGGCTCACCGGACGAAATCCAGTTGGTCATCAAGTCCTGCGCCTGGTCGCGCGACCAGTTGGCGGTCTGCTTGTCGATCAGGGTGATGAAGTTACACATGTCCATGCCCAAAACGTCCTCGACGTCCTTGGAGCGTTGTACGGCGGCCTGGTTCGACAGCTGGCCCATCAGCATATAGGCAGTGGCCCCGCCCGACTTGCCTGCGGCGCGCAGGTTCTTGCAGATTTCAAACGCTTTCAGGGTGCCGGATTCAATCTCGTTTGAGGCCACGAACGCCTGACCTTCGGGCAGGGTATCCATGTTGATGGGCTGGCGGTTCACATAGACCAGCGGCACACCGGCGGCAGAGGCGGCCTGGCTCATCGCTTCGGTCGCGTTCGTGTCGACCGCGTTTACGATGATGGCGTCCACGCCGCTGGCGATGAAGTTGTTGATCTGGTCAAGCTGGCGCGCCACGTCGTCTTGCGCGTCTTCCATGATCAGTTCGACGCCATCCAGCGTTTCCACGTGATCGGTCATGCCGTTGCGCATGATGGTCAGACCGTTGTCGTCAAAACGGGCCACGGACACACCGATGGTTTCGGCCATGGCCGTGCCACCCATCAGCATGGCAAGTGCGCCCACTGTCACAAATTTCTTCATGGTTTCCTCCCAAGTTGCGTGTCCGGATCACGCCATTTTTTGCCGGACCGCCGACCGGAAACAGTCTCTGCTTGGACTGAGTCCCGGTTGGCAACGAGCGCGATGATATGCGAGTCGCTGCATTTTGCAACCGGTTGCATTCAAATTTTGCCGACGCCAGAGAACCGGGGTTACCCGCCGCGGTATTTCGCTTGAACTGCCAAGACGTCAGGCCGCACTGGAAAATGAAGGCAGGGCGATCGCGTGCTTCACAAAGTTTGCGCGCGCAAACTTTTTTGCCTATCGTTTCAATGTCGACACCTACCGACACGACCCGCGGGACGGAGCAAGGCATGGGCGAACGCAAAATCAGGAACATGGAGGAGTTTGCCTCGGTCAGCGGCATCTCGCGCCCGACTGTGTCCAAGTATTTTCATGATCCGACCAGCGTGCGCGCCACCACACGGGCGCGCATCGAGGCGGCCATCGAGCAATACGGCTATCGCCCCAACATCTATGCGATGAACCAGAACCGCGAGCTGACCAAGAACATCGGTGTTGTTGTGCCCTACCTCGCCGACCCGTTCTTTGGCGAAATCGTGCGGGTGATCGAACGCCGGTGCATTGAGGCCGGGTTTTCGCCGTCGCTGTTCAGTTCGCACGGGTCGGCCGATCAGGAACGGGACATACTGGACACCCTGCGGTCATTGAAACCGGCAGGCGTATTGCTGGCCCCCCTGGGCCGCTTGTCAGACAGGTCAGCCATAGAGTCGTTTTGCCGCGACGTGCCAACCGTCCTTTTTGACAGCAATATCGAGGGGATGGGCGAATCCTTTGTGGGCTCCGACAACTACAGCTTTGTCTCGCAAACCGTTGAATATCTAAGCCGCACCGGCGAACCGCCCTCGTTTTTCGAAATGAAACACCCCGCCAACCCGAACGCCAACAAGCGCAGGCGGGCGTATCTGGACATGATGGAGCGACTTGGGTTGCCCCCCAATGTAATGCAGATCGATGGCACCGGCTGGGCCTTTGAGGAGATCGGGCGCAAGGGCGCTTTGGATATCCTGAACCGAAAGGCACTGCCCACGGATACGATCCTGTGCAGCAACGACCGGCTGGCCATTGGCTTGTTGTCTGCCTGTTACGAGACAGGGTACCGGGTCGGGCGTGGCGCGGAATGCGATCTACGCGTAGCGTCGCACGATGACCATCCGTTTTCGCGCTACACCTGCCCGTCACTGACGACGGCAGCACATGATTATGCGAACGTTTCGGGGCATTCGGTCGAAACATTGTTTCGACTGATCGAATCGGGTGGCCGATTTAAATCGCGGGAGGAAACACTGTTTTCCGCGCATTTGATCATGCGCGACTCCGCGTAGGTATCTGATTTAAATAAAACTTTCCAAAATTCTTTACGCGCGTAAAAAATAATTTGACGCGACGACAGATTCAACGCTAGCGTTGAGCCATAACATCCAATCTAGGGAGGAACCGGATGTCACTTGGGAACGCACTTCGTGCGGCAACAGCCCTGTCTCTGATCGCCGCATCGGGCGCACTGGCAGATGGCCACGCAAAATCACTCACAATCGCGATCGTGAACAACGGTCACATGATCAATATGCAGAAGGTCGCTGAAGCTTACACCGAAGAAACCGGTGTTCAGCTTGAGTGGGTTTCGCTGGAAGAAGGCGTGCTACGCGAGCAGGTTACGTCGGACACCGCCACAGGTGGTGGTCAATACGACATCATCAACATCGGCATGCAGGAAGCGCCCATCTGGGGTGCCGCAGGCTGGATCGAGCCGCTGAACTTCGGCGCCGAATACGACATGGACGACATATTGCCCGCGATCCGCGCAGGTCTGTCCCACGAAGGCACCATGTATGCCGCACCGTTCTACGGTGAATCGTCGATGGTCATGTACCGCAAGGACCTGACTGACGCGGCTGGCGTAACCATTGCCGACAACGACAGCTGGGACAACGTCAAGGCAGCTGCAGCAGCCGTGCACGATCCCGACAACGGCGTCTACGGTGCATGCCTGCGCGGCAAGCCCGGCTGGGGCGACAACATGGCGTTCATCACGACCGTCGTGAACTCGTTCGGTGGCGCATGGTTCGATGCGGACTTCAAACCGACCATCGACAGCGACGAATGGCGCGCAGCCATCAACTTCTACGTGGACCTGCTGGGCAACTACGGCCCTCCCGGTTCGGAAGGCAACTCGTTCAACGAGATCCTCGCCCTCTATAACGAAGGCAAGTGCGGCATGTGGATTGACG
>JBCDEK010000070.1:0-18362 GCA_039179785.1 Pseudomonadota bacterium | reverse complement strand
GGGCCCTTGCCGTCGATCGGATTGCCGAGACCGTCGACAACGCGGCCGAGCAGCTCGTCACCCGTCGGCACCGACACGATGGAGTTCGTGCGCTTGACGGTGTCGCCCTCTTTGATGTCGCGGTCAGAGCCGAAGATCACGACGCCGACATTGTCGTTTTCCAGGTTCAGGGCCATGCCCTGAATGCCGCCGGGGAATTCAACCATCTCACCGGCTTGCACGTTGTCGAGGCCGTAGACGCGGGCGATCCCGTCGCCCACCGACAAAACGCGGCCCACTTCGGCCACTTCTGCTTCCTGACCAAAGTTCTTGATCTGGTCTTTCAGGATCGCAGAAATCTCTGCTGCTTGGATACCCATTTATCCGACCTCTTTCATTGCATTCTGGAGGGAAGCGAGCTTGGAGCGGATCGACGTGTCGATCATCTTCGAGCCCACTTTAACGATCAAACCGCCGATGAGGCTTTCATCGACGGAGGCATTGATGGTGACGTCCTGGCCCATGCGAGCCTTGAGCGTCTTGGCGAGTTTGTCCGATTGCGCTTTGGTCAGCGCTTTGGCCGATGTCACATCTGCGGTCACTTCGCCTTTGTCCTCGGCGATGACCTCGCGCAGGGCCTGCAGCAGTTGCGGCAGCACAAACAGGCGACGCTTTTCGGCCATCAGCGCCAGCGTGTTGGTCATCAGGTCGGTCAACCCGGCCTTGTTCGAGATCGCGGTCATCGCGGCGGCCTGCTGGTCCCGGCTGTAGATGGGCGAGTGGATCAGGTCGTTGAAGTCGCCGCTGTCGGCCATGGCCGCAGTCAGTGTATCAATGTCGCCTTCGAGATTTTTGACGGCGTTGCCTTCCTTGGCAAGCTCAAAGACAGCTGTGGCATAGCGCGATGCAATGCCTGTGGAGATCGAAGCTGGTTCGGACACGTCCACCCTTTCGATGTCTTGGCCCCGGTTCGAGTGCATCACATAGCGTGATCCGGGGACGTTGGTACGCCTTGATTTGCGCCAAGGCGTGAAAATCAGGGGGGATGTAGCAGAGGGTTTCGGACCCCGCAACATATGTTCGTGAACGGGCGTCGAGGCGGTTATTGAGCCTTTTCAAATGGTTACCAAAAGTGCGACCGAATGGCTCGCCGGAATTGCAAGATTTCTGTCACAAAACGAGAGCGTTTGGGGCCGATTCCGGCGACCGAATGGCGAAAACGGCGCCGGGCTCTGATTGGAAAGGCCGCTAGACCCGCCCCGCCACCGGTGCCGTCACGCCCTGTGGCACCGTCTGTCGCTTGGCCTTGGACCGTGCGACCTTGCCTTTGGGCGGGTAGACCAGTTTTGACGCCTCGACCATGAAGGCCCCGCCCGCCACCATGCCGGGCATCAGCCGCCCGACCCGTTCGAACATGCCCGACGATTTCATCCACAGCCGTTTGCTGGACGGAAACTGGTAGAGCGCGCCCACGTGGCGTTCGGGCAGGAACTGATGCTTGCGCAACTGCGTCTCGAGCTGGCTGGCGGAATAGGGGCGGCCAAATCCGAACGGGGTGCGGTCGCGGCGGCTCCAGAGGCCCGCGCGGTTGGGCACGATGAAGAGCGCCTTACCCCCCGGGCCCAGCACGCGCCACGCCTCTTCCAGCAGATCGTAGGCACGCTCCGATGTCTCAAGCCCGTGCAACATCACCAGCTTGTCGACATGCCCCGTCTCAATGGGCCAGAGCGTTTCTTCGGTCAGGACCGACACGTTTTGCAAGTCTGCGGGCCACGGCATGACCCCTTGCGGTCCGGGCATGAGCGCAATGACGCGCCGGGCGTCCTTCAGGTAGGGGCGCAAGAGCGGGGCAGCGAAACCGAAGCCCGCCACCGTCTGTCCCTTGGCTTCGGGCCAAAGTTCGACCATGCGCCGCCGCAAGGACGCCTGTGCCGCGCGGCCCAGAGCGCTGCGATAGTAGAAGTTGCGCAGGTCCTGCACATCAAGATGCATGATCGTCTCTTGTCCATCGTGACCTGTCGGGCCACCTTTGGTCTAACAGTAAGCACAAAGAGCCGAATTGCCATGCCCCTCGATATCCGCACCATCCCTTGCCTGTCCGACAACTACGCCTTTCTCGCCCATGACCCTGCAACGGGCGCAACAGCTTTGATCGACGCGCCCGAAGCGGGCCCGATCCTTGCCGCATTGAAAGAGACGGGCTGGACGCTGAGCGATGTGCTGATCACCCACCACCACTATGATCACGTGGACGGGCTGGCAGATATCCTGGCCAAGCACCCCGCCCGCGTTGTCGGTGCCGCGGCGGATGCGCATCGCTTGCCTGCGCTGGATGTGCAAGTGTCCGAAGGCGATAGCTTTACCATTGGGTCCGAAACCGGCACCGTGATTGATGTATCGGGGCACACAGTGGGGCACATTGCCTTTCACCTGCCCGAAAGCAAAGCGGTGTTCACCGCCGACAGCCTGATGGCCCTGGGCTGCGGGCGCGTGTTCGAGGGCACCAAGCCGCAAATGTTTGACAGCCTCCAGAAATTGGCCGCCCTTCCCCGCGACACGGTTGTGTATTCCGGCCACGAATACACCGAGGCCAACGGGACATTCGCGCTGACCATTGATCCTGAAAATACTGACCTTATATCACGGGTCCGCGAGGTGGCCGACAAACGCGCATCGGGCACCCCGACCGTTCCATCGCTTTTGTCCGAAGAACTGGCCACAAACCCGTTTCTGCGCGCCCACGACCCCGCCATTCAGGCCCATCTGGGCATGGAAGGTGCCAACGCCACCGACGTGTTCACTGAAATCCGCACCCGGAAGGACAACTTCTGAGACGCAGCGGTCCACTGACACGCCCAATGTGACACCATCGTAACGTTTCTCACGCACAATGTGAGGGTCAAGGCAAAGAAAAGCCTTGAAGCTGTGCGATCTTCAACCAAACTTAAGTACATGAGGCCATGGTTGGTACGGGGCCTCGACATCCCTTGATGCCCCACCCGACCCCGAGCGATAAGGAGCACTGCTGTGCCTTCATTCTCGACGACCCTGGAAAAAGCCATTCATCAGGCTTTGGCGCTGGCCAACGAACGCCGGCACGAATTTGCAACGCTTGAGCATTTGCTGCTGTCGCTGGTGGACGAACCCGATGCCCGCCGCGTCATGCAGGCCTGTTCGGTCGACATTGACGAGCTGCGCGGCACGCTCGAAGAGTTCGTGGACGACGATCTGGCGAACCTTGTGACCGACATTGACGGCTCCGAAGCGGTCCCGACCGCGGCCTTCCAGCGCGTGATCCAGCGCGCGGCGATCCACGTGCAATCCTCGGGTCGGACGGAAGTGACGGGCGCGAATGTGCTGGTCGCAATATTTGCCGAACGCGAGTCGAACGCGGCCTATTTCCTGCAGGAACAGGACATGACCCGCTACGACGCGGTCAATTTCATCGCCCATGGTGTGGCCAAGGACCCGGCATTCGGCGAAAGCCGCCCCGTGTCTGGCGCGCCGGAAGCCGAGGAAGAGGCCCAGGGCGTCACCGAAGGCGAGAAGAAGGAAAGCGCGCTTGCCAAATACTGCGTGGACCTGAACGAAAAGTCGCGCGAGGGCGATATCGACCCGCTCATTGGCCGGTCGGACGAGGTGGAGCGCTGCATTCAGGTGCTGTGCCGCCGCCGCAAGAACAACCCGCTTCTGGTGGGTGATCCCGGCGTGGGCAAAACGGCCATCGCCGAGGGACTGGCGCGCAAGATCGTGGCAGGTGAGACACCCGAGGTGCTGTCAGGCACGACGATCTATTCGCTCGACATGGGCGCGTTGCTGGCGGGCACGCGGTATCGCGGCGATTTTGAGGAACGGCTGAAGGCGGTCGTGACCGAATTGGAAGAGCATAAGGACGCTGTTCTGTTCATCGACGAAATTCACACCGTGATCGGTGCGGGTGCCACGTCTGGCGGTGCGATGGATGCGTCCAACCTGCTGAAGCCTGCGCTTCAGGGTGGCAAGCTGCGCACCATGGGATCGACCACTTACAAAGAGTTCCGCCAGCATTTCGAGAAGGACCGCGCGCTGAGCCGCCGGTTCCAGAAGATCGACGTGAACGAGCCGTCGGTGGAAGATGCCACGAAAATCCTCAAGGGCCTCAAGCCCTATTTCGAGGATCACCACGGCGTCAAATACACCTCGGACGCGATCAAGACGTCGGTGGAACTGGCGAGCCGGTATATCAACGACCGCAAGCTGCCCGACAGCGCGATTGACGTGATCGACGAGGCGGGCGCGGCCCAGCATCTGGTTGCCGCGGCCAAGCGCCGCAAGACCATCGGCACCAAGGAGATCGAGAATGTCGTGGCCAAGATCGCCCGCATTCCTCCGAAAAACGTATCCAAGGACGATGCCGAGACCCTCAAGGACCTCGAAGTGTCGCTCAAGCGCGTGGTGTTCGGTCAGGACCCGGCGATCGAGGCGCTGTCCTCGGCCATCAAGCTGGCGCGCGCGGGTCTGCGTGAACCCGAAAAGCCCATCGGTAACTACCTGTTTGCCGGGCCAACGGGTGTGGGTAAAACCGAGGTAGCCAAACAGCTGGCCGACACGTTGGGTGTGGAAATGCTGCGCTTTGACATGTCGGAATACATGGAGAAACACGCGGTCAGCCGCCTGATCGGTGCCCCTCCGGGCTATGTCGGGTTTGACCAGGGTGGTATGCTGACCGACGGCGTTGACCAGCATCCGCATTGCGTGCTGCTGCTCGACGAAATCGAGAAAGCGCACCCTGATGTCTACAACATCCTGTTGCAGGTCATGGACCACGGCAAGCTGACCGACCACAACGGGCGCACGGTGGATTTCCGCAACGTGATCCTGATCATGACGTCGAACGCAGGCGCTGCTGAGATGTCCAAAGCCGCCATCGGCTTTGGTCGTGACCGGCGCGAGGGCGAGGATACGGCCGCCATCGAACGCACGTTCACGCCGGAATTCCGCAACCGTCTGGATGCGGTGATCAGCTTTGCGCCGCTGGGCAAGGACACGATCCTGTCCGTTGTCGAGAAGTTCGTGCTGCAGCTTGAGGCACAACTGATGGATCGCAACGTGACCATCGAGTGGACAAAACCTGCCGCCGAATGGCTGGCCGACAAGGGCTACGACGACAAGATGGGCGCGCGCCCGCTGGGCCGTGTGATCCAGGAGCACATCAAGAAACCGCTGGCCGAAGAGTTGCTCTTTGGCAAGCTGATGAAGGGCGGCGTTGTCCGCGTGGGCGTCAAGAATGGCGAGTTGGATCTGAAACTGTCGGGTCCCGACAACCCGCGCATTTCGGGCGACAAGCCCCCGCTTTTGACCGCTGACTGATGAAGCCAATTGCATTTGGCGCTCTGATGACGATCTTCGCCGCATCCGGTCCGGGTGCGGCGCAAGACTTTTCGATGGGCGTGCCTATCGATTGCGACCTGACGGAGACCTGTTTCATCCAGCAATATGTCGATCACGACACCTCTGGCGAGGCGATGGATTTTCAATGCTCGTCGCTCAGCTATGACACCCACCAAGGCACTGATTTCGCGCTGAAATCCATCGAACACATGCGGCGGGGCGTGGATGTGATTGCGTCGGCCCCGGGTGTGGTAAAGGGCACACGGAACGGGATGGAGGACCGCATCTATCGCAGAGGCGAAGGCGACAGGGTCAACGGGCGCGAATGCGGCAATGGTGTGCTGATTGACCATGGCGATGGCTGGACCACGCAATATTGCCACCTCAAGCGCGGCAGTGTGCAGGTCAGGACCGATGACACTGTCGAAAAGGGTGCGGTGCTGGGTGAGGTCGGCCTGTCGGGACGCACGCAATTCCCGCATGTGCATGTCACCCTGCGCAAGGATGGGGATGTGGTCGATCCATTCGACCCGGATGGCGAGATCACCTGCGGCCAACCCAGCACTCAAACCCTTTGGGACACACCGCTGACCTATCAGCCGGGCGGCGTCCTGACAGTCGGCTTTGCAGACAAGGTGCCCGAATTCAACACGATCAAGGCCGGCACCGCTGCCGTTCGCGAACTGCCGGTGGATGCGCCCGCCATTGTCGTCTTTGGCTACGCCTTCGGCGGCAAGGCAGGGGACATGATGCAGCTGCGCATTGATGGCCCGGACGGTACATTGATCGATGGAGAGGTCGAGATCGATCGCAACCAGGCGCAGTTCTTTCGGGCGTCGGGCCGCAGATTGAGTGCTGCGCAATGGCCCGCCGGATCATATACCGGCACGGTTGTCCTGCGCCGCGATGGTGTCGAGATCAGCCGCAACACGGGCACGGTCGTCGTCAGATAATCGACCGGCGATGCGGCTCACTTCTCGGTAAATTTCAGCTCGATCCGCCGGTTCTGCGCCCGCGCGTCGGGCGTGTCTGACGGATCAATGGGTTGATATTCACCAAATCCGTTGGCCGATAGGCGCGTGGGCGGAATGCCCAGAAAGTTGACCATATATCGCACGACCGACAAAGCGCGCGCCTGGCTTAGTTCCCAGTTATCGGCAAATTCACCAAAGCCCGACAGCGGCACATTGTCGGTGTGCCCATCCACCTGGATCACCCAGTCGATACCCGCCGGAATGTCATCGGCAACGCCCCGCAGGATACCGGCGATCTTGGCGATCTCGCCCTGCCCGGCCGTGGACAGTTGCGCCTCTCCCGGCGGGAACAGCACTTCGGACGAAAAGACAAAGCGGTCGCCTACGATGCGCACGCCCTCTTGCGCGCCCAGAACGTCGCGCAACTGGCCAAAAAACTCGGACCGGTAGCGTTCAAGATCCTGTGCCTGTGCCTCCAGCCGTTTGCGCTCTTCCTCTTCAAGCGCGCGCCGCCGACGTTCTTCCAAGGCCGCACGTGCCAACGCTGTGTTTAGATCGCGGCCCAGCGTACTCAGTTGCACATCCTTGGCCGCATCGCGCACCACCGCATCGTCCAGCAGTGCCTGCAACTGGCCCAATTGGCTGCGCAACGCCTCGACCTGCTGGTTCAAAAGTTCGGTCTGCCGCTGCGCCTCCAGCGTCGCCGCCTCTTCCGCGCTCAGCGCATCGCGGGCGGCAGCCAGCAGGGCGGCCCGTTCTTCAGCGGCTGTGGTCTGCGCGGCGAGATCCGTCTCAGCCTCCGCCTTTTCGGCCAGGGCAGCGGCCAAGGCCGCCCGCAGGTCCTGCGTGTCGCCGTCCAGGCTTTGCAGTTCCGTCTCTGCCGCCAGTTTCGCCGCAAGTGCTGCGGCCAGTAGTTCGCGCACCTCGGCATTGCCGCTGCCCGCCGCGTCCGCATCGGCTAGGGCGGCGTCACGCGCGGCGATGGCCGTCGCCAATTGCGTGCGCAACTCGGTCAGATCAGCGGCTTGTGTGGCCACCTGACCTTCGGCGGCGACCCTGTCGGCCACCGCCGCGGCCAGCCGGTCACGCAAATCCGTCCGCTCCAGGTCAAGCGCGGCGAGGCGTTCTTCCAGTACCGCCATCTGCGCTTCGACATCCGACAGCGTCTGCGCCACGGCGGCCCCATCCTCTGCCGCAAGCAACGCCGCAGCCAAACGCGCCTCAAGGCTCGCTTGCGTCTCCTCCAGCGCGTTTTTCTGCGCGTCCGACGCCTCCAACGCAGCGAGCGCTATGGCCAATTCCGCCTCCAGCCCCTCGGCCCGCTCTTGCGCCACTGATGCCGACGTGCCCGATTCCTGTGCTGCCAACAGCGCCACGGCCAGACGGTCGGTCAGGTCCTGCTCGGCTGCGCGCGCCGCGGCCAGCAGAGTCAGCGTGTCTTCGGCCTCCTGACGTTGTGCTTCGAGCGCGAGGGTCATCGCTGTCAGTTCCGCATCCGCGTTTTCCAGCCGTTCGCGCAGGGCCTCTGCCGCCGCGGCCTCTGTCAGCCGCGCGGCTTCCTCTTCGGTCAGCGCTGCCTGCGCTGCGTCAAGATCCGCCCGCAAGGCGGCGGCCTGATCCGCCGTTTCGGCGTTGCGGGTGCGCAGATCCGCGATCAGCGCTTGCAGCGCTTCTGTCCGGGCCGCCGCAAGGCGCGCGGTTTCGGCCTGGGTATCCACCTCGTCCCGGGCCGCGGCGAGGGCGAGGTTCAGCGCCTCCTGTTCGCTCAGCAGACGTGTCTGTGCCTCCTCCAGCCCCGCGACCGTCTCAAGCGCCGTATCCCGATCCGCGATCAGGGCCGCGACTTGCGCCTCAAAACTGGTGATCCGCGTCTGGGCTTCGGTCAATGCCGTGGCTTGTGCATCTCGCTCGGCCGTCAGCGCGGCAATCTGCGCGGCCTGGGCCGACAATTGCGCCTGCCTGTCGGTCAGGGTCGTGGTCAGTTCGGACACCCGTGCATCCAGATCAGCGGTGCGGCGTTCCTCCAACCCCAGCGCTTGCGCCAGTGCTGCGACCTCTCCGGCAAGCTGGTCCAGCTCGTTTTCCTGGCCCGAGATCGTCTCGCGCAGGACAAACTGCACGATCATAAAGATCGTGAGCACGAACATCAGCACCAGCAAAAGGCCGGTCATGGCGTCCACAAAGCCCGGCCAGATCGACGCCTGGAACCGTTGGCCTGTGCGGCGCGACAGCGCCATGGTCAGCCATCCCCCTTGGTCTGGTTCTGGGCGCTGCGCTCGGGCTGCCGTGCCTGCCCCCGCGGCTGGCTAAGCGCCGTCGCAAGGGCCGAGATGTCGGTGCGCAATTCCGCCATCGTTTCCTGACGCCCGGCGCTGATTTCTTCGAGAATGCGCAGCATCTGCACGTCGATCGACCGCAGGCGCATGCGGCTTTCGGCATCCATACCATCGCCCGTGCCCTGCCGTTCAATGACGGCGATCAACCGCTCTTGCCCGTTGGCGAGGCTGGCCAATGCGTCGTTGCCGCTGCCTTGCGCCTCCATCCGGGTGGTCATGCGGTCCACTGCATCCGCGAGCTTGCCCAGTTTTTCGTCCACCATTGACCGACTGACATCAGATTGGGTGAACATGGTTTGCAGGCTTTCCATCTGTTCGGCCAGATGGTCGATCACACCCGCCATGGCCCCCTGATCCGACCCACCCTCACTGTCCGACAGGCCCACGCGGGTGATCGAACTCAACCACTCTTCCAGTTCGCGGTAAAAGCGGTTCTGGCCGCGCCCCGCAAACAGTTCAAGCAACCCAACGATAAGCGACCCCGCAAGTCCCAGCAGGGACGAGGCAAAGGCGACACCCATGCCACCCAATTGCGCCTCAAGCCCGGTCATCAGCCGGTTAAAGACCTCAACACCGCCTTCACCCTCTTGCGGGGCAAGGCTGCGGATGGTGTCCACAACCGCAGGTACGGTGGTGGCAAGGCCATAGAATGTTCCCAAAAGACCGAGAAAAATCAACATATTGACGATATAGCGCGTGATATCACGCACCTCGTCGATCCGTGTTGCGACGGAATCCAGAATGGATCGGGTGGACGAGGCGGATAGCTGCATCCGCGCGCCCCGTGACCTGAGCAGCGACGCAAGCGAGGCCAGCAATTGCGGCGCTTTGGTCTGTGCATCAGCGCGGTCGCTGGCAAATTCCTCGATCCAGCGCACGGACGAAATCAGCGAAAACACCTGCCAGAAACAGGCGATGACCCCGATCACAAAGACCAGCACGATGAACCCGTTCAGATACGGGTTGGCCTGAAACACCGGCAACACGCGCGGCAATGCAATGACGGCGCCAAACAGCGACAGCCCCAGCACAAAGACCATCGCAAAGATTTGCTGGACCGGCTGGGAAAAATGCGGCTGTGCCTCTTGTGTGGTCTGCGCCATGTTTGGCTCCTGACCCCTGCTCTGTTCTGCTTTCGCAGCAACCTATCGGCTTTTGTGCAAAAGCGCCAAGGATTTATGCCAGAATCGCTGCAACGCGGCGCGACAACCAATCAAGGGCTGGGTCCGCCACGCCCATTTCGGCCAGATGTTGTGCCGTATTATAGAGATACTCGCTGTTCGGCCCCCGCCCGCCATGGGCATGGGCAATGATCTGCGCCTGCTCTTCAAGCGGCAAACCGCCGCAATATTGCACATGTTCGGGATCGATCACATAGGTCACCGCCGCGACCCGCCGCCCGTCGCTCAGCGCCACATCCAACCTCTTTTCCAGATAGGCGGACGAGATCAACTCGCGCTCACGCAGGTAGGCCAGCGTTGTGTCCTCCGTCCCCGGTGCGACGCGCAAGGCAACCCCGTCGCAGGCGGCATCAGTGGCGGCATCCAGCGCCAGCACCAGACCCGGCTCTGCCTCGGACCCGCGGTGATGGATCGAGCGCATGCAAAACGACCGTGCCCAGCCCGGCAATGTACCGCGCACGCTCTCAGCCACGTCAAAGCCCGGGTTCCAAAGCAGGCTGCCATAGCCAAACACCCACATTGCCATTGTTACTGGTCCTTCTGCTGCGCGTTGCGGTAGACCCGATTTTGCGGACAAGGAAAAGGGGCGCAGATGCGCAAAGTGATGTGGATCGCTGCACTGGCAGCGCTTGCCTGGTGCAGCTGGTGGTGGGTCGCTTCCGCCTCCCTGCGCGGCGCGGTCACCACGTGGTTCGACGCGCGCGCAGCCGAGGGGTGGCAGGCCGAGTTGCGCGCGATCGAGGGCGGAGGGTTTCCCCTCTCCCTGCGGGCAGGGCTGCGGGATGTGGCCGTGGCCGACCCCGATGCCGGGCTCGCGATCCAGACAGACGCGCTGAATATCACCGCACCCGCCTGGTGGCCTGGCGATGTCACAGTGGCGCTGAATGATGACCCGATCCTGCTGGCCTCGCCCCTTGGCCGGTCGACCCTCACGATGCAGGACGGCGTGATGGCGCTGAACCTGCACCCCGGCACGGCACTTGAGCTGGACGCGCTGGGATGGACGGCGGGCTCATGGCAGGTCACGGATGCCCAGGGCGTGCAGGCCCAGGCCAGCGACTTAACTCTCACCATGGTGCAGAGAGCGGGCGCAGACTACGCGCTGACCGCATCTGCCAGCAGCTTTGCGCCCGGTGACGCGACACGCCGCGGCCTGCGCCTGCCCGATGGCTTTCCCAACGCCTTCGACAGCCTGCAAATGCGCGCCAACATCACCTTCGATAGACCGTGGGACCGCCGTGCGCTCGACCAGCGCCGCCCGCAACCGCGGGTCATCGACCTGCATCTGGCCGAAGCGATCTGGGGCGATCTGCAATTCAACCTCAGCGCCGATCTGACGGTCGACGGCATGGGTGTTCCCGCGGGGACAGTCGCCATTCAGGCCGAAAACTGGCGCACCATGCTGGACCTTGCGCAAAACATCGGCGTCTTGCCCGCACAACTGCGCGGCCAGGCCGAAAGTGTCCTGCAAGCGCTCGCCAACGCCTCGGGCAGTGCGGACACGCTGGATGTCGAACTCACTCTGCGCGACGGCGCCATCCGCCTCGGCTTTATCCCTCTGGCCCCCGCACCAAGGCTAATCCTGCGCTGAGCGGTCCTGCTTCTCTGGTTCAAAAAAATCCCGGGGTCTGGGGCAGCGCCCCAGTCCGACGCTTACCGGCAATAGGCCCCGCCCCGGTGCCGCGCGGTATCAAAATGGAAATGGTCCCGGTGAAACCGATCCGAATTTGGCCCCAGCACTGTACCGAATGGACCGCACGCCGCCTTGTGCATCCGGCGCAGCGCCCGGCGATGGCGCGAGTTCCAGTCGTTCAGCACGGTCAGCGATGTGCCGTCCTTTAGCTGAAAGCCCGAGATATCAATGGCCCGGCCCTTGCCATGCTCGGAAATCCGCGCGCCCGGCTGGTTGTTGCGCGTCCGGCACGCGTAATGGGCCGCCACACGGTAGCTGGCCAGCCCACCACCGGTACCCCGCAGCGCAGGCTTGGCCCCTTTTTCGGTCCAGCGCTTCAGCGCCTTGGCCGTCGTGCAATCCATCAGGGCCGACTGGCTCAAGGTCACGCCCGAGACCGAGCGCAGCCGCACCGCCTCGGATATGCCGCAGCCGTTGATGCGTCCGGGTACAAAGCCCACCGTGTCGCCCTGCAGGTCCGGGTCACCGCAGACCTGACCGCGGCGGCGCGCGTTCCGGCGTGCCATCGCCTTTTGCACCACCGCCTCGGGCCGCAAAGACGGGCGCAAGGACACCGCACTTTCGGGCAGCACTGCCGCTGCTGGCAGCGAGGACGCGACTGACGCGGCGACAGACTGCACCGCCGCCGTGCGCACGACGCTCACATTGCGCGCGTCGGTGCCCGCACGGGCGATGGGGCGTTTGGAACTCTCGGGCGCAGCCGCCGCAAACCCGGCCACCAGCATCAACGACAGGGCCAGCGCTCTCACCGTTTGGCTCCTCGGCCAAAGTCGGGGGCGTCGGTGTCCTGCCCCGCCTCGATGATCCCACGCCGGATGGCGCGCGTGCGGGTGAAATAGTCAAACAGGTGATCGCCATCGCCGGTGCGAATGGCCCGCTGCAAAGCGAAAAGCTCTTCGGTGAAGCGGCCCAGGATTTCCAGCGTCGCGTCCTTGTTTGTCAGGAAGACATCGCGCCACATGGTCGGATCACTGGCGGCAATGCGGGTGAAATCCCGGAACCCCGCAGCCGAGAACTTGATCACCTCACTGTCGGTCACGCGGCGCAGATCGTCGGCCACGCCCACCATTGTGTACG
Source organism: Pseudomonadota bacterium (assembly GCA_039179785.1). Lineage (GTDB taxonomy): Bacteria > Pseudomonadota > Alphaproteobacteria > Rhodobacterales > Rhodobacteraceae > Tateyamaria. The sequence goes on along the minus strand of JBCDEK010000070.1, from coordinate 5,752 downwards.
CAATCAGGTGCGGAATGTGGCTGACCACCGCACAGACGCGGTCATGGTGCTGCACATCCATTCGGTCCGTCATCGCTCCGAGGCTCGCCCAGTAGTGTTCAACACGCGCCACGGCGTCCGGGTCCACGCCCTCGGGCGTCACAACCAGCGTCCAGCGGTTGTCATAAAGCTCGGCAAAGCCGGATTCCGGCCCGCTGTGTTCGGTCCCCGCCATCGGGTGGGTGCCGACAAAATGCACCTTCTCGGGAAGATGCGGCAGCACCGCGTCAAAGACCGCCTGCTTGACCGAGCCGACATCGATCACCGTCGCCCCTGGTTTCAACGTGCCCTTGATCTCGGCCATGACGGCTTCCATCGCTCCCACGGGCACGGCCAGCACCACCAGATCGGCGTCGGCCACAGCCTCAGCCGCGGTGTCGGTCACCACGTCACAAAAGCCCAGGCGTCGGGTGGTATCACGCGTCGCCTCGGACCTGGCAAAGCCGCTGATGGTCGTCGCCGTCCCGGCCCGCTTGGTGGCCCAGGCCATCGACCCCGCAATCAGCCCCAGCCCGATAAAGGCAATCTTGTTGTAGATGACGCTCACGATGCGGCCCGCCATTCTGTCAGGGCATCAATGACCCGGCCCGTCTGTGCCGCGTCACCCACCGTGATGCGAATGCCTTCGGGAAAACCGTAGCCCGCCACACGCCGCACCAGAATGCCATCCGCGTTCAGTGCCGCCTCTGCCGCGTCCGCCTCGGCCACCGACGCCGCGCGGGCCAGCACAAAATTGGTGTCGCTGTCGTCGCAGGCCAGCCCAAGCTGGCGCAACGCACCCGTCAAACGCGCGCGCTGATCTGCGTTGAGCGCGGCGCAGTCCGCTACCCATTGCGTGTCGCGCACCGCCGCCTCGGCCGCGGCGAGCGCGACGGTGGACAGGTTGAAGGGCTGGCGGATGCGCGTCATCACATCAATCATGTCCCTGGGGCCATAGCCCCAGCCGACCCGCAGGCCGCCCAGCCCATAGATCTTGGAAAAGGTGCGCGTCATCAACACGTTGGGTCGCGTTTCTGCCAGAGACAGCCCGCCATCGTACCCTTCAGCGTATTCGGTATAGGCTCCGTCGATCACCAGGATCGCGTGCGTAGGCAAGCCATCGGCCAGGCGGAGCAGTTCATCGTCGGACAGACGCGTACCGGTGGGATTGCCCGGGTTGGTGAGCAGCACAATACGGGTCCGTTCGGTGACAGCGCCCAGAATGGCGTCCACATCCACCACCCGTTCATACTCGGGCACGCACACTGCTGTGGCCCCCGCCATATTGGCCAGGATCGGGTACATCGAAAACCCGTGGGCGGTGTGGATGATCTCATCCCCCGGACCCGAAAACGCCTGCGTCACGAACTGCAGCACCTCGTCGCTGCCCACGCCGCAGATCACGCGGGTGTCGTCCACGCCCCAGACCTCGGCGATGGCAGCGCGCAAGGCGGCATGATCGGTCGAGGGATAGAGGTGCATGGCGCCCGCCGCACCTGTCAGCGCCTCAATGGCAGAAGGCGGCGGTCCCGCCGGGTTTTCGTTCGAGGACAGCTTGAGCACCTGATCCACACCCGCCAAATGCGACGCCCCGCCCTGATAGAGCGCGATGTCCATGATGCCGGGCTGCGGTGTGATGCGCGTCATTGTCCCTCTCCGATGTCCCGAGGGTGTTTTAGGGGCGCAACGCAGGAGTGGCTAGGGGCAAAAGCGCGCGTTTGGTTCGGCGCGCGCCGCACGGGATCTAGGCCCAAGGCCGCCCCTTGCAACATTGGCGCTCACCCGTCGGCACCTTGCAAGCGATGTGCCAGAGGGCCGCCCGGTCTGGCTGCCAAGGGCGCGGCTTAGCTCACAGCCCCCGGCGCGGGCTTCCACTTGAACCCCACCCGGATCACGCCGTGATCATTCGTACCGCTTTCCTTGTGATCGTCGTGGTTCAGATGGTCGTTCTGCACCACCATCTCGTCAAAGGCCCACTTGCGGCGCTTGGAATTGTCATAAAACTCCTGACTGAACAGAATGTGGTCCAGGCTCTCGCGCTGGCCCTTGTAGACATGGGTGTAATAGACATCGCGCACCGACCGGTATTCCTGCATTGTCTGCGCGGTATACAGCGCGTTGTCGCCCCCACCTGCGGACAGCGGCGACAGATAGGTGGGCTGTTCGGACAGAATATTCAGCGTGTTGCTGTCCTTGCCGTCATTCATATCGCCAATCACCACGACAGGTGTGTCCGTCTTCTTGATCAGCTTCGTGATGATGACACGCAGGGCCGCCGCCTCTGCCGTGCGGCGCACGGTCGAGATGGCATAGCCCAGCGCCGTGGCGTGCGGGCCATGCACCTCTTTTTCGTACCACGACCGCTCGCGCCAGATCTGTGTCGGGCGGCGGGATTTGAAGTGGCAGACAAAGACGTGGATCACAGGTGTCCGGTCATCGGGCTGTACCTGGAAATGCAGAACGGGCCGGGAAAAGCTGCGCAGGTTGACCTCAAGAAAATCCTGCTGAGGGTCATCGCCGCCCGTTTTCAGCACGTATTCGTCCGGGAAATCCACGATCCACTCGGGCGCGCCCACCAGAAACCCGTTGCGGACGGCAGCGGCACACACGATCCGTTTGCCGGAGTGACCGGGCGGCACCAATGCGGTGAAATCATCCTTCATCCCCGCCTCGGCCAGTACTTGGTCCAGCGCCGGTGCCGCCCAAAGTTCCTGCAAGCCCACCACATCGGCATCCAAACGCCCGATCACCGACGCGGTATAGTCCACCTTCCGCTGGTAAATGATCGGGTCCCAGCCATCGGTGTCGCCGTAAATCGCATCGCCGGGGGTCTGCAGGTTCAAAAGGTTGAAGCTCGCAAAGGAAATGTCGCGGGCGCCCATGGTCGTCTCCAATTCACATCAATCAATGATGCGGACGCTACCACAGGTTGGGCCAAAGGTCATGTCAGCGCGGGCGCGCGGGCCGGACGCCAGAGCGGCCCTACGGCAAGCGCAAGGATCGCGATATTGAACACCACATTGGACGCGTGCCCCGACAGGACCGACCCCGCACTGTCCAGGACGAACCACAGACACAGCGCCATCACCACCGTGCGGCGCACCCCCTCAGGGGCGGCATCATAGACCCAGGCCTGCAAGCACCAGAGCGTCGCCCCCCAGCCCAGCAGCAGCCCGCCCATGATCGCCGCCAGAAAGCGGCTGGCGTCATCGCCATAGACTGGCAGCCCGTCCAGCGGCAGGCCCAGCAGGTCGAGCGTGAACTGCAAGGGTGCGGATGTCGCCGTCATGCTGCCCAGAAACATCACGGGCGCAAAGGATGCGATGACGATAGCGCTGATCTTCAACCAGAATTTGTGAAAGTCGTGGGTCATGGGTCCCTCCTGTTTCGACGGACCAAGGGGTAGCGGGCGCGGGCGCACCCTATCAATTACCTCGCAGGTAATGGATTGGACGCGGCGCCTTGGCTAGGATCGCCCCCATGACAGATTTCTCCGGCACGCTCCGCACCTGGCGCAAAGCGCGCCGTTTCAGCCAACTGGACCTCGCGGGCGAGGCCGATGTCTCGGCCCGCCATATCTCGTTTCTGGAAAGCGGGCGCGCGCAGCCCAGCCGTGATATGATCGCGAGGCTGAGCGACGCGCTCACCTTGCCGCTGGACGCGCGCAACCAGATGCTGACCCATGCAGGCTTTGCCGCCCGCTACCCGTCGCGCGCCTGGGACACCGCCGACATGGCCCCGATCCGCGCCGCGGTTGATCACATGCTAACCACGCACGCCCCCTATCCCGCGCTGGCCGTTGACCGGATATGGACGATCCTGGACATGAACGGCCCCGCTGCGGCGCTGTTCCGGGGCCTCGGTGTCGCGCCGGGCGGCAGCATGCTTGACCTGATGATGTCCGACGCGCTGCCCTCGATGATCGAAAACTGGCCCGATGTCGCCCATCACGCCTGCCAACGCCTGCGCACCGAAAGCGCCGCCCAAGGGGGCGTGCCCGCCCTGGACCGCGTGGCCGACCATCTGGGCGCGGTGGCGGGCCGCAGGCACGCACCCACCGGCCCGGTGATCCCCACAATCCTTCGGCTGGGCGACATGCGCCTGTCGATCTTTGTCACCATCGCACAATTCGGCACACCCGAGGACGTGGCGCTCGATGATCTCAAGGTGGAATTATACTTCCCCGCGGACCCCGAAACCGACCGTATCCTGCGCGACATGGCGACGCCCTGACCTCCCAGTCATGCGCCCCCGCGGCAAGGCTATCTCTGCCGCCCTTTTGCGCCTATGCTCTATGTCAAATGACATAAGGCGATGCCCCATGAGCAACCTGATCGACAAGCAAAGCGGCATCGTCGCCGACCTGCAACCGTCGTCAAGCGCAAGCGCGCTGGTCCGCAAGCTCGGGGCGCTTTGCCTGCTCTCCGAGGATGAAATCAGCTTTCTCGAAGCGATGCAAAACAACACCATCGCGGTCGAGCCGCGGGTCGATTTCATCACCGAAGGCGAGGCACGCAAGACCACCTTCATCGTGATCGAAGGCTGGGCGATCCGCTACACCGTGCTGTCGGACGGGCGGCGGCAAATCCTCAGCTACGCGCTGCCGGGCGATATCCTTGGCCTGCACATCAACTTCAACGCCCAGGCCACCTACAGCGCCGCGGCGATGAACACCGCCAAGCTGGCCGTGGTGGACCCGCGCCGCATGCTCGAGGTGTCGCAGCGCTTTCCGATCCTGTCGGCAGGCCTCAGCTGGTGCACCGCGCGCGAATTTGCGATCCTGGGCGACCAGGCCGTACGCCTTGGCCGTTTGCCAGCCAAATCACGGCTGGCACATCTGCTGCTTGAGCTGTGGCACAGGCTGGAACTGATTGGTGACAACCACGGCCAATGGCTGGACATGCCCATGACCCAGTCCGACCTTGCAGACACGCTCGGGCTCAGCCTCGTGCACACCAACCGCAGCCTGCGCGAATTGCGCCGCGACGGTCTGATCAGCACCTCCCGCAACTCGGTCAAGCTTGAGAACATCGACGCGCTGATCGACATGGCCGAGTTCAACCCCGATCATCTGGCGGAATTCACCATCTGACACCACCGCCGCGCCTGCACAAAAAAAGCCGCCCCGGTATCGGAGCGGCCTGTTCGGTGGCGTTGCGGCGGGCACCCTGCCCACCACGGGCCGTAGGGTGGGCAATCTGCCCACCGCACCCTTAGTTCTTGGCGTAAAATTCGACGACCAGGTTCGGTTCCATCATCACCGGATAGGGCACATCGCCCAAGCTGGGCGTGCGGGTGAAGGTGGCGGTCATCTTCGAATGGTCCGCATCAATGTAATCGGGCACATCACGCTCGGGCAATTGCGCGGCTTCCAGCACAACGGCCAGTTGCTTCGACCGGTCACGGACCTCGATCACGTCCCCTTCCTTCACGCGGTAGGACGGGATGTTGACCTTCTTGCCGTTCACACGCACGTGACCGTGGTTTACGAACTGACGGGCGGCAAAGACGGTCGGCACGAATTTCGCGCGATAAACCACGGCGTCCAGACGACGCTCCAGCAGACCGATCAGGTTTTCACCGGTGTCGCCCTTCACACGCTCCGCTTCGGAGTAGATGCGGCGGAATTGCTTTTCGGTCAGGTCGCCATAGTAGCCTTTCAGCTTCTGCTTGGCGCGCAGCTGGATGCCGAAATCGGACAATTTGCCCTTGCGGCGCTGACCATGTTGGCCGG
>JBCDEK010000113.1:0-8049 GCA_039179785.1 Pseudomonadota bacterium | reverse complement strand
TTTCGCCCATCTGGGGCCGTGTCAGCACAAATGTCGGTGTCATGCCGCGCCGTCTATCCCGACGCTCTCTGACCGACAATCCCTTCATTGTTCCCAAAATATGCCCGCCGGAGGCATAAATCTTTTCAAGACCCACATTTTCCGGCTAGAGCGACGACAACGACAAAAGGACGACGCCAATGAGTGCCCCCGAGCAGCCGCAGATTTATCTTCTGACCCCGCCGGTCTTTGAACTGTCGGTGTTTCCCGATCACCTGGCCTCGGTGCTCGATGCCCATGACGTCGCCTGCATCCGCCTGGCCCTTGCCACCCGTGACGAAGACCGTATCGCACGTGCCGCCGATGCCTGCCGCGAGGTCGCCCATGCCCATGACGTGGCCATCGTTGTGAATGACCATACCGGTCTGGCCGAACGGCTCGGCCTTGACGGCGTACACCTGAGCGATGCTGCCAAATCGGTACGCGACGCGCGCAAGGCGCTGGGGCCGGACGCGATTGTCGGCAGTTTCTGTGGAACCTCGCGCCACGACGGCATGACAGCGGGCGAAGCCGGGGCCGATTACGTGTCCTTCGGCCCGCTCACCGGTGTGGCGGACGAGGCCATAGCCGAGGACGATCTGTTCGCCTGGTGGTCCGAGATGATCGAAGTGCCGGTTGTGGCCGAGGGCGGCTTGACCGCCGACACCATCAAACGGCTGGCCCCGATCACCGACTTCTTCGGGATTGGCGAGGAAATCTGGTCAGACGAGGACCCCGCCGCGGCCCTCGCCCGATTGATGGACGGCGTGCGTTAAAGCAGCGTCCGCTCGATCACCCAGTAGATCGCGATGACCGCGATGATCAGCGATCCGGTCATCGACCAGGCGCGGAACATGACGTGGTAGTCGGTGATCGTCTCTTCCTGTCCCTCAAGTTCTGACATCCGCGCCGCGCGCACGCCCAGCCCCAGCGCAAAGGCCGCGAGGGCAATCACCGTCAACTGACCCAGCTCAACCCCGATGTTGAAGCCGATCAGCGCCGGGATGAACTGCCCCTCGGGCAACCCGAAATCGCCCAGCACGGACGCAAAGCCAAGGCCGTGCAGCAGCCCAAACCCGAACACGATCATCGGACGCCAGCGGTTCAATCCGCGGGCAAAGATATTTTCGACAGCCACATAGACGATCGAGGCGGCGATCAGCGGCTCAACAATGCTGCCGGGGATATTGACCAGGCCAAGCGCGCCAAGCGCTAGTGTTACCGTGTGGGCCAGAGTAAAGGCTGTCACTTGCCACAGAAGTGGACCCAGACGCGTGGACAAAAAGAACAGCCCCAGCACGAACAGGATATGATCCAGCCCCTTGGGCAGAATGTGGTCAAAACCCACAGGAATGTAGTCTGCAAAGGTCTGCCACCCCGACGCGGCGCCGCCCCCTGCGACCGCAATCGGGCCGCTGGTGGCTCCGCCGCTGATCAGACCGGTAAAGGGCGCCTCGACCCCCTGCTGACGCAAAACAAGATCGCCCGCGCCGTCGGGCCAGGCGACCTCAACCCGATCTGTCCCCGCGGGGACAGGCGCGGTCAGCGTGATCGTGGCAAGGCGCGGCAGTTCTGCGTTGGGCATTTCGGGCACCGTTACGGGGCCAAGCGTCAACGCCGTCGGTGCGCCGTCGACCAGCAAGAGCGGCAATCCATTCCACGTCTCGACCAATGCAGGCACCCGCGCTTCGACCTCTGCCGGGGGCAATGCGCGCAGCACGTCATAATCGGCGGCGTTCTCCGCCTCATCCGTGTCCGCCACCGCATCAAGGTCAATGCCCGAAAGCTGCGCCTCGACATTCACCTGCATGTCGAGCCGGGCCTCGCCCCCGGTCACCGTCAAGTCGGCAATCGTGGGAACCACTTCATGCGCCATCGCCACATCCGCCCAGAGCGCGCAGTAAAGAGTTGACAACACAGCCCAAAGCCGCAGCTTCACAAGTACTCGAACAAAGGCAGTTTGCATGTTTATCATCCGTCTAGTCGCAACGCTTTGGTGCGTTATCTGCGCGGCAAGCGCAACCGCCCATGAGTTCTGGATCGAACCCGAGAGGTTTCAAGTGCCGCCCTCGGGGCAGATCATTGCGCGCTTGAAAAACGGAGAGAATTTCGAGGGCGTGAACATGGCGTATTTCGAGCGCCGCATCTCGCGGTTCGACGTGGTGGTCGGCGACACGATCCGCCCGGTCGAGGCGCGGATGGGCGACAACCCGGCGCTGGATGTGCCCGCACCTGTCGGCGGGCTTGTGGTGATCGTGCATGAAACAACATCGTCCAACGTGACGTATAAGGACTGGGAAAAGTTTCAGAAATTTGCGGACCACAAGGATTTTTCGGATATCAAGGCGCGCCACGCCGCCAATGGGTTTCCCGAGCCGCCCTTCAAAGAGCGTTACACACGTCACGCCAAGGCGCTTGTCGCTGTGGGGGACGGTGTGGGCATGGACCGCGCGTTGGGCCTGAAGACAGAATTCATAGCGTTGACCAACCCCTACGCGTCAGACTTCGATGGTTCCATGCAGGTGCAGGTTACGCTGGATGGCAGCGTCCGCCCGGAGGCGCAGGTCGAGGTGTTCGAACGTGCCCCCGACGACAGTGTCACGGTGACGCTGCATCGCACAGACAGCGACGGCATCGCCGCAATTCCCGTCCGGCCCGGCCATGACTATCTGTTTGATGCGGTGTCAATCGCGCCCATAAGCGCTGGCGAAGAGGCCGTCTGGGACACGTATTGGGCCGCGCTCACTTTCGCCGTGCCCGAGTAGCCACCGCCTCTTGCCTCTTGGGGCGGCGGGCGGCACAAGGCGGGCATGACACGCGCACCTGACATTCTGTGCATCGGCTCGGTCCTTTGGGACGTGATCGGCCGCGCGCCGCTTGCGATGCGGCAAGGGTCAGATGTGCCGGGGCGGATCACCCGGCTGCCCGGCGGGGTTGCGATGAACATCGCGATGACGCTTGCGCGCTTTGGTCTGACGCCCGCACTGCTGACCGCGATTGGCCGCGATACCGAGGGTGACGAGTTGATCGACGCCTGCACCGCGCGGGGCATGATCACCGACACCGTTTACCGGTCTGAGGACCTGCCGACGGATCAGTATATGGCGGTCGAGGGCGCAAACGGACTGATCGCCGCCATCGCCGACGCGCATTCGCTGGAAAGTGCCGGGGCCAAGATCCTGCGCCCGTTGACCGATGGCACGCTTGCCACGCCGGATGCCCCCTATACCGGGCTGGCGGCCCTTGACGGCAACCTGACGATTGATTTGCTCAATGAAATCGCCACCAGCCCGTTGCTTGCCAAAGCCGATCTGCGCGTGGCCCCCGCCTCACCGGGCAAGGCCGAACGTCTGAACCCCTTCCTGACCCACAGCCGGGGCACGCTTTACGTCAACCTCGAAGAGGCCGGACTGCTCTGCCAGCGCAGCTTTGACAGCTCGGTCGAGGCTGCAGACGGTTTGCTGAGCCGCGGTGCGGCCCGTGTGTTGGTGACCGATGGCGGCAACAGCGCCGCCGAAGGATCGGTCGACGGGTTGGTCAGCGAAATGCCCCCGCAGGTTTTGGTCACCCGGATCACTGGCGCGGGCGACACCTTTATGGCCGCCCATATTGCCGCCGAGACACGCGGCGCAGGCCGCACTGACGCGCTGCATGCGGCCCTGGAAGCCGCCGCGATTTATGTTTCAGGAAAGACACCCGTATGACGCTTTTCACCCCATCGACCGAGATTGCCGACGCCCTCTCCTCTGGTCAGCCGGTCGTGGCGCTCGAAAGCACGATCATCACACACGGCATGCCCTATCCGCAAAACCTGAAGGTCGCGCGGCAGGTCGAGGCCGATGTCCGCGCCGCGGGGGCCGTGCCCGCCACCATGGCGGTGATCGTGGGCCGCCTGCATGTCGGGCTAGACGACGCGCAACTGGAATGGCTCGCCCAGGCCCGCGATGTCGCCAAGCTGAGCCGCGCCGACATGGCCGCCTGCATGGCCAGTGGCGGCACCGGGGCCACAACGGTGGCGGCGACGATGATTGCCGCGCGGATCGCCGGGATTGCAGTCTTTGCCACCGGCGGCATCGGCGGCGTCCACAAAGGGGCCGAAGACAGCTTTGACGTCTCTGCCGATCTGATGGAGTTGGGACAAACCCCGGTGACCGTGATCGCCGCCGGGGCCAAGGCGATCCTCGACATCCCCAAGACGCTGGAAGTGCTGGAAACGCAGGGCGTACCGGTCATCGCTTATGGCCAGGATGACATGCCCGCCTTCTGGTCGCGCAGCGCAGGGCTGGCCGCGCCGCTGCGCATGGACAGCGCAAGCGAGATCGCCGCCGCACATGCGCAACGGGCTGCGATGGGCATTCCCGGTGGGCAGCTTGTGGCCAACCCCATCCCGGAGGCAGCCGAGATCGCGCGCGACACACTGACCCCCATCATCGCGCAGGCCACGCAAGACGCGGCGACGCATGGGATCACCGGCAAGGGTGTCACACCCTATCTTCTTCAACGGATTTTCGAACTGACCGATGGCCGGTCGCTTGACGCTAATATTGCATTGGTGCGCAACAATGCCCGGCTGGCCGCTGAAATCGCCACCGAATTGAGCGCAATCCAGAGCCGTGCCTGAATAAAGGGCGGAAACCATTGTAGTGCTGTCGCGGTTGACATACTTGTTTGCTGAACCTGTGCCGGGACTTTGATGAATACCCCTTTTGATCCAGAAACGCCCCGGCGCCCCGGTTTGTTTTCAAGATTGCGCGCGTCTTTCCTGACCGGGCTTGTGGTGATTGCGCCCGTGGGCCTGACCATCTGGTTGATCTGGACGGTCATTGGCTGGATCGACGGCTTTGTCTGGCCGCTGGTGCCATCTGTCTGGCAACCCGATGCCATTGTTAACTACTGGCTCGGCCACCCCCGCTTTATCGAGGAAAACGGGTCACTCATCGCCAACCCGGACTGGATCAACGTCAACGTGCGTGGCGTGGGCGTCATCGTCTTTTTGCTGTTCACCATCTTCGTGGGGTGGATCGCCAAGGGCTATATCGGTCGATCGCTGATCCGCTACGCCGAAAGCCTCGTCGAACGGACCCCCGTGGTGCGGTCGATCTATTCCGGGATCAAGCAGATTTCGGAGACGATCTTTGCCCAATCCGAGCGGTCCTTCGAAAAGGCATGCCTGATCGAATATCCGCGCAAGGGCATCTGGGCCATCGGCTTTATCTCGACCACCGCCAAGGGCGAAGTGAGTGAACGCGCAGGCAACAGCGGCGCGTTGCTCAGCATCTTTGTACCGACGACGCCGAACCCGACCTCGGGCTTTTTGTTGTTTTTCCCTGCCGAAGACGTGATCGAACTGGACATGTCGGTGGAGGATGCCGCGAAACTGGTGATCTCGGCCGGCCTTGTCTATCCCAATGGCAAGGACCCAACGACGCCGTCGAAATAGGCTAGCTGAACATCTCGCGGACGTTGAGGCTGTCGCACACCCCGATCTGATCGAAATGCATATCCAGAAACCGCTCTGCCGCGCGGGCACCCGCATCACGCAGCTTGCCCATCACCACGCCGTTCGGCACCAGCTTGGTTGCCACGCTCAGGTCATTCATCAGATCGTCGTCGGCAATCATGTGCATGTTGATGCGCCGCATCTGTCCGCGTTCGATGGTGCCTGCGTCAATCAGCCGTTTCACAAATGAGATCGCGCGCAACTCGCGCAAAAGCGACGAATTGAAGCTGATCTCGTTGATCCGGTTCTGGATCTGTTGCGGCGTGCGCGGCAACCGGTCACGTTCCAACGGGTTGATGTTGATCACGACGATGTCGTCAGGCAGCGAGGCGTCGAACAGGGGAAAGAGCGCCGGATTGCCGGTATAACCGCCGTCCCAGAACTCCTCATCCTGGCCGGTTTCGCTGTCATGGATGGTCACCGCCTGGAAGAGCGTCGGCAGGCAGGCCGAGGCCATGATGACATCGGGCGTCACATCTTCCTGCGGGAACACGCGCAGCTTGCCGTTGCGCACGCGTGTTGCGTTGATGAAGAGCTGCGGACCGTCATCGCAGCACACCTTGTCCATCTTGAACTTGGCCACGATGTCGGTCAGCGGATTGCGGTAGAACGGCCCGTACGCATAGGGCGATATCATCCGCCCCACTGCGTCGCCAAATGCATAGGGCAGTGAATATTCCAGCGCCTGGCTGATCTGGGCTGGCCCGAACGGCGCCATCCATGACGTCATGCGCATGTCCTGCACGCCGGCGACCTGGGCCCAGAGCCAGTCGAGATTGTCGCGCGCCGCCTGTTCGTCCGATTGCGCAAGACCAACCTTGATCGCGGCCCCGTTCAGCGCCCCGGCAGAGGTGCCGGAGATCCCGGCCACTTCGATCCGGTCATCGGCCAGCAAGACGTCGAGCGCCCCCCAGGTGAAGGCACCGTGCGCGCCACCGCCTTGTAGGGCCACGTTGATCTTTTTGCGCGTCATGGATCATCCCTTGGGATCGATTGAAAGTGCGGGAGCCTCCGGCGGCGGTTTATCTGGCGAAATGAAGGATGGATCAAAGTGCTGTCCAACCACCGTCTACGCTGATGGTCGTGCCGGTGATCTGGTCAGCGGCGGGGGAACACAGAAACACCGCTGTGCCGCCCATCTGCTCGGTTGTGGCGAATTCCTTTGAGGGCTGGCGCTTGAGCATCACGTTTTTGATCACGTCCTCGCGGCCCATGTCGTATTCCTTCATCGTGTCGGGGATCTGGCTTTCGACCAGCGGCGTCAACACGTAGCCCGGACAGATCGCATTGGCGGTGATCGGCTCTTCGGCGGTTTCCAGCGCTGTGGTCTTGGTCAAGCCGACGATACCGTGCTTGGCCGCGATATAGGCGGATTTGTAGGGCGACGCCGTCAAGCCATGGGCGGACGAGATGTTGATCACGCGGCCCCACCCTGCCGCACGCATCATTGGCAGGGCCGCCGCCGTCGTATGGAAAGCGGAGCTGAGGTTGATCGCGATGATCGCGTCCCATTTGTCGACCGGAAAGTCGGGGATGCCTGCCACGTGCTGGATGCCCGCGTTGTTGATCAGGATGTCGCACGCCCCTGACTTTTTGATGAGCGCGCGGCAATGGTCCCCCTCGGACATGTCAGCCTGAATGTAGCGGGCGTTCGTGCCGGTCTCGTCCGCGATCTCTTTGGCCAGCGCGTGATCGTCTTCGGTGTCGGTGAACGAGTTCAGAACCACATCCGCGCCAGCGCGCGCCAGTTCCCGAGCCATCCCCAGACCGATGCCGGAATTCGAGCCGGTGATCACGGCGGTTTTGCCGCTGAGCGAGATTTCAAATGCCATGGGGAGATCCTTTCCTTCAAGTTGTGCGCATCCTGTCATGCTGCACCTGCGAAAGGAATGGGTCTGCCTGCCGGATGGTTGCGTGGCCGCCAAAAAAAACGCCAGCACGAAGCTGGCGTTAAGTTATTGAGGCAGGTTTCATACAGGCAAGAAACCTATCGAGCAGTGCCCTTGTTATACGCAAACCCGCCCGAAGAGTCCAAGCTAAAAGTTTGATAATGCGTAAATGTCCGGGGGCCGCTATTGTTAACAAAACAAGGGCGATCAGGGATTGTTTACAAAATGAGCAGGCATTTTTTCCAATTTGGGCAGGCCGGAAAACGGGGTGCAGCGTTGATTCTGGCGGGACTTGTGTGCGTTGCAGGCGCAGCACAAGCAGAGCCACAACATGGCATAGCTATGTATGGGGACCCCGCGCTACCACCGGATTTTGTGGCTCTTCCACACGCGAATCCTGATGCACCCAATGGTGGAAGCATCACGCTTGCCAACACCGGCAGTTTTGATTCGCTGAACCCCTACATCCAGAAGGGTAACGTGCCGTGGCAGTTGCGCTTTCTGACCCATGAAAGCCTGATGGGCCGCAGCCGCAACGAACCCTTCGCGCTGTACGGCCTACTGGCCGAATCCCCGCAGAGCCGTGAACCAGGCTTCGGTCGTGTCAGAAAGCAGCAGACGGCTATTGTCCCTGGGGATGAT
>JBCDEK010000073.1:0-16881 GCA_039179785.1 Pseudomonadota bacterium | reverse complement strand
CGCTCGCTCAAGGATCTGTCGATGAAGCTGTTTGATGACACGCCTGCGTCCCTCGTGGCGCGGCTGGTCAATGACGACGCGCTGACAGAGGAAGCATTGGGGCAAATCCGGGCACTTGTGGATCGGAGGTTGAAAAATGATTCCGGGTGACGCGCTGCTCGATACATTCATCAATGCCAATATTCTTCTTGTCGTGGCGTATGGCCTTTGGTCTGCGGCGCGTTTTCTGTTTAACCGGTTGGGTCTGACCCACAGCTATGCCACGCAGTTGCAGCTGCTGAACGCGGTGTTCGTGGCGATTGTGGCGTCGCCGTTTCTGATCCTGCTGTTCACGACGCTGCAATCGAGTGGGTACGCCAAGGCGGTGAACGTCAACCTGTCGGACATGGTGGTGGCCTATTACCTGAACGGTGGCTTCAGCATGCAGGCGACCGAGTTCGAGAAGCTGGTGAACCTGCGGGATACGTTCCTGAACAATGTGGTCAACGCCGCGGGCTGGGTGGCGTGGACCGTGATTGCGGCTTTTGTCGTGGGCTTTGTTGTCGGCGCTGTGCGCTTGCTTTTTTCCATGTTTTGCCTGTTCCGCATCGTGTCTGCCAGCTATGCGTGGCGGCGCTTTGGCCGTATCCGTCTGCGCCTTTCGGACAAAACGCTGGTGCCGTTTTCAACCCGTGGCTTGCGCAACTACTACGTCGTGATCCCATCGCACATGCTGGGCCAGCCCAAGGAGTTGAGCGTGTCGCTGGCGCATGAGTTCCAGCATCTGCGGCAAGGCGACATCGAATGGGAGATCGTGCTGGAAACGCTCAAACCGTTCTTCTTTCTCAACCCGGCCTATCACGCGTGGAAGCGACAGGTCGAGAACCTGCGCGAACTGTCCTGCGATACGCAGGTGCTGACGCGGGGCCGCATCGACGTGCGCGCCTATTGCGACACGCTGCTGGCGGTGTGCCAACAGACGTTGCGCAGGGACCGGATGTTCGTAGTGGCGGTGCCCAAAGTGACGCTGGTGACGGCAGATCGCTCGGCCCTACGGGATGGTCGGATGACATTTCTTGAGCGTCGCATCCTGTCGCTGCTGGATATGCAGCGCTTGCGGCGGCCCCGGCTGTTGTTCATGGCGACCCTGTTGCCGCTGATGGCGGCGATCATGCTGACGGCCATCGCCATTCAGCGGCCCGGAGACTGGAGCCAGGATCGGTTGATGCTGTCGACCGTGGTGAACCTGGAACGGCTGGACGAGATCAACCGCCTTTCCACCTTTGGGCGCATCCGCAATTGAGCGCTAGTCTGACCGCCACGCGCTGTCATCGGGGCGGTCAAGCTCTTGCATCGGCGGCTCGGTCGGGGCGCTGATCCGGTGCATCAGGGCGCGCGCCATGAAGCTGCCCGCCTCATCAATGTCTTCCTCGACCACCAGAATGCCGGAGCGAAAGCGGCGCAGGAAGGTGATGGCCTCTTTGGCGACAACGTCGAAGTCCTGTTCCAGCACAAAGCCCATATGTTCGACGGTCGAGATCATTGTGACACAGCCGCCGATGCTGGGCGCAATCAGCCCGTCGGGCCGGTCTTTACGCTCAAACACCGGGATCATCGCCTGTTCGATGATCGGGTTGTCCTTGTGCGCGTCCGCCCCTTCGATGACCGAAAACCGCACGCCATGCTCGGCTGCGGCCCGCGTGGCCCCATCAATCATGTTTTGGGCGTAGGTCTGGTTCTGCGGCGGGGCGAGCATGGCGATATGCTTGCGCCCGCGCCCGGCCAGCGCCTTGACCGCCAGCGCACCGTAGCTGGTGTTGTCATAATCGAAATAGGCGTGACGTTCGCAGGCTTCGGTCCGGCCATGGGTGACAAACGGGAATTTGTGGTCGAGCAGATAGTCCACGCGCGGGTCGTTGGGTTCGATCTGGTTGATGATCAGGCCATCCGCGCTGCCGGTTTCCACGATATAACGGATCGGGACCATGGGGTCCTCGTCCGGGAAATAGGGGGTGATAATCATGTGGTACGGAGTGCCGCGCAGGGCCGATGCGACCGAGGAAATGAGGCGGGCCGTGTGGTTCATCATGTCGTGTTCGGTGGACATGACGATACTGATCACGTTGGTTCGTCCGGTGCGCAGACGCACGCCTGCGCGATTTGGGCGGTAGCCGATTTGGCGCGCGATATCGCGCACGCGTTCCTTGGTGTTCTTGCGGATATCGGGGGCGTCGGCCAGGGCGCGGGACACGGTGGGCACAGCCAGCCCGGACAGGCGCGCAATCGTCTTGAGCGTCGGTCGTTCGCCCGGTTCCAGCGCGATGGTCTGGCTGTTTTTGGTGGTCCCAGACTTGGTCATTTCGGGCCCTTTCCGGCGCGGAGGCGTGTGTTTGGCCAGATGCGTGGCCGCAGCAATGTCAACGGAATCAAGCCGTTGCTTGTGTGCTGATAGTTAATTCGAGCCACAGCAAAATTCTAGCTTGATCGAAAAATCTAAATCGTTGTAGCAATTACTATAACGATTTAGAAGTCAGGGAGGACTCAAAATGAAAACGATTTCGAAACTGCTGGGCTCTGTCGCCTTGCTGGGTGCGTCAGTGGCGCATGCCGGTGAGTTGGAAGTGACCCATTGGTGGACATCGGGCGGTGAGGCCGCAGCCGTGTCCGAATTTGCCAAGGCGTTTGATGCAACGGGCAACACATGGGTGGATGGGGCCATCGCCGGGTCCGGGGGCACTGCGCGCCCGATCATCATCAGCCGCATTCTGGGCGGTGACCCGATGGGGGCCACGCAGCTGAACCATGGCCGTCAGGCCGAAGAATTGATCGAGGCGGGTCTGATGACCGACCTGACCGAACTGGCTGAGGCCGAAGGGTGGAAGGACATCGTGAACCCATCCTCGCTGCTGGATGCGTGCACGCTTGAGGGCCGCATTTACTGCGTTCCGGTCAACATCCATTCGTGGCAGTGGATCTGGCTGAGCCATGACGCGTTTGCCAAGATCGACACGGCCGTGCCGTCGAACTGGAACGAATTCGCTGCTGCCGCTCCCAAGCTGGAGGAAGCCGGGATTGTACCGCTGGCCATGGGACAGCAGGGCTGGCAGCAAAACGGTGCTTTTGGCGTGATGACAATTGCCATTGCGGGCCTTGATGCGTGGCGCAAAGTGGTGGTCGACAAGGACGCGGACACGGCACGGGGCCCGGAATATGCCGCGGTGTTCGAAGCCGCCGTAGATGCCCGCAGCTTTGCGGCCAACTCCAATGTGCAGGACTGGAACCTAGCCACCAATATGGTCATTACCGGCAATGCGGGCGGTCAGATCATGGGCGATTGGGCGCAAGGTGAGTTCCAGGTGGCTGGACAGGTCGCGGGCGAAGATTACACCTGCCTGCCCGGTCTGGGCGTGAACGAGATTCTCGATACCGGGGGCGACGCGTTCTATTTCCCCGTGATTGACGATGAAGACACGAAAGCCGCGCAGATGGCGTTGGCCTCGACCCTGATCTCGCCAGAAGTGCAGGTGGCCTTCAACCTCAAGAAAGGGTCGCTGCCTGTCCGTGGGGATATTGATCTGTCTGCGGCCAATGACTGCATGCAGAAGGGTCTGGATATCCTCAAGGCGGGTGGCGTTATGCCATCGGGCGACATGAACCTGTCTGCGGACACGCAGACCCAGATCGAGGATCTGATGGCCGAGTTCTGGACCTCGGACATGTCTGCCGGTGACGCGCAAGAGCGTTACGCCGACATCATCGCGTCTGCTGACTAAGGCGCGCCTCCCAGTCGCCTGCCCGGTGTTGAGTGGCACCGGGCAGGTGCAGTGTGGCGTGTGATGGGGTGAGCCATGTCTTCTTCCTCTAAAGCGCGGAAGCCTTCGGGCCTGTTCCGCAACCTGTCGGCCAAGATCGCATCCGTGCCGATGGTGCTGACGGCGCTGGTTGTCTTTGTCGGCGGCACGGCTTGGACAGTGCTGTATTCCTTCACCTCGTCCAAGCTGCTGCCGAAGCTGAACTTTGTGGGCCTTGACCAATACGAACGGCTGTGGAGCACGCGGCGCTGGTTGATCTCGATCGAGAACCTGGCGGTCTATGGCTTTTTCTCGATGATCTTCACGTTGGTCATTGGGTTCACTTTGGCCGCGCTGCTGGATCGCAAGATCAGGGGGGAGGATGTATTTCGGACGATCTTCCTGTATCCCTTTGCGCTCAGTTTCGTGGTGACAGGGTTGGCGTGGCAGTGGATTTTGAACCCTGATCTGGGGGTGCAGAATGTGGTGCGGTCGATGGGGTGGGAGAGTTTCACCTTCAACCCGCTCAATGACCCCGACATCGTGATCTATGGCATTCTGATCGCGGGGCTGTGGCAGGGCACGGGGCTGATCATGTGCATCATGCTGGCGGGTCTGCGCGGGATTGATCAGGAGATTTGGAAAGCCGCGCGGGTCGACGGGATTGGGACCGTGAAAACCTATATCCGCATTGTCATTCCCATGATGCGGCCCGTGTTCATCACGGCGCTCGTGCTGATCGCGTCTGGTATCATCAAGATTTACGATCTGGTTGTGGCACAGACCAACGGTGGGCCGGGCATCGCGTCGGAGGTGCCTGCGAAATACGTAATCAACTACATGTTCCGCGCCCAGAACCTGGGCCAAGGCTTTGCTGCGTCGACCATGATGCTGCTTAGCGTGGTGATCATTCTGATCCCGTGGGCCTACCTTGAATTCGGGGGCAAGAAACGTGGTTGATGCAGTGAATCCACGCGGGCCTAAGCCCCGTCGCCGTTTTTCGCGCACGAACATCATGCTCTACGGCACGCTGATTGTCGTGGCCGCGTACTACGCCTTGCCACTCTATGTGATGATCGTGACCTCGCTTAAAGGCATGCCGGAAATCCGGTTGGGCAACATATTCGCCCCTCCGGTCGAGGTGACCTATCAACCATGGGTCAAAGCTTGGGCCGAAGCGTGCACCGGCATCAATTGCGAGGGGTTGAGCCGGGGGTTCTGGAATTCGGTCCAGATCCTGATCCCCTCGGTGATCCTGTCCATCGCGATTGCATCGGTGAACGGTTACGCGCTGGCGAATTGGAAGTTCAGAGGGTCGGAGGTGTTCTTTACCATTCTGATCGTGGGGGCCTTCATCCCCTATCAGGTCATGCTCTATCCGCTGGTGATCATCCTGCGCGAACTTGGGCTTTATGGGAATGTCTGGGGTCTGGTGCTGGTGCATACTGTGTTTGGGATGCCGATCCTGACGCTGCTGTTCCGCAATTACTTCACCTCGGTCCCCGAGGAGTTGTTCAAGGCCGCTCGTGTGGACGGGGCAGGGTTCTGGGGCATCTATTTCCGCATCATGCTGCCCATGTCGTTGCCCATCTTCGTGGTGGCGGTCATCCTGCAGGTCACGGGCATCTGGAACGATTTCCTGTTTGGCGTGATCTACACCAAGCCCGCCGATTACCCGATGACGGTGCAGCTGAACAACATCGTCAACTCGGTGCAGGGCATTAAGGAATACAACGTCAACATGGCCGCCACGCTGCTGACCGGTCTTGTTCCTCTCATCATCTATTTCGCTTCCGGCAAGCTGTTTGTCCGGGGCATCGCCGCGGGCGCGGTGAAAGGCTGAACCATGACTTCTGTTCTTGTCAAAGACCTAACCTTGAAATTCGGCGCGCTGAAGGTGCTGGACAACCTCAACATCGACATCCCCGAGGGCGAGTTTCTGGTGCTGCTGGGCGCTTCGGGCTGTGGGAAATCCACCTTGCTCAACTGCATTGCGGGGTTGCTCGACGTGACTGACGGCGAGATCCATATCAACGATCGTAATGTGACGTGGGAAGAGCCGTCGGGACGGGGCATCGGTATGGTGTTCCAATCCTATGCGCTTTATCCGCAGATGACGGTCGAGGGGAACCTGTCCTTTGGCCTGAAAAACGCGCGGATGGCGAAAGACGAAATCAGGAACCGCGTCGCGCGAGCTGCCGAAATCCTTCAGATTGAACCGCTTTTGCAGCGCAAGCCCGCCGCTCTGTCAGGAGGGCAACGTCAGCGTGTTGCCATCGGGCGTGCGCTTGTGCGCGACGTGGATGTCTTTCTGTTCGACGAGCCGCTGTCGAACCTCGATGCCAAGCTGCGCGCCGATTTGCGGGTCGAGATCAAGCGCCTGCATCACAGCCTGAAAAACACCATGATTTACGTGACGCATGATCAGGTCGAGGCGATGACTTTGGCGGACCGGATCGCGATCATGAAAGGCGGGATCATCCAGCAACTCGACACCCCAACCGAAATCTACAATCGCCCGCAAAACAAATACGTCGCGGGCTTTATCGGCAGCCCGGAGATCAACTTTTTTGAAGGCGACATCGAGGAAGGCGTGTTTGTGACCGGGGGGGAGCGCTTTTCGCTGGCGGGATATGCGTTTCAGGATGCAGGAGCGCGCGGCGCAGCCTGGCTTGGCATTCGGCCGGAACACATTGTGTCAGGAGAGGCCGCTCGGGACCTGCCGGTCACGGCGGAAGTGACCATAGACATCGTGGAGCCTATGGGGTCTGACACGCTGGCCTGGGCCACGCTGGCTGGTATGCCCCTGCGCATTCGTATGGATGGGCAGGCAGCCGTTTCGACCAGCGACCGCATCCAGATCGGGTTTGATCCGTCCCGCGCGTCGCTTTTCGACACATCGTCTGAAAGAAGGCTCTGAACGCGGATGCTGGACCTGAGCGGCCAATGGCACCTTTCGGACGAGACGGGGCAATACACCGCGCCGATGATGTTGCCCGGCGATTGCATCAGCGCGCTTCGGGATGCGGGGGTCATTCCTGATCCCTATTGGGGCCAAAACGAATATGGTTTGCGCTGGATCGCCGAGCGGGATTGGTTGTTGACCCGCACCTTCCGAGCCACGGCGCGTGACATGGTGCTGGTCCTGTCGATGCTGGACACTGTGGCCGATATATCCCTGAACGGGCAGACGGTGCTGAGCACTGACAGCATGTTTCGCGCGCACCGGGTGGATGTGTCAGAGGCTTTGATGCTGGGTGAAAACGTCATCACCCTTCATTTCCGATCTGCCCCCCGCGAGGCCTTGCATCGGGCCAAAGCGCAACCCGTCCCGGTGCCTTATCAGGTCGACAATTGCCCGATCCCACATGGGAATATGCTGCGCAAGCCGGAATGTGATTTTGGCTGGGACTGGAATATCGCGCTGGCCCCTTTTGGGCTTTATGGCGATATCCGGTTGGAAGCCGCGGGGCCACGCATCGCGGATGTGATTCTCGCGCAGGACCATAGCGCAGGTCGCGTTCAGGTGCGGGTCACTGCAAAGACCGAGGGGGTCGCAGATGGCGCAGCCGTGCAGGTTGCGTTGTGCGGCATTGAGGCGAAGGCCAGCGTTCGTGCCGGGGTGGCGCGCGTCGTGTTGGATATTGATGATCCGCAATTGTGGTGGCCGTCGGGGCAGGGTGCGCAGCCCTTACACGATTTGACCGTTTCGGTGGGTGATATCCAAGCGACGCGCCGGATCGGGCTGCGCGACATTGCGCTTGTGACCGTGCAGGACGAGGCAGGCACCGGCTTTGTCCTGCATGTCAACGGGCGGCCTGTGTTCATGAAAGGGGCCAACTGGATCCCGGGCGATGCTTTGCCGTCGGCCATCACACCTGAGGTCTGCCGCGATCTGCTGCAATCGGCGGTCGACGCGAATATGAACATGATCCGTATCTGGGGTGGGGGGCGATACGAGCCGGACTGGTTTTATGACCTTTGCGATGACATGGGTTTGCTGGTCTGGCATGATTTCATGTTCGCCTGCCACCTGTATCCGGCGGGTGATGCGTTTCTGGACGAGATTGATGCGGAAGTGCGCGAACAGGTGGCGCGGTTGAACCACCACGCCTGTATCGCGCTCTGGTGCGGCGACAATGAATTGCTGGGCGCGCTCACATGGTACGAGGAAAGCCGGACGGACCGCGACCGCTATTTGGTGGCCTATGACCGGCTGAATCGCACCATCGAAACCGCGCTGAAGGACACAGTACCGGGTGCCATCTGGTGGCCGTCGAGCCCGTCGCCCGGCCCGATGCGTTTCTGCGGCGACTGGCATGACGACAGTTCCGGCGACATGCACTTTTGGTCCGTTTGGCACGAAGGGCGCGATTTCGAGCATTATCGCGAAATTGCCCCGCGGTTTTGTTCGGAGTTCGGGTTTCAGTCCTACCCCTCTATGGACGTGATCCGGCGCTTTGCGGACCCCGCCGATTTCAACATTGCGTCCCCGGTGATGGAGAGCCACCAGAAGAATGCGGGTGGCAATGCGCGGATTGCCGAGACGATGTTCCGCTACTTCCGTTTTCCGGTGGGGTTCGAGAACTTTGTCTATCTCAGCCAGGTGCAGCAGGCTCTGGCTATCAAAACGGCCGTCACGCATTGGCGCAGCCTCAAGCCGCACTGTATGGGTGCGCTGTACTGGCAGTTGAACGACACATGGCCGGTCTGTTCGTGGTCCAGCCTGGATCACGGAGGCGGTTGGAAGCTGTTGCACCACGCGGCGCGTCGCTTCTATGCGGACGTCATCGTGGCGGCGGTTCCGACCGAACGTGGGATAGACCTGCGCGTGGTCAACGATGGGACAAACGCAGCGTCGGTGCGGTTGGATGTCTTTGCGGTGTCGATGACGGGTGAGCGACGCGCGCTGCAGACCGCGAAAGTAATTGCGCCGACCGAGCGGGCGGTTTTGGGGGTATCGGTTCTGGCGGATGCGCTGCTGGATGGCGAGATATTGATGTTCGATTGGTCCGTCGACGACGGTCCGGTTCAGACCGATCACTTCGCCCCGCGCCCTTACAAGACCTATGACTTGCAGCCTGCTGGCATAACAACGGAGATTGTACGCGAAAGGGAGACGTGGGCCATCACACTGAGTGCCCAGAACCTTGCGCTCTTTGTCGCGATGGAGGCCGATCACCCTGGACGCTTTAGCGACAACGCGATTGACTTGGTGCCGGGGCGGCCCGTGACCATCCGCTTTGCTCCAAGCGACCCACAGGTCGCCCCCGCATTCACCATCCGCGATCTTCATTCTGCCACCCACGACATCTGAAAGGGTCCGACATGACCGCATTGTCCTACCAACTCTACAGTTCCCGGCTTTTTCCACCACTCACGGACACGCTGAGGATGCTTGCTGATATCGGCTATACGCATGTTGAAGGGTACGGCGCTTTGGTGGGCGACGGGGCGGCGATGGACGCGCTGGAGCAGGGGTTGGCCGAGACTGAACTGACCATGCCGACCTGCCATGTGGGGCTGGACATGTGTGAGGCGGTCCCAGCCGCGGTGGTCGACATTGCGCAGAGATTTGGCGTCGAGACGATCGTGGTCCCGTTCATCATGCCGGATGACCGCCCGAGCGATGCCGCCGGCTGGCGGGGGTATGGCGCACGGCTTGAGTCGGTGGCTGGCGCTCTGGGGCAATCGGATCTGTCGCTGGCTTATCACAACCATGATTTTGAGTTTCGACCCTTGGATGACGGGTCCTTGCCGATGGATCTCATCCTGGACGCTGCTCCATCTGTTGCGTTTGAATATGACGTGGCATGGGCGGTGCGAGCCGCCGCTGATCCTATGGCCCCTATTGACAAATACGGAGCGCGCATTGCGATTGCGCACCTCAAGGACATCGCGCCCGAGGGGGACTGTGCGGATGAAGATGGTTGGGCGGATGTGGGCCACGGAACGATGGACTGGCCGAACCTCTTCAACGCGCTCAAACAGGCGGGCACGCGTTACTTCGTGACCGAGCATGACAAACCCAGCGACCATCGGCGATTTGCCAGCCGCGCATTTGACGCTGTCGAAAGCTTTTGAAGGAGACACCCATGCAAGGCATTGGCATCATCGGCTGCGGCAATATTTCGACCGCATACCTGCGGTTGGCACCGCTGTTCAAAGGGCTGGAGGTGCGCGCGGTGGCCGATGTGAACCCAGCCGCCGCGCAGGCGCAGGCAAAAGCCTTTGACGTGCGGGCAGACACGGTCGACGGGTTGCTTCGTGCGGATGACATCGACATCGTTTTAAACCTGACCATCCCGGACGCGCATTTTGAGGTGACCCGGTCGATCCTTGACGCGGGCAAGCACGCCTATTCCGAAAAGCCCATCGTCCTGAGCCAAGAGCAGGGCGAGGTTTTGCGCGATCTTGCCACTTCGCAAAACCTGCGGGTTGGTTCCGCGCCCGACACATTTTTGGGCGGCGCGCATCAGGCCGCGCGTGCGGCGCTGGATAGCGGGCGGATTGGTGACGTGGTGGCCGGAACGGCCCACGTCATGAACCACGGGATGGAGCACTGGCACCCCAACCCAGACTTCTTTTTCCTGCCGGGCGCCGGGCCAATGCTGGATATCGGACCTTACTATGTGACGAACCTGATCCAACTTCTTGGCCCGGTGCGCCGTGTCGGCGCGCTGACCTCAACACCGTCTGCGACGCGGACCATTTCGTCAAAGCCGAGAAAGGGCGAGGTTATCCTGGTCAAGACGCCGACGAACATCCACGCGCTGCTGGAGTTTGAGGCGGGTGCCACCATTACGCTGTCGACATCGTGGGACGTGTGGGTGCATCGGCATGGGCATATGGAGCTTTATGGCACCAAGGGCAGCATGTTTTTACCTGATCCTAACTGGTTTTCGGGGGAGGTGGAGATTGCTGACCAGGATGGAGAGGTCGAGGTACTCGATACCGACAGCCACCCGTTTGGCGTTCCCAATCAGGATAACAACGGTGTTGCCAAGGCTAACTACAGGACCGCCGGGTTGGCCGAGATGGCGGCGGCGATGAACAAGGGGCGTCCGCATCGCTGTGCGCTGGAGCTGGCCCTGCACGCCGTGGATGTGATGACCGCAGTCTTGGCCGCTGGTGAACAAGGAGAAATGGTGACGCTCAGCACAACATGCGAGCGGCCAGCGCCGCTGACCGCAGAGCAGGCGAGGGCGCTTCTGAAGTAGCCGATAGGCTTTAGCTGCCGCCGCCCAAGTAGGCCCTGAGCGCCGCTTCGGTGCCGTCGGCCCAGATCAACCGCAGCCAATCGGCGAATGCCTCGGTAAAGGCTGGGGCATCCGCAAGCTCCTGATAATACTGGCTTTGGTCCAGCCAGGCTTGCGGTTTGTCACGAGCTGTTAGCGCTGCTGCCACCAGCGTGTCCCAATGCGGATCATTCGCGTCGATGGCGCTGCCATCCTCGCGTGTTCCTGCGCACATCCGGGCCCACAGCGCTTCGACCAGGCTGAGGCCCGCCACTGTCCCACCTGCTGCGATGGCATCGCGCAAGATCGGCAGCACAAAGCCTGTGTGGCGCGACGAGCCATCGAACGCGACCCGCCGCGTCGTGTCGCGGATTTCAGGATTTGAAAAGCGGCTTTCGATCAGGTCGACATATTCTGCAGGAGAAAACTCTGGCACCGGCGCGACATAGGGTGCAATTTCCTGCGTCTGCACCTTGCGGAAGAAGGCGCGTATACCGGGATGAGACATGCAGTCGGCGATGGTCGGAAGCGCCAGCAGCTCCCCCGCATTGGCAAGCACCTGATGCCCCGCGTTCAGCATGCGTATCTTCATCGCCTCATAGGCGTGCACCTGATCGGTAAAGGTGGCGCCCACCTTGTCCCAGTCGGGGCGGCCCGCGCAAAATGCATCTTCGATCACCCATTGGCGGAAGTTTTCGTGGGTCACAGGGGCTGCATCCGCGATGCCGAACTGGGCGGCAAGCGCTATTTCGTTCGGGCCTGTAGCGGGCACGATGCAATCAACCATCGAGTTGGGAAATGTGGCGTTCTTTTCGATCCAGTTGGCAAGTTCCGCATCTGTCGCGCGGGCAAGGGACACGATAACGCGACGCAAAATGTCCCCGTTGCCTTGCAGGTTGTCACAGCTTTGGCTGGTGAACGGTCCCATTCCCGCGGCCTTGCGCTGGGCCAGCGCGGCGACCATCGCGCCAAAGGCGGTGCCCGGTGTGTCGGGATGTGCGACGTCGTGCTGGATGTCGGGGTGCGACAGGTCGAGCCCACCCGTCTTTGCATCGACGTAATAGCCCCCCTCGGTAACGGTCAAAGCGACAATCCTGATGTCGGGTGACGACATCTGAGCAACGAGTGCGGCGTTGTCCGGTTCAACCGGCAGGAAGTCGATCATCGAGCCGATGACCTCGGCCGAGCTGCCCTTGGGGTCAAGTTCGATTAGCGTGGTAAGGCAGTCCTGCGCCAGCAGTTTTTCCCGCATCACCGCGTCACCCGCCCGCACACCGGCGCCGATGATGGCCCAGTCGTGGGCGAGGCCCATCTCCATCAATCGGTGCAGGTACCAAGCCTGGTGGCCGCGGTGAAAGTTGCCGACGCCGATATGTACGATCCCGGGCGTCAGGTGTGTGCGATCATACGTCGGACGGAGTGTGCTGCGGGGCAGCGTTGTTAAAGCCGCATCCGACAGGGGCACGGCCTGGTGTTGCTTCGAACCATCTGCCATCAGCTCATCCATTGTCCGCCATCAACGTTGTAGGTTTGCGCGACGATGTACTCGGCCTCGTCGCTTGCCAGAAACACGGCCATACCGGTGAGGTCCTCGGCCGTGCCCATGCGTCCATAGGGCACCGCGTTGCCCACTTCTTTCTTCTTCTGACCCGGGGCTTTGCCTTCGTATTTTGCAAAGAACGCGTCGACCCCGTCCCAGTGCTCTCCATCCACCACGCCCGGGGCGATGGCGTTCACATTGATACCGTGCTGAATCAGGTTCAGTCCCGCAGATTGCGTCAGCGAGATAACGGCGGCCTTGGTCGCGCAATAGACGGCAACCAAGGCCTCCCCCCGCCGTCCGGCCTGACTTGCCATGTTGATGATCGCCCCCTTGGTCCCCGTGTCGATCATATGGCGGGCCACGGCCTGCATGGTGAATAGGGTGCCTTTGACGTTGATGTCGAACAGGCGGTCGAAATCCTCGCGGTCAATCTCGACGATCGGTGCGGCAGAAAACAGGGCAGCGTTGTTGATCAGGATGTCGATCTGGTCAAAGGCGTTGGCGACTTCGGCAATTGCGTTGTCGATGCTGTCCTGGCGGGTCACGTCCATCTCGACGGCTATGGCCTGCGCACCGATTTGCGATGCTGCCTCACGGGCGCGGGCGATGTTGATATCCGCAATCGCCACCCGGGCCCCTTCGCGCACATAGGCTTGGGCAAAGGCCAGCCCGATGCCGCGCGCGGCCCCGGTGATCAGGGCCGTTTTGCCAGCTAGGCGGGTCATTCGATCCGCAGCCCCTTGTCGTCGAACTTGTGGATCAGCGCCTCGTCCGGGGTCAGGTACACGGTGTCGCCATGGGACACGTCGACGTTCCCTGCCGCCCGAACAGTCATCGGATCGCAGCCGGGGATGCCATGGATGTGGACAAAGGTGTCAGACCCCAGATGTTCGGCCACGCCGACGGTGCCCTGCCACAGGCCTTCGGTCGTGGAGACGCTCAGATGCTCGGGGCGTACACCGATGGTGTGCGCGCTGCGCTTTTGTGCCTCGTCCCCTTCAATCAGGTTCATCCTGGGGCTGCCGATGAAACCGGCCACGAACTTGTTCTGGGGTCTGTGGTAGAGTTCCAAGGGGCTGCCCACCTGTTCGATCACACCTGCCTGAAGCACGACGATCTTGTCCGCCATGGTCATGGCTTCGACCTGATCGTGGGTCACGTAAATCATCGTTGTACCCATCCGCTTGTGCATCTCGGTGATCTCAAGACGCATGCCGACACGCAGCGCGGCATCAAGGTTCGAGAGCGGTTCGTCAAATAGGAACGCCGACGGATCACGCACAATAGCGCGGCCAATGGCGACACGCTGGCGCTGACCGCCCGACAACTGGCCCGGTTTGCGGTCCAGGTAATCCGTCAGGTTCAGCGACGCCGCTGCCGCATTGATCCGCTTTTCCTGTTCTTCCTCGCTGACGCCTGCCATCCGCATGGGAAAGGCGATGTTCTTGCGCACTGTCATGTGCGGATACAAAGCGTAGGTCTGGAACACCATGGACAGACCGCGCTTGGAGGGCGACACCTGCGTCACATCCTCGTCGTCGATCAGCACCTTGCCGGATGTCGTGTCCTCCAGCCCTGCAATCAGGCGCAGAAGGGTGGACTTGCCACAGCCCGAGGGGCCGACGAACACGGCAAATTCGCCGTCTTCGATGGTCAGGTCCAAAGGCGGGATCACTTGGGTCTCGCCAAAGCTCTTGGTCACTTTATCAAGTACGATTTGTCCCATGATATTGTCCTTTTATGCGCGACCGCTTTGCGACTTGAGCGCGGGGCTTTGCTATTTGACGGCGCCGAAGGTGAGACCTTGGACCAATTGCTTCTGACAGAACCAGCCCAACACCACGATAGGGCCAACGGCGGCGGCGGACACGGCTGATAGGCGGCCAAAGAACAGCCCCTCCGGTGCGCGATTGCCTTCGATGAGTTTCGACAGCGTCGCGGCTTCTGTGGTGGTCAGCCGGACGGTCCAGTAGGCCTCGTTCCAGCAGAAGATGAAGCAAAGCAGGGCGGTCGAGGCGATACCACCCCAAGCCAACGGGATCAGGATTTCCCGAATCTCGCCCCAGGTGTTCACGCCATCCATTTGACCTGCTTCGATGATCTCTTTGGGGATCTCTTTGAAGTAGGTGAAGAGCATCCAGATCACGATGGGCAGGTTGATCAGCATCAACACCACGATGACCATGAAGTGGGTGTCAAAGAGGCCCAGGCTCTTGGTCAGAAATGTCATCGGATAAAGGACGGCCGCAGCGGGCAGCATCTTGGTCGACAACATCCACATCAGCACGTCTTTGGTCGCGCGGGTCGGGTTGAAGGCCATGGCATAGGCGCAGGGAATGCCCACTGCCAGCGCAAAGACCGTGGCAAAGACCGAGGTGATGATCGAGTTGGTGGCAAAGCGCCAGTAGTCGTAGTTCTCGGTCATATTCAGGTAGTTATCGAGCGTCGGCGTGAAGAACAGCAGGTGCTCGGGTTTGACCGCATCAGCGTCTGTCTTGAAGCTGGTAAACACCAGCCAGAAGATCGGGAAGAAGAACAGCAGGCCCACGACCCATGCCAGGATAGGCCGACCGTAGATGCTGAACTTTGTGTCATTTGCGACGATTGCCATTGGTCTACTCCATCAATGTCTTGCCGATCATCCGCAGAAGGAAGATGGCGACGATGTTGGCCAGGATGACTGCGAAGATGCCGGTGGCGCTGGCAGCACCAATGTTGTTGTTGGCAAATTCACCGATCAGATAAGGCAGGTTCTTGTTGCCGTTGCCGCGGCTGACAATCTCGATCTCGGCGTAGAGCGACAGGTGGAAAATTGCCTGGATCATCACCACAATCGCGATCGGGCGACCAAGATGCGGAAGCGTCAGGAACCGGAACTGCGACCAGGTGCTTGCCCCGTCCAGAATGGCGGCCTCTTTCTGTTGCTGGTCTTCGGATTGCAGTGACGTCATGAAGATCAGGACGGCAAACGGTGTCCACTGCCATGTGACCATGATGATGACGGCATAGGCCGAGGTCTGCGTGGCACGGAACGAAATCGGTTCAAGTTCAGGCCAGAGCGAAAAGAACCAGCCGACACTAGGCGCACCTTGCAGCGACCCGATCAGGTTGTTGATGCCCTCAACCGCGATCCCTTGCAGCCCCAGTACCGGATCAAGGATCATGTTGATCCATAGAACCGCGTTCACAGCGGGCATGACGAAGAAAGGCGAAATCAGGAGGACCCGAACGATGCCTTGGCCCGGAAAAGCCTTGTTGATCAAAACGGCGATCAACACGCCCAATGTTACGGTCAGGAACAGAATGCTGCCAACGATGAAAAGGCTGTTCTGGATCGCAAAGAGGAAGTCCTTGGAGTTCAGAACAAACTCGTAGTTCCCGAAGCCACGCCAGTTGCTGATGGAGGGTGTCGTCCATTCCGGGCGACGCAGGTTGTTCAGCACGTAACGGATGAACGAGAAGTAGAGCGTCATGCTGAGGGGGATGAGCATCCAGATCAGCAGCAGAATGACGGCCGGTGATTGCAGGAGGCGGGGAAGCTTTCTGTCAGACATAACCCTATTTCCCTCGCGAGCGTGTGTGCTCGCCATGCGCGTTAAAATCAAATGTATCGGTTTTGATGCGTCTGCTTGAATGGCCAATTAGGTCTTAAAGGACGCAGGATGTGGAAGGCCCGGTAGATATCCGGGCCTTCCAACCAGACTTAGTAGCCCGCTTCGGTCATGATTGCTGCGGCAGCGGCTTGCGACGCTTCCAGAGCTTCATCAACCGACTTAGCGCCGGACAGTGCAGCGGCCATTTCCTGAGCAACGGCCGAACCCACTTCGGGGAATTCGGGGATCGCTGCGAACTGAACGCCCACGTAAGGCTTCAGATCAGTCGCTTCAGGAGCCGCAGATTCGATCGCAGCCAGTTCGGCAGCGGCGAAGCCTGCAGCGGCCTGGAACTCAGGCAGAGCGTATGTAGATGCACGCTGACCCGTTGGGACCTTGCCCCAGCCGAAGTCGGGGTGGTTGCCCACGGCCTGCACGTAGTCTTTGGACGTTGCCCACTCGATGAAGGCTTTTGCCTCTTCTGCGTTTTCTGTGCCTGCTGGCACGGCCATGGCCCATGCCCACAGCCAGTTCGCACCCACCGGGTTACCGGCGTTAGGCGACTGGGCGTATGCAACGCCGTCAACTTCCAGGAAGGATGCCGCGATTGTGGCGTCAATCCACATGCCGCACTTGCCTTCGTTATAGAGGGCGAGGATCTCGTTGAACGAGTTGCCTTCCGAACCGGGAGGGCCGTAGTTGCCCAGCAGGTCCACGTAGAAGTTGATGGCTGCGCG